>CAMLNA010000137.1 GCA_946481025.1 uncultured Rivibacter sp.
CAGGCCGACGTGCAGGGCGTGGCCGGCACCTGGAAGGACCTGACCGACAGCGTGAACTCCATGGCTTCGAACCTCACCGTGCAGCTGCGCGACGTGTCGAAGGTGGCCACCGCCATCGCCGGCGGCGACCTCACGCAGAAGATCACGGTGGACGTGCGCGGCGAGATCCTGCAGATCAAGGACGTGATCAACACCATGGTGGACCAGCTGTCGTCGTTCGCGGCCGAGGTGACGCGGGTGGCGCGCGAGGTGGGCACCGAAGGCCGGCTGGGGGGCCAGGCGCAGGTGAAGGGCGTGTCGGGCACCTGGAAGGACCTGACCGACAACGTGAACTTCATGGCCGGCAACCTGACCTCACAGGTGCGCGGCATCGCCAAGGTGGTGACCGCCGTGGCCAACGGCGACCTGAAGCAGAAGCTCACGGTGGAGGCCAAGGGCGAGATCGCCGCGCTGGCCGAGACCATCAACAGCATGACCGACACGCTGGCCACCTTTGCCGACCAGGTGACCACGGTGGCGCGCGAGGTGGGCGTCGAAGGCAAGCTCGGCGGCCAGGCCAAGGTGCCGGGCGCCTCGGGCACCTGGAAGGGCCTCACCGAAAACGTGAACGAGCTCGCGGCCAACCTGACCACGCAGGTGCGTGCCATCGCTGAAGTGGCCACCGCCGTCACGCAGGGCGACCTGGCCCGTTCGATCACGGTGGAGTCCCAGGGCGAGGTGGCTGCGCTCAAGGACACCATCAACGAGATGATCCGCAACCTGAAGGACACCACCCAGAAGAACACCGAGCAGGACTGGCTGAAGACCAACCTCGCGAAGTTCTCGCGCATGCTGCAGGGCCAGAAGGACCTCGTCACCGTGGGCCAGCTCATCCTGTCGGAGCTCGCGCCGGTGGTGGGGGCCCAGCAGGCCGAGTTCTACGTGATGAGCTACACGGCCGACGACACGCCGGCGCTCAAGCTCGTCGCCAGCTACGCCTCGGGCGGCAAGCACACCCACGGCAAGGAAGTGCGGCTGGGCGAAGGCCTGGTGGGGCAGTGCGCGCTCGACGCCGAGAAGATCCTGCTGACCAACGTGCCCAGCCAGGCCTTCCGCATCGCGTCGGGCTTGTCCGAAACGGCGGCGATGGACGTGCTGGTGCTGCCCATCGTGTTCGAGGACCAGGTGCGCGGCGTGGTGGAACTCGCCTCGCTCGAGCGTTTCAACCCGGTGCACCAGGCCTTCCTCGACCAGCTGACCGAATCGATCGGCATCGTGATCAACACGATCGAGGCCAACAGCCGTACCGAAGACCTGCTCAAGCAGTCGCAGTCGCTGGCGGAGGAGCTGCAAAGCCGCCAGCAGGAGCTCCAGCAGACCAACCAGGAGCTGCAGGAAAAGGCCCGCCTGCTGGCGCACCAGAACCAGGAGGTGGAGCGCAAGAACGCCGAGGTGGAGCAGGCGCGGCAGGCGCTGGAAGAAAAGGCCGAGCAGCTTGCGCTGACGTCGAAGTACAAGTCCGAGTTCCTGGCCAACATGTCGCACGAGCTGCGCACGCCGCTCAACTCGCTGCTCATCCTCTCCGACCAGCTCTGCAAGAACCCCGAAGGCAACCTGAGCCCGAAGCAGGTGGAGTTCTCCAAGACCATCCACAGCTCGGGCAACGACCTGCTGATGCTCATCAACGACATCCTCGACCTGTCGAAGATCGAGTCGGGCACGGTGATCGTGGACATCAGCGAGCTGCGGCTCGACGACCTGCACCGATCGGTGGAGCGCAGCTTCCGCTACTTCGCCGAGTCCAAGCAGATCGACTTCCTGATCAATCTCGAGCAGCCGCTGCCCAAGACGATGTTCACCGACGTGAAGCGCCTGCAGCAGATCATCAAGAACCTGTTGTCCAACGCCTTCAAGTTCACTCACCAGGGCACGGTGGTGTTCTCGCTGTCCACCGCCCCGGGCGGCTGGTCGCCTGACAACGAGGAGCTCAACCGGGCCGGGCAGGTGATCGCGTTCTCGGTGTCGGACACCGGCATCGGCATCTCGCCCGACAAGCAGCAGATCATCTTCGAGGCCTTCCAGCAGGCCGACGGCTCCACGTCGCGCAAGTACGGCGGCACGGGCCTGGGCCTGGCCATCAGCCGCGAGCTCTCGCGCCTGCTGGGCGGCGAGATCAAGCTGGTGAGCGCGCCCGGCAAGGGCAGCACCTTCACGCTGTACCTGCCGCAAAGCTACAACCCGGCACGTTCGCCGCGCCACCCGCGCGCGGCCGGCGGTGCGCAGGCGGAGCAGCGGCCCCGTGCGCTCCAGCACGAAACCTATCGCGTGGCGCAGCCGCTGCCCGCGCGCGAGGCGGCCGCCGGCGAGGCTGCCGACGACTCCCTGCACGAAGGCAGGCTGTCGCTCAACGTGGCCGGCGACGACCGGGAGCACATCTCGGCCGAAGACCGGGTGCTGCTGATCGTCGAGAACGACCTCGGCTTCGCGAAGGTGCTGCTGGAGGCGGCGCGGCAGAACGGCTTCAAGGGCCTGGTCAGCACCACCGGGGCCGGTGCACTGACCATGGCGCGCGAGTTCCATCCGTCGGTCATCACGCTCGACATCTTCCTGCCCGACATGCAGGGCTGGCGCATCCTCGATCGCCTGAAGACCAACGTCGAGACGCGCCACATCCCGATCTGCATCGTGTCGACCGACGACGCCCGCGAGCGTGCGCTGCAGGCGGGGGCGATCGGCTTCCTGGCCAAGCCGCTGCAGTCGAAGGACGTGGTGGACGAGGCGCTGGCGCTGCTGCACGGCTTTGCCGAGCGCACCCAGCGCCGACTGCTGCTGGTGATGCCGCCTTCGCCGGCGCGCGACGAATTCATCGAGTCGCTCGAGAACGACGTCGACATCGTGCTGGCCGCCACGCCGCAGGCCGCGCGCGATGCCTTGCTGACGGTGGATTGCCTGGTGATCGATGCGGCCAGCCGCTGGCTCGGTCCGGACGACGTGCAGGAGGCCATGGACCGGCGGCCCGGTGCGCTGGCGCTGCCGGTGGTGCTGTTCGTGGCGACGGGCGGGGCGCAGCCCGCCGATGGCGCGTGGGCGTCGCGGCCCTACGGCTTCGCGCAGCTGGAGGCGGACTCCGCGCAGGCGCTCCTCGCGCATACCGCGTTCTGCCTGCACCGCAGCCCCGCGTCCATGTCCGACCGCGAGCGCGCGGCCATCGAGGAAGTGCATGGCGCGCGGCACGCGCTGTCGGGCAAGAAGGCGCTGATCGTCGATGACGACATGCGCAACATCTTCGCGCTGGCCACCGTGCTGGCCGACGAAGGCATGGTCATCGTGTCGGCCGGCAACGGCCGCGAGGCCATCCGCATCGTCGAGAGCGACGCCGACATCGACATCGTCCTGATGGACATCATGATGCCGGAGATGGACGGCATCGAAACCATGAAAGAGATCCGCCGGCTGCCGCAAGGCCGCGAGCTGCCGATGGTGGCCGTGACGGCGAAGGCCATGAAGGGCGACCGGCAGAAATGCATCGAGGCGGGCGCATGGGACTACATCTCGAAGCCCGTCGATCCGGCGCACCTGCTCACCGTTCTGCGAGGCTGGCTGTGTCCGTGATCGACCCCCACGGCCGATTTGCCGGCGGCGACGCCGACGACGACCGCACCGGCATCCTGGTCGTCGACGACCTGCCGGAGAAGCTGCTGGTGTTCCGCACCGTGCTGGAGGAGCTCGGCCAGGACCTCGTGCTCGTGCGCTCGGGCGGCGAAGCGCTGCGCGAGGTGCTGCACCGCGACTTCGCGGTGATCCTGCTCGACGTGAACATGCCCGACATCGACGGCTTCGAAACGGCCGGCCTCATCCGCAAGTACAAGCGCTCGGCGCACACGCCGATCATCTTCATCACCGCCTACACCGACGAGATGCAGACCGCCCTGGGCTATTCGCTGGGCGCGGTGGACTACATCCTGTCGCCGGTGGTGCCCGAGGTGCTGCGCAGCAAGGTGCGCGTGTTCGTCGAGCTGCACAAGATGCAGCGCCGCCTGCGCCGGCAGTCCGAGGAGCGCCTGGCGCTCGTGGCGGCCGAAGCGGCGCGGCGGGCGGCGGAAGAGAACACGCGCCGCTCGAGCTTCCTGGCGCGCGCCAGCCGGGCGCTGGGTGATTCGCTCGACGCCGAGGTCAGCACCCGCACGCTGCTGAAGCTGGTGGTGCCGTCGCTGGGCTGCATGGCCCTGGTCATGACCATGGGCGATTCGCATGAGGGAACGCGCACGACCTCCTGCGTGTGCACGGCCGAAGGCGAGAGCCGCATCGCCGCCAGCGATCTCGGCCTGCTGCCGCCGGCCGTGCAGGACGCGATCGGGCGCGCGCTCGGTTCGAAGATGCGCGTCGATCTCGATGCCTCGGTGCTGTCGGCGCTCGTGGCGCTCGATACCGACGCCGCCACCCCGGTGCCGCCCCCGGGCCTGGGGGCCGTGCTGCCGCTCACCATCGGCAACCGGCTGCTGGGGGCGCTGCTGGTGGCCACCGACGTTGCGCCACACGAATGGAGCGCGCTCGACGACCTGGCCGACCGCGCGGCGGTGGCCTTCGAGAACGTGCGCCTGTACCGCAGCCTCGAGGCCGAGATCGTCGAGCGCCGGCATGCCGAAAACAAGCTGCAGCAGTCCAACCGCCGCAAGGACGAATTCCTTGCCATGCTGTCGCACGAGCTGCGCAACCCGCTCGCGCCGATTCGCAACGCGGTGGAAGTGATCCGCCGCATTGCACCGGCCGACCCGCGGCTCACCCGGGCCAACGACGTGATGGACCGGCAGGTGAACCACATGACGCGGCTGGTCGAGGAACTGCTCGACGTGGCGCGCATCAGCCAGGGCAAGATCGCGCTGCACCTCGAGCCGGTGGACCTGCTGGGCGTCATTGCGCACAGCATCGAGACGGTGCGCCCGATGATCGACGCGCGCGGCCATGCCCTGACGCTGGTGCTGCCCGACCAGGCGGTGTGGATGCGGGGCGACTTCGCGCGGCTGTCGCAGATCGTGGCCAACTTGCTCAACAACGCGGCCAAGTACACCGAGGACGGCGGCCTGATCCAGCTGTCGCTGGCCGTCGAGGACGACGGCATGGCGGTGATCCGCGTGCGCGACAACGGCATCGGCATCGATGACGAGCTGCTGCCCCACGTGTTCGACCTCTTCGAGCAGGGCAAGCGCACGCTCGACCGTGCCCAGGGCGGCCTGGGGGTGGGGCTGACGCTGGTGCAGCGCCTGGTCGAGATGCACAACGGTCGGGTCGCGGCCGACAGTGCGGGGCCGGGCAAGGGCGCCGAGTTCCGGGTCTACCTGCCGTGCCTGGTGGAAGTGGGGGCAGCGCCGCTCGTGCCGGAGCAGGGCAATGCGCCGGCCTCCACCGGCTGCCGGGTGCTGGTGGTCGACGACAACCACGACGCCGCGGAATCCATCGCGATGTTCCTGGGCATGCTGGGCCACGAGGTCAAGACGGTGAGCGACGGGCTGCAGGCCCTGGCCAGCGCGCCGGTGTATGCGCCGCGGGTGGTGGTGCTCGACATCGGCCTGCCGGGGCTCGACGGCTACGAGGTGGCCCGGCGCCTGCGCAAGCTGCCGCAGACGCAAGGCTCGATGCTGGTGGCCGTCACCGGCTACGGCAGCAAGGCCGACCAGGCCCGCGCCTTCGAGGCTGGTTTCGACCTGCACCTCGTGAAGCCGGCCGACCCCTGTGCCCTCTCCGATGCCATCTCGGCGTGGCTGGCCGGGCACCTGCCGGACACGATGGCCGCGCTGGGTCGGGGGCGCTGAGCGGCGGAGCCCGGCAGCCGGCTACAGGCTGGCGCGCACGGAGCGCGCCAGCTGCTCGCTCATCTCGTCGAGCGCGTCGCACACGAAGTGCGCGCCGAACTCCTGCAGCCAGGCGCGTTCGGCGTCGTTGGCTGCGGCGCTGATGATCGCCACGCGCGGGTTCAGCTGCCGGGCGGCGCGGCACACCTGCATCTTTTCGCCCAGCGACAGGTCGGCCACCAGCAGCGTGCGTGCCTCGGCCACGCCGGCGGCGCGCAGCAGCTCGGGGTCTGTGGGGTCGCCCACCACCCGCTCGAAGGGAAGCGCCGGCTGGGTTTCGCCGTCGTCGCTGTCGATCACGCGCAGCACCACGCCCATGTCGGCGCAGCGGCGCGCCAGGCGCCGGCCCAGCGAACGAAAGCCCACCATCACCACCGGCACGGCGGCCGGCGCCGGCGCAGGGGCGGCTGCGGCTTCTTCTTCAGCGCGGGCCTTCCTGGCCAGGAGCCGTGCCATGAAGCGGAACAGCACCGGATTGAGCGCGATGGACACGATGGCGACCACGACCAGGGTGTCCATGGCCTGGCGCGGCAGGATGCCCAGGGCCGCTCCGAGGCTGCCCAGGATGAACGAGAACTCCCCGATCTGCGCGAGCCCCACCGCCACCGTGGCGGAGGTGCGCACCGAGCCTCGTAGCGCGCTGACGATGAGCCAGGCCGCCAGCGGCTTGATCACCATCACGATGGCCAGCGCGGCGAGCACGAGGCCGGGGCGCTCCAGCACGAAGGCGGGGTTGAACAGCATGCCCACCGAGACGAAGAACAGCGCCGAGAACACGTCGCGGAAAGGGCCCATGTCGGCGGCCGCCTGCGGCCCGAAGCGCGACTGCCCGAGCACCAGCCCGGCGAAGAAGGCGCCCAGCGCGACCGACACGTGGAAGACTTCGGCCGCGATGGCCGCCACGCCGAGCGCGACCACGAACACGGTGAGCGTGAAGAGCTCGTGCGAGCCGGCCCTGGCCATGCGCTCCATCAGCCACGACAGCACGCGCGTGCCCAGCAGCCACACCAGCAGCGCAAACGTACCGGCCAGCGCCAGCGCCTGCAGCAGGGCCGGCAGCAGGGTGCCGGCATCGGTGCCGCCCGAGGCCATGGCCGGCAGCACGACCAGCGCCGCCACGGTGAAGAGGTCTTCCACGATGAGCCAGCCCACCGCGACGTGCCCGTCGCGCTCGCTCAGCCGGTCCTGCTCGACCAGCATCTTCATCAGCACCACGGTGCTGGCCACGGCCAGCGCCATGCCGAACACCGCGCCGGCCGAATGCGACCAGCCGAACGCCCGCGCGAGCGCCCAGCCCGCCAGGCCCGCGAGCGCGCTCTGGCCGATGGCCCCCGGCACTGCCAGGCGCCACACGCGCAGCAGCTCCTGCGGATGGAAGTGCAGACCCACGCCGAACATCAGCAGGATCACGCCGATCTCGGCCATCTGCGAGGCCAGGCGCGTGTCGGCCACGAAGCCGGGCGTGAAGGGGCCGACCACGATGCCGGCCAGCATGTAGCCGACGATGGTGGACAGCCCGATGCGCTGCGTGACCCAGCCGAGCAGCAGTGCGGCGAGCAGGGCGCCGACGAGGGTGGTGATGACGGTGAGGTCGTGCATGAATGTTGACGGCACCCCGCCCCGCCGGGTACGGCGGGCACCCTCCGCGAAGGGGCGGGCCTTGCTTGGGAGCGGCCCGGTGGCGACATTCACCTGGGCTGCAGCGCTTTGGCAGGCGACTTGGCGGTTGCTTTGTTGTTGCCCAGGGGCTTCGTTACGCGTCGAGCGGATTCGTTCAATGACGCTTGTACTGCTCGGCGCCGAACAGCATCTCGCGTGCCTTGTCGTCGGTGACCGGCTTGCGCTGGGCGGCCAGCACCTCCACGCCACGCTGCACGGCCGGCCGGGCGGCGATCTCGTCGAACCAGCCCTTGAGCACCGGGTAGTCGGCCCAGTCGATGCCCTGGTTCTTCCAGGAGCGCAGCCACGGGAAGATCGCGATGTCGGCGATCGAGTATTCAGCGCCGCCGATGTACTTCGACTTCGACAGGCGCTTGTCCATCACGCCGTACAGCCGCTTCGCCTCGTTGGTGTAGCGGTTGATGGCGTAGTCGATCTTCTCGGGGGCGTAGTTGCGGAAGTGATGCGTCTGGCCGAGCATCGGGCCCACGCCGCCCATCTGGAACATCAGCCACTGCATCACTTCGTACTTGGCCGCCACGTCATCAGGCAGGAATCTGCCCGTCTTGCCGGCGAGGTACAGCAGGATGGCGCCCGACTCGAACATGGAGATGGGCTTGCCATCGGGGCCGTCGGGGTCCACGATGGCCGGGATCTTGTTGTTGGGGCTGATGGCGAGGAAGCCGGGCTTGAACTGGTCGCCCGCGCCGATGTCCACCGGGATCACGCGGTAAGGCAGGCCACACTCCTCCAGCATGATGTGAACCTTGTGCCCATTGGGGGTGGCCCAGGAATACACTTCGATCATTGCTCGCTCTCTTGTTGTCGGTGGATGTTCGCAATAGCGCGGACTCTAGCCGACGAACCACAAAAATGCTCGACTCCTTCAAGCGCTGGATCGGCGGTACCCCGGGCGGCCCCGACGGCCGTCCGCTGGCCACCTGGGCCAAGCAGCACGGACTCGAATTCAAGAAGGTGCGCGACGAACAGGGTTTTGTCGTCGAGGGCCGCAAGGACAACTACGTGTGGCGCCTCGAGTGGGGCGACCCTCAGCGCAACTACATCGGCGGGCGCGAGCTGCGCCTGCGTGCCGAGCTCGCGCTGCCGCACGGCCTGCAGATGCTGCTCATCTCCCGCAGCCTGGCCGAGCGCCTGGAAGCCGATGCCTTCGATCGCTTCACGCAGGACATGCAGACGCAGATCGACAACTCCATGCCGGAGGAGATGCGCTGGCTGGCGATGTTCCCGAAGGTGAACCTGTCGACGTACCGGGGCTTGCGCGGGCGCTTCGTCGCGGTGGCGAGCGCCGCTCCGCCGGTGGCGGCCTGGGTCGAAGGCGAACTGGCGGCCAGGCTCGAGGACGCCACCACGCGCAGCCTGGCGGGTGACCCGCCCTTCGTGCTCATGACGCTGCGCGGGCGGGTGTACCTGAGGCTCGAAGCGCCCAGCCTCGAACTCGCCCTGCTCGATGAAGTGCAGGCCTTGTACGACTGCGCGGTGCGCCGCGCGATGGCGGCGGCCGAAAACTACAACGAGGGTGGTGCTTGGCCCAGCACCACCTCCACCGCCTGGCACAGCCAGCTGCAGCCCGAGTTCCCCAGCGGCGACAAGCAGCGGCGGCAGTAAGCCCGGCGCTGCCTATCGCGCGTGCTTGCCGAGCTCGAGCTTGGCGATCGCGTTGCGATGCACTTCGTCGGGGCCGTCGGCAAAGCGCAGCGTGCGCGCGGCCGTGTAGAAGTAGGCGAGCGGGAAGTCGTCGCACATGCCGGCGCCGCCGTGCACCTGGATCGCCCAGTCGATCACCTGGCAGGCCATGCTGGGTGCCACCACCTTGATCATCGCGATCTCGGCCTTGGCGGTCTTGTTGCCGGCCACGTCCATCATCCAGGCGGCCTTCAGCGTGAGCAGGCGGGCCTGCTCGATCATGCAGCGCGCTTCGGCAATGCGCTCCTGCGTCACCGTCTGCGCGGCCACCGGCTTGCCGAAGGCCACCCGCGACGAGGCGCGCTTGCACATCAGCCCGAGCGCACGCTCGGCCAGGCCGATCAGGCGCATGCAATGGTGGATGCGGCCCGGGCCGAGCCGGCCCTGGGCGATCTCGAAGCCGCGGCCTTCGCCCAGCAGCATGTTCGAGGCCGGCACGCGCACGTTCTCGAACAGCACTTCCATGTGGCCGTGCGGCGCGTCGTCGTAGCCGAACACGGTGAGCGGGCGCAGCACCTTGACCCCCGGCGCATCGGCAGGGACGAGGATCATCGACTGCTGGCTGTGCCTGGGCGCGTCGGGGTCGGTCTTGCCCATGAAGATGTAGATCCTGCAGCGCGGGTCGCCGGCGCCGGAGGTCCACCACTTGCGGCCGTTGATGAGGTATTCGTCGCCCTGGCGCTCGATGCGCGACTCGATGTTGGTCGCGTCCGACGACGCCACTGCGGGCTCGGTCATCGCGAACGCGCTGCGGATCTCGCCTTGCATCAGCGGCACGAGCCAGCGCTTCTTCTGCTCTTCGGTGCCGTAGCGCACCAGCACTTCCATGTTGCCGGTGTCGGGCGCCGAGCAGTTGAACACCTCGCTGGCCCAGGGCACCGCACCCATGATCTCGGCCAGCGGCGCGTATTCCTGGTTGGTGAGTCCCGCGCCGAGGTCGCTCTCGGGCAGGAAGAGGTTCCACAGTCCGGCGGCACGCGCCTTGGGCTTGAGTTCCTCGATCACCGGCAGCGGCGTCCAGCGCCGGCCCGCCTGGGTGTTGGCTTCGATCTCGGCGAAGTAGCGCGCCTCGTTCGGATAGACGTGCGCGTCCATGAAGGCGCGCACCCTGGCCTGCAGCTCCTTGGTGCGCGGTGAGTAGTCGAAGTCCATGGCGCTTCCTCTCGTCGTCAGCGAATCTGTTGGGCGATCGACCAGCCGAGTTCGGCCAGCGGCTTGGCGCCGGCGGCTGCCTGCTTCGCTTCGGCGCTCGATGCGGTGCCGTCGACCACGCGCTTCGCGATGCCTTGCAGGATGCCGGCGATACGGAACAGGTTGTAGGCGAGGTAGAAGTTCCAGTCAGTCACCAGCGCGTCACCGCTGCCGCGGCCGGTGCGTTCGCAGTAGCGCTGGATGTATTCGCTCTCGCTCGGGATGCCGAGCGACCGGATGTCCAGGCCGCCGATGCCGCGGAAGGCGCCATGGGGGATGTGCCACGACATGCAGTGGTAGCTGAAGTCGGCCAGCGGGTGGCCCAGCGTGGAGAGTTCCCAGTCGAGCACCGCCAGCACGCGCGGCTCGGTGGGATGGAAGATGAGGTTGTCGAGCCGGTAGTCGCCATGGACGATGGACACCTGGCTTTCGTCGCGCGCGCTGGCCGGAATGTGCGCGGGCAGCCACTCGATGAGCCGGTCCATCGCCGGGTTGGGCTCGGTGATCGAGGCCTGGTATTGCTTGGTCCAGCGGCCGATCTGGCGCTCGAAGTAGTTGCCGGGCTTGCCGTAGTCGGCCAGGCCG
>CAMLNA010000138.1 GCA_946481025.1 uncultured Rivibacter sp.
GGCTTGTCGATGCCCATGCCGAAGGCGATGGTGGCCACCATCACCAAGCCCTCCTCGCGCAGGAAGCGGTCCTGGTGCTTCTGGCGCACGGCGGCGTCCAGCCCGGCGTGGTAGGGCAAGGCGGCGATGCCCTCGTCATTGAGCCAGGCGGCGGTTTCCTCCACCTTCTTGCGGCTCTGGCAGTACACGACACCGGCCTCGCCTTCGTGCTCGTCGCGCAGGAAGCGCAGCAGCTGCCGGCGCGGCTCGTCCTTCTCGACGATGGTGTAGCGGATGTTCGGACGGTCGAAGCTGCTGATGAACACCCGCGCATCGCCGAGCTGCAGCCGCTCGATGATGTCGGCGCGGGTGTGCTCGTCGGCGGTGGCGGTGAGCGCGATGCGCGGCACGCTGGCGTAGCGCTCGTGCAGCACCGACAGGCCCAGGTACTCGCTGCGGAAGTCGTGGCCCCACTGGCTCACGCAGTGCGCCTCGTCGATGGCGAACAGGCCGAGCAGCCCGCGCTGGTGCAGCGAATCCATCTGCGCCAGGAAGCGCGGCGTCGTCACCCGCTCGGGGGCGGCATACAGCAGCGTGAGCCGTCCGTTCATCAGGTCGCGCTCGATCTGCTGCGCCTCCTCGAACGACAGCGTCGAATTCAGGAAGGCAGCGTGCACGCCCACCTCCTCGAGCGCGCCCACCTGGTCGTGCATCAGCGCGATCAGCGGGCTCACCACCACCGTCACGCCGTGGCCGGCCCGCTGGCGCGCGATGGCCGGCACCTGGTAGCACAGGCTCTTGCCGCCGCCGGTGGGCATGAGCACCAGCGCGTCGCCGCCGGCGCACACGTGTTCGACGATCTCGGCCTGGTGGCCGCGAAAGGCGCCGTAGCCGAAGACCTCTTGCAGGATGGAAAGCGGGGCGGAAGACACGTTGGAGCGGATGAAAGGCGCAGTCGGCGGGCGAGACGCGATCCTACGCGAGCGGCCGCCGGTGCCCGCCGCTTCGGAGAAGTGCCTACCCGCACGGCGTGCGCTCCGCCGCAGAATCGGCAGCAGGGGAGCCCAACAGGCCCTAGGCCTGTCAACGCCATCTGGAGCCGATGGACGACTCGATCCTGGCTGCGTTCCTGCGCGGCTGCTCGCACCTCATCGTGGTGACCGACCCGTCGGGCCACATCGAGTGGGTCAATTCGGCCTTCGAACGCACCACCGGCTACACGCTGGCCGAAGTGCGCGGCCGCCGGCCCGGCAGCTTCCTGAACGGGCCGCAAACCGACGCGCAGGCGCTGGCCCGGCTCGACGAAGCCCACCGCGCCCTCCTGCCGGTGCACGGGCTGGAGCTGGCCCACTACAAGCGCGACGGCAGCGTCTACTGGATCGAGCTGGAACTGCTGCCGCTGCGCGATGCCGGCGGCGCAGTGACCCACTGGGTGGGGCTGCAGGACGACATCACCGAGTGGAAACGCGCGCAGAGCTCCTTCCGCAGCAGCGAGCGCCTGCTCAACGAGGCGGCCGAGATCGCGCACGTGGGGGCCTGGGACCTGGACGCGGCCACCCACGAGCTGCGCTGGAGCAACCACACCTATGCCATCCACGAGGTGGACGCCGGCACGCCGGTGGACGCTGAATATGCGTTCTCGTTCTACACGCCGGCCTCCCAGTCGCTCATGCGCGCGGCCGTCGATCGGGCGCTGGCCGAGGGCGAGCCCTATGACGTGGAGGTGGAGCTGATCACCGCCCGGGGCCAGCGGCGCTGGGCGCGGGCCATCGGCAACGCGGAGCTGCGCGGCGGGCGCGTGGTGCGCATCGCCGGCACCTTCCAGGACGTGACCGAGCGCCACCAGGCGCGCGAGCAGATCGCCGAGCTGGCCGAGCGGCTGCGGCTGGCCACCGACGCCTCGGGCATCGGCGTGTGGGAGCGTGCGCTGCCCGACGGCGACCTGACCTGGAACCAGCACATGTTCCGCCTGTACGACCTCGAGGCGGAAGCTCCGCGCCCCGGCGCGGAGCTCTGGCAGGAGCGGCTGCATCCCGAAGACCGGGCGCGCGTGGTCGCCACCTTGCAGAGCCTGCGTGACGGCACGCAGGACGTCTACGAGATCGAATACCGCATCGTGCTGGGCAACGGCGAGCTGCGCCACCTGCGGTCGGTGTCGCGGCGCTTCGAGACCGCGGGCCGCGCCAAGCTCATCGGCACCGTGATCGACATCACCGAGCTCAAGCGCTCGGAGCAGGCCCGCATGGAGAAGGAAGCGGCCGAACGCGCCAACCGCGCCAAGAGCGAGTTCCTCTCGCGCGTGAGCCACGAGCTGCGCACGCCGCTCAACGGCGTGCTGGGCTTTGCGCAGCTGCTGGCGCTCGACGCCACGTCGCTGACGGCCGCGCAGCGCGAACAGATCGGCCACCTCAAGCGTGCCGGCGAGCACCTGCTGCAGATCGTCAACGACATGCTCGACCTCGCGTCGATCGAGGCCGGCGCCATGCGGCTCGTGCCCGAGGCGGTGATGCTGGGCGACGTGGTGGAGGACGCGGCGGCGCTCGTGCGCACGATGGCCGACGAGCGCGGCATCAGCCTGCAGCTGCTGCCGCCGCAGGACACCGGCCTCAGCGTGCTGGCCGACCGGACGCGGCTGCGCCAGGTGCTGGTGAACCTGCTGTCCAACGCCGTCAAGTACAACCGCCTGCAGGGCAATGTGCGGGTGAGCTGGAAGCAGGAGGGCAACCTGGGCTGCCTGCGCGTGCGCGACACCGGGCTGGGCCTCAAGCCGCAGGAACTCGCGCAGCTGTTCCAGCCCTTCAACCGGCTGGGCGCCGAGGCCACCACCATCGGCGGCACCGGGCTGGGCCTGTCGATCACCCGCCGGCTGATGGAAGCGATGGGCGGCCAGATCGACGTGAGCTCCACGCCCGGCATGGGCACCCAGTTCCGCCTGAGCCTGCCGCTGGCGCCGCCGCCGCTGGCGTTGCCGCTGGCACCGGGCGCCCCCGTCGCGTCGGCGGCGGCCGCCGCGCCGCGCCGGCTGCTCTTCTATGTGGAGGACAACCCCACCAACGTGCTGTTGCTCAAGCACGCGCTCGGCCTGCTCGGGCCGCAGTACCGGCTGGAGGTGGCCACCGACGGCGAGCAGGCGCTGGCCCGGCTGGCCACCTTGCGGCCCGATCTGGTGCTGCTCGACATCAACCTGCCGGGCATCAGCGGCTACGAAGTGCTGCGCCAGCTCGACAGCGTGATGAACAGCAGCCGCCCGCCCTGCGTGGCGGTGTCCGCCGATGCGATGCCCGAGGAGCTGGCGCGCGCCCGCGAGGCCGGCTTCGACGACTACTGGACCAAGCCGCTGGATCTCACCACGCTGGGCGAGCGGATCGAGGCCGTGCTCCGGGCACGCTTGGCATAATCCCCCCTCGTTCAATGGAGCCCGGATCATGGCCTCGATCAACAAAGTCATCCTCATCGGAAACCTGGGCCGCGATCCCGAAGTGCGCTACGCGCCCAGCGGCTCGGCCATCTGCAACGTCTCGATCGCCACCACCCGCAACTGGAAGAACCGCGACAGCGGCGAACGCCAGGAAGAAACCGAGTGGCACCGCGTGGTCTTCTACGACAAGCTGGCTGAAATTGCCGGCGAGTACCTCAAGAAGGGCCGCTCGGTGTACGTCGAAGGCCGCCTGAAGACGCGCAAGTGGCAGGACAAGGAAGGCAAGGACAACTACACCACCGAGATCATTGCCGACCAGATGCAGATGCTGGGCGGCCGTGAAGGCTTCGGCGGCGGCGACAGCGAAGGCGGTGGTGGCGGCGGCTACAGCCGCGGCGGCGACGAAGGCGGCAGCGGCCGCAGCGAGCGCCCGGCGCAGCGTCAGGCGCCGCAGCGCCCGGCCCCGCAGCAGAAGTCGTCCACCGGCTTCGACGACATGGACGACGACATCCCGTTTTGATGTCGCCCACCCCCGTAGCGCCTTCGGCGCTCCCCCTCTAGGGGGCGCCGCTGGCGGACCGGCGAAGCCGGATCCGCGGCGGCCGCGGGGAAACAAGAAGGCCAAGGGCGTGCCCTTGGCCTTTTTGTTGGCCGCTGGGTGTGCATGACGCACACTCGCGGCCATGAGTCCTGTCGCTGCCCATCCCGATGTCCTCGTGGCCTGCCTGTGTGCGGGCTGGTGCACCACCTGCGAGGCCTACCGTGCGGTGTTCGAGCAGTCGGCGCGTGAGCACCCGCAGGCGCGATTCGCCTGGATCGACATCGAGGACGAAAGCGACGCGCTCGGTGATGCGGCGCTCGACATCGAGAGCTTCCCGACGCTGCTGATCGTGCGTGACGGCGCCCCCTGCTTCTACGGCACGGTGCTGCCGCACGGCGCCACGGTGTCGCGGCTGGTCGAGGCCGCGCGGGAGGCCGGCGAGCTGCCCGCCTTGAGCCGCGACGAACTCGACGCGTGGGCGCTGGCCGCGAGCGTCGGGGCCCTTTCGCGGCGGCCCGAATGAAACCAGCGGCAACTGCCGTGCACCGACGCTGCGCCGTTCACCGCCGGTTGCATCGGCAATCGCACAGCAGCACTTGTTGAGCGCGCGTCGGCGCAAGCCGACAACGCGACGCGCACCGTCCCGACAGCTTCGCAGGCACGCGCGCCGTACGGTGAGGCACCCCCTTCACTTCCGTTCAGGTGCCACCATGAAGTTGTTCAGACTGCTTGCACTGCTGCTGGCTTCGGCCTCGCTGGTTACTGCCTGCGGAGGCAACGACGACGATGCGGACGACCGGCTCGACATCGCCGATCCGAAGGTTCGGTTCGTGCACGCCATTCCTGCCGGCCCCAACGTCTCGCTCTACCGCAACGACGTCAAGCAGGCCGACGCCACCAACGTGGGCTACAAGTTCGCCTCGAAGTATTTCGACGTCGACAACGGCGCGGCCGACTGGAAGGTCAAGCTCGAGAGTGCCGACGTCACCTTGAGCAACACCAACTTCGACGCCCACCACGGCAACAAGTACACGCTGATCGCGCTGCCCGGCCAGACGGCTGCCGACGCGCTGCTGATCGACGACCCCTACAACAAGGGCCTGGTGAGCGACAAGGCCCGGGTGCGCGTGGTCAATGCTTCGTTCAATGCGCAGAACGTCGACATCTACCTGACCCAGCCGCAGGTCGACATCAACACCGTCGCGCCCACCATGAGCGCCGTCGGCTACAAGACGGCCAGCCCGGCATCGGGCAACGACTCGGTCGAGCTCGAAGGCGGCGTGTACCAGCTGCGCGTCACGACGGCCGGCACGAAGACGGTGATCTTCAACGTGGCGAGCGTCAACCTCGAAGACAACGCCGACTGGCTGCTGCTCACCATCCCGTCCGGCGGCATCGGTGCCGTCACGCCCAACGACATCCGGGTGCTGGTGGCCAAGTCCGACGATTCGGCGCAGACGACGCTGGAGCTCGTGTCGCAATAAGGCGTCGGGCATCCTGCTTGCCGGCCATGACCAGGGGCGGCGCCGCTGCGTGCCCGCCCTTCGTCACGGAGGCCACATGAAGAAACTCGAGGAGACCATTGCCATCCAGCCGCCGCGCCGCCGGACCCTGGTGCTCTGCGCCGGGGCGGCCGCGGTCGCGGTGCTCGCCGGCGGCTGCGGCCCGCTGGACCGGCCGCAGGCGCCGGCGGCGGCACAGGCGGGCAAGCGGCTCGCCGCCTTCGGCGCCGAGCAGCCGCCCGGCGACGTCCGCCACATTGCCGACTGGGTGGCCGATTCGCGCGACAACCAGGCGCTGCCGTTTGCCATCCTCGACAAGGTCAACGCCAAGGTCTACGTGTTCGATGCCAACGCGCAGCTGCGCGGGGCCTCGGCCGTGCTGCTGGGCACGGCCCCGGGCGACCACACCGTGCCGGGCATCGGCGAGCGCAAGATGTCCGACATCCGCCCGCACGAGCGCACCACGCCGGCCGGGCGTTTCGTGGCCGAGCCGGGCCGCAACCTGCAGGGCGAGGACATCGTCTGGGTCGACTACGACGCGGCCGTCTCGATGCACCGCGTGCGCGCCAACAAGCCCGAGGAGCGCCGGCTCGAGCGGCTCGCCTCGCCCACGCCCGACGACAACCGCATCTCCTACGGCTGCATCAACGTGCCGGTGCGGTTCTTCGATGAAGTGGTGAGTCCCTCGTTCCGCCGGCGCGGCGTCGTCTACGTGCTGCCCGAGACGCGGCCGGTGCGCTCGGTGTTCCGCTCCTACGACGTGGCGCTGCGCAAGCCCGCTGCCGTGCAGACGGCGAGCGCCCAGGCCGCCGCCCGCTGACTCCCGTAGATGCAGTAAAAAGGCCGGCCCCCGGGCCGGCCTTTCCTTTGCGGGGAACGGCTCGGTATCAGTTGCGGTCGCTGCGGGGAGCGCGCGCCGTGCCCAGGGTGCTGGAGCTGGTGGACGGGTCCGTCGTGGCGCTCGGTGCCGTGGTCGTGCCGCTGCCTTGCATCGTGCTGCTGTCGGTCGTGCTCGGCGACGTGGTCGTCGAGTCCTGCGTGGTGGTGCCAGACGATGGCGCGGTGGTGCTGCCGCCCTGGGGCTGTTGCGCGGCCGGGTCGGTGGTGCCCGAAGGCTGCGTGGTGCTGGTCTGCGCATACGCGATGCCGATGGCGGCGGCCAACGAAACGATCGCGACGCCGAGGCCGGTGGTGTACTTGCTCATGAGGGGTCTCCTGTAGCGGTGTGAAAAGGACTTGCTCTTGTGCAGAGCCACAACAACTGCCCGGGCGAGCGGCGAACCCGACGCCTGGCATCAGGTGTCGGCAACGCCTGTGCCCGCGTTCCGCCGCTGTCGCCGGGGGGCGACGCAGGGTTATCACCGAGCCCGCAAGCCCCCGGTCCGTGTCGATCCGGGCCGGCGTCGTTCGTCGTGCGAATGAACATGAACACCACCACAGGAGCACGCGATGCGATTCATGATGCTGATGATCCCCAGGGGCTACGAAACCGCGGCGCCGGGCACCGTCCCGGAAGACACGCAGGCGGTCGCGGCGATGATGAAGTACAACGAGGCGCTCCAGCGCGCCGGCGTGCTGATCGCCTGCGACGGGCTGCATCCGCCGTCGATGGGCGCGCGGGTATCGTTCGAGGGCGGCAGGCCCAGGGTCACCGACGGGCCGTTTGCCGAAGCGAAGGAAGTATTGGGAGGCTACTGGATGATCGATGTGAGATCTCGTGACGAAGCCATCGAGTGGGCCCGGCGCTGCCCCGGCGCCGACAACGAGGTGATCGAGGTGCGCCAGGTGCAGGAGATGGCGGACTACCCCCAGGACGTGCAGCAGGTCGCCGAAGGTTTTGCCGACATGCAGAACCGGCGCCGGTGAACCGTGACGGCAGCGACGACTCCTCCTGACGGCACCCATCGTGCGATCGACGCGGTCTGGCGCATCGAGTCGGCCAAGATCATTGCGTCGGTGGCGCGCATGGTGCGCGACGTGGGCGTGGCCGAAGAGCTGGCGCAGGACGCGCTGGTCACCGCGCTGGAGCAATGGCCCCGCAAGGGCGTGCCCGACAACCCGGGTGCCTGGCTCATGACCACCGCCAAGCGCCGCGCCATCGACCACCTGCGCCACCACAAGCTGGCCGACGCCAAGCACGAGGAAATCGGCTACGAGATCGAAACGCTGGGGACCGCCGTGACACCCGACTTCAGCGACAGCCTCGATGACGACATCGGCGACGACCTGCTGCGCCTCGTGTTCACCTCGTGCCACCCGGTGCTGTCGACCGAGGCGCGCGTGGCGCTCACCCTGCGGCTGCTGGGCGGCCTCACCACCGACGAGATCGCTCGCGCCTTCCTGGTGCCCGAGTCCACCATCGCGCAGCGCATCGTGCGCGCCAAGCGCACGCTGTCGGAAGCGCGTGTGCCCTTCGAGGTGCCGCGCAAGGAAGAACTGGCCGAGCGGCTGGCCTCGGTGCTGGCGGTGATCTACCTCATCTTCAACGAGGGGTATTCCGCCACCGCGGGCGACCACTGGATGCGTCCGGCGCTCTGCGAAGACGCGCTGCGGCTGGGCCGCATCGTCGCCGAGCTGATGCCCGGGGAGCCGGAGGTGCACGGGCTGGTGGCGCTGATGGAGATCCAGGCCTCGCGCTCGGCGGCGCGCACCGGCCCGGGCGGCGAGCCCGTGCTGCTGCTGGAGCAGAACCGCGCGCGCTGGGACCAGCTGCTGATCCGGCGCGGGCTGGCCGCGCTGGAGCGCGCCGAAGCATTGGGCGGCGCCTATGGGCCCTATGCGCTGCAGGCTGCCATCGCGGCCTGCCACGCACGCGCCCGCGCGGCCGAGGAAACCGACTGGGGTCGCATTGCCGCGCTGTACGACGCGCTCGCGCAGCTGACGCCCTCGCCGGTGATCGAGCTCAACCGCGCGGTGGCGCTGGGCATGGCCTTCGGACCGGCCGAGGCGCTCCAGGTGGTGGACCGGCTGCGGGACGAGCCTTCGCTCAAGAACTACCACCTCCTGCCCAGCGTGCGGGGCGACCTGCTGTTCAAGCTCGGCCGCTACGACGAGGCAGGCCAGGAGTTCAAGCGCGCGGCCGGGCTCACGCGCAACCTGCGCGAGCGTGAATTGCTGCTCGCGCGTGCCGCCTCGTGCTCGCGTGGCGGCGCGGCGCTGCAATAGCGCAAAGGTGTTCGCGGTGCGTGAAAAGCCACCGCATCGGCAGGGGCTGTGGCCGCATCGCAACCCCGCGACGTGACTTGAGTCATGCCAGCCGGCGCGGCCCGCCGGACGGGCTTGAGAAAACCCCGGCGCGGGCGCATTCTTCCTCCCAGTTGCACAAGCAGTCGGAGGTGCCGTGATCAGCGAAGTCAACAGCAGCCTGCAGGCCATGGGGTTGGTTCAATACCTCCTGGCCTTGCTGTTCCTGATGAGCTATCCATTGGCGCTGACCTCCTTTGCAGGCCCGCGCGGCCGCGCGTACGCCGCACTGATGGCCGCCGCTGCGGCCACCGGTTTCGTGGGCTTCACGGCGCCCTGGGAGCATGGCGTGCTGCTGGTGGCCATGGCGGTGCTCGCGATCGGCGCGTTCGCCGCGGCGGTGTGGCTGCTGGACGCATTGCTGGCGCGGCTCGAGTTCGCCGCGCCGCGTGCCTCGCGCGTCAGGGCCGGCCCGGCCGCAGCGCCCGGGCAGGTGCCGCTGGCCGTGGCGCTGCACGAGGCGCAGGCCGGAACGGCCGCACCGCACGAGCCTGCGCGCTCGGGTGCGTTGCCCATTGCATGAGGGTCGTCGCCTCGCTAGAGTGAGTCTCCTTTTGCACAAGGAGACGGCGATGAAACGACTCTGGCTCGGTGCAGCGCTCCTCTGCGCCACGGCAGCTGCATTCGCGCACAACTGCCCCAACGAGATGAAGGCGATCGACGCCAAGCTCGCCACCAACCCCAAGCTCAGCGACGCAGACGCTGCCAAGGTGAAGCAGCTGCGTGCCGACGGCGAAGCGCATCACAAGGCCGGCAAGCATGCCGAGTCGATGAAGGCGCTGGGCGAGGCCAAGGCCCTCCTGAAGATGTGACACCCCGCGCGGCCGGCCCGCACGGGCCGCGCTGCGGCCAGCTGCGCGATGCCGTGAACGAATGCACGGCAGGAGGTGACGCAACTTCGACGGCTGCTCGCGCCTCGCGGCGCTGCCGCTAGCATCGCGCGCCATGAAATCCATCTACCTCTTTGCCGCCATCCTCGCGTGCAGCGGCATCTCGGCCTTTGCCGGCAACCGCGGTGTCAAGACCGCGCTGTCGGTGGTCTCCGCAGCCATCGCCGGCTTCGCCCTCGTACGCCTGCTCTGAAGACGGCGTGAACGATCCGGCATGCCCGCGGCGCGGGTCGGAGCGCTTGCCCTCGCCTGCGTTCGCAGCGACGATGCGGCACCCTGACTCGCCAACGGCGCCTCCATGAGCGGATCCCTCGTCACCAACGTCTTCCTGCCGCTGGCGCTGGGCGCCATCATGCTGGGGCTGGGCCTGTCACTCACGCGGGCCGACTTCACGCGCGTGGTGCGCTACCCGAAGGCGGTGGTCATCGGCCTGCTGGTGCAGATGCTGCTGCTCACCGGCGTGGGCTTCGGCGTGGCCCGGCTGTTCGGCCTGCCGCCCGAGCTCGCCGTGGGCCTCATGCTGCTGGCCGCTTCGCCGGGCGGGGCCACCGCCAACATCTACAGCCACCTCGCACGCGGCGACGTGGCGCTCAACATCACGCTCACCGCCGTCAACTCGCTGCTCTCGCTGGTGGCGCTGCCCTTCATCGTGAGCCTCGCGCTGCAGCACTTCATGGCGAGCGACCAGTACGTGCCGCCGCCGGTGCGCAAGGTGGTGGAGGTGGGCGTCATCATCCTCGGCCCGGTGGCCCTCGGCATGTTCCTGCGGCAGCGCTGGCCGGGTTTCGCGGCCCGCATGGAAAAGCCGATCCGCCTGTTCTCGGTGCTGCTGCTGGCCGCGCTGGTGCTGGCCGCCGTGGTGCAGGAATGGAAGACGCTCACCGCCTACTTCGCCGTGGTGGGCGGCGCCTGCCTGTTGTTCAACCTGCTGTCGATGGCCGTGGGCTACGGCGTGCCGCTCGCGGCCCGGCTGCCGGAGCGGCAGGCGGTGGCCATCGCGATGGAGATCGGCATCCACAACGGCACGCTGGCGATCTTCATCGCGCTCAACGTGCTGGGCAGCAGCACGATGGCCGTGCCGCCGGCGATCTACAGCCTCATCATGTTCGTCACCGCCGGCGTGTTCGCGTGGTGGCTCACGCGGCGCGCACGGGCGGCGCGGGCCGCGGCCGAGACCACGCCGGCCTGAACCTGCCTCGATCGAGCTTCACACCATGTGCCGCAACATCAAGACCCTGTTCAACTTCGAGCCGCCGGCCACCGAGCTGGAGATCCGCGA
>CAMLNA010000139.1 GCA_946481025.1 uncultured Rivibacter sp.
TGCTCCACCACCACCAGCGTGTTGCCCTGGTCGCCGAGCTTGTGCAGCGCGTCGAGCAGGATCTGGTTGTCGCGCGGATGCAGGCCGATGGTGGGCTCGTCGAGCACGTAGCACACACCCTGCAGGTTGGAGCCCAGCTGCGCCGCCAGGCGGATGCGCTGCGCCTCGCCGCCGCTCAACGTGGGTGCGGCCCGGTCGAGCGTGAGGTAGCCCAGGCCCACCTCCTCGAGGAAGGACAGGCGGTTGCGGATTTCGGAGATGACGTCGCGCGCGATGGTGGCTTCGCGGCCGTCGAGCTTCTGGCCCTCGATCCAGCGGCGCGCCTCGATCACCGAACGCGCCGCCACCGCCGCGATGGAATCGCCGCGGAAGCGCACCGCCAGCGACGTGGGGTTGAGCCGCGCGCCATGGCAGGTGCCGCAGGGCGCGTCGACCACGTCTTCGACCTCGGGCTCGCCGAAGGTCTTTTCCCGGCCCTTGTTGTCGTCGTCCTTGATCGAGTCGTCGTAGGCCTTGCGCTGCTCGCGGGTGAGCGTGAGGCCCGTGCCCACGCAATCGGGGCACCAGCCGTGCTTGGAGTTGTACGAGAACATGCGCGGGTCCAGCTCGGGGAAGCTGGTGCCGCATTGCGGGCAGGCGCGCTTGGTGGAAAACACCTTCACGCGGCCGATGCGCGACGTCGGGGCGCCGGCGATCATGGCGCCCTTGAGCCCGTCCAGCGGGCCCAGCAGGTGCATCACGCCCTTGCCGTGCTCGAGCGTCTGTGCGAGCAGCCGGCGCAGTTCGGTTTCGTCGTCGGCGCTCACCACGATGTCGCCCACCGGCAGCTCGATCGTGTGTTCCTTGAAGCGGTCGATGCGCGGCCACTTGTCGGTGGGCAGGAATTCGCCGTCCACGCGCAGGTGCGAATAGCCGCGCTGCTTGGCCCACTTGGCCAGGTCGGTGTAGACGCCCTTGCGGTTGACCACCAGCGGCGCCAGCAGGCCCACGTGCTGGCCCTTGTAGTCGCGCAGCAGCTGCGCGGCGATGGACTCGGGGGTCTGCGGCTGCACCGGCACGCTGGCGTCGGCCGTGCAGTGCGGGCAGTACTGCACGCCCAGCTTCACATAGAGCAGCCGCAGGAAGTGGTAGACCTCGGTGGTGGTGGCCACGGTGCTCTTGCGGCCGCCGCGCGAGAGGCGCTGCTCGATGGCCACCGTGGGCGGGATGCCGTACACCGCATCGACCTCCGGCCGCCCCGCAGGCTGCACGATGCTGCGCGCATAGGCGTTCAGCGACTCGAGATAACGCCGCTGACCCTCGTTGAACAGGATGTCGAAGGCGAGCGTGGACTTGCCCGAGCCGGACACGCCGGTCACCACGCTGAACTTGCCGCGCGGGATGTCCACGCTCATGCCCTTCAGGTTGTGCTCGCGGGCGTTCACGATCTGGATCAGCTCGTCGGTGATGCGCCTGGCTTCGGCGCGGCGCGATTTCACCAGCGACTGCAGCGGCCGGCCCTCCTCGACCGCCCGGCCTTCGTCGCCCAGCGCCTTGGCATAGTCGCGCAGCGCTTCACCGGTGAAGGAGGTCGGGTGCGCCTTCAGGTCTTCGGGCGTGCCCGTGGCCACGACCAGCCCGCCCGCCTCGCCGCCTTCGGGGCCCAGGTCGATCAGCCAGTCGCTCGCGCGGATGACGTCGAGGTTGTGCTCGATGACGATGAGCGAGTGGCCGGCGTCGAGCAGCTTGCGGAAGGCCCGCATCAGCTTGGCGATGTCGTCGAAGTGCAGGCCGGTGGTCGGCTCGTCGAACAGGAACAGCGTGCCCTTCCTGGCCACTGCCTGCTTCGTCGCGGTGGCGTTCTTCGCGGCATCGGCCAGGAAGCCGGCGAGCTTCAGGCGCTGCGCCTCGCCGCCGGAAAGCGTGGGCACCGGCTGGCCGAGCTTCACGTATTCGAGGCCCACGTCGGCCAGCGGCTGCAGCGCGCGCACCACCTCGCGGTCGTTGCCGAACAGGCGCACCGCGTCGGCCACTGTGAGTTCGAGCACGTCGTTCACGTCGAGCTGCCGGCCGGCGCGCTCGACCTTCACGTCGAGGATCTCGGCCCGATAGCGCTTGCCGTCGCAGTCGGGGCAGCGCAGGTACACGTCCGACAGGAACTGCATCTCCACGTGCTCGAAGCCCGAGCCGCCGCAGGTCGGGCAGCGGCCGTCGCCGGCATTGAAGCTGAACATGCCGGCGCCGTAGCCGCGCTGCCTGGCGAGCGGCGCGTCGGCAAAGATGGCGCGCAGCGTGTCGAAGGCGCCCACGTAGCTGGCCGGGTTGGAGCGGGCGGTCTTGCCGATGGGCGACTGGTCCACGAACACCGCATCGCTCAGCCAGTCGGCGCCCAGCAGCTGGTCGTGCTCGCCAGGTGATTCGGTGGCCTTGCCGAAATGGCGCGCCAGCGCGGGGAACAGCACGTCCTGCATCAGCGTGCTCTTGCCCGAGCCCGACACGCCGGTCACGCACACCAGCCGCTGCAGCGGGAACTCGACGCTCACGTCCTTCAGGTTGTGCTCGCGCACGCCCTGCAGCAGCAGCTTCGGCGTGTTGCCGTCCACCGGGCGCTGGAAACCGAGGCCGATTTGGCGGCGGGCCCCGAGATAGGCGCCGGTCAGCGTCTCGGCCGCCTTCAGGTCCTCGGGCGTGCCGTCGAACACGATGCGGCCGCCCTGCGTGCCCGGACCGGGGCCCAGGTCCAGCACCCGGTCGGCCGACAGCATGACCGCCGGGTCGTGCTCCACCACCACCAGGGTGTTGCCGGCGTCGCGCAGCCGGTGCATCGCCTCGACGATGCGGTTCATGTCGCGCGGGTGCAGGCCGATGCTGGGCTCGTCGAGCACGAACAGGGTGTTGACCAGCGAGGTGCCCAGCGCCGTGGTGAGGTTGATGCGCTGCACCTCGCCGCCCGAGAGCGTGCGGCTCTGCCTGTCGAGCGTGAGGTAGCCGATGCCCACGTCGCACAGGTACTTGAGCCGGGTGCGGATCTCGTCGAGGAGCAGGCCGAGGGCATCGTCGAGCAGGTTGCTGGGGAGCGTGAGCTCGTCGAAGAAGCGCCGCAGCCTGTCGATGGGCAGCAGCATCAGGTCGTGCAGGCTCAGGCCCGGCAGCGCCTCCAGCGGCCCGCGGCCGAAACCCACACCCAACGGCGAAAAGCGCTTGCCCGGGGGCAGCACCGCGTCGGCGCCCTGCTTCGTGCCCAGGCGCCACAGCAGCGACTCCAGCTTCAGCCGCGCGCCACCGCAAGCGCCGCAGGGCGTGTAGCTGCGGTACTTGGACAAGAGCACGCGGATGTGCATCTTGTAGGCCTTGCTCTCCAGGTATTCGAAGAAGCGCTTGATGCCGTACCACTGCTTGTTCCACTGGCCCTTCCAGTGCGGCGAGCCGTTGATGACCCAGTCGCGCTGCGAGTCGCTCAGCTGGCTCCATGCCGTGTCGCGCGGGATGCCGGCCTCGCCTGAATACTTGAGCAGGTCGTCCTGGCACTCCTTCCAGGCCGGCGTCTGCAGCGGCTTGATGGCGCCGGCGCGCAGCGTCTTGCGGTGGTCCGGGATCACCAGGCCCCAGTCGACGCCGATCACGCGGCCGAAGCCGCGGCAGATCTCGCAGGCCCCGAAGGCCGAGTTGAACGAGAACATCGCCGGCGTGGGCTGCGAGTAGCGCGCCTCGCTGTCCGGGCTGTGCAGGCCCGACGAGAAGCGCCACAGCTGCGGCTCGCCCTCTTCCTTCAGCGCGTACACGTTCACCCGGCCGCTGCCGCGCTTGAGCGCCACCTCCAGCGCCTCGATCACGCGGGCCTTCTCGGTGCCTTCCAGGCGGAAGCGGTCGGCCACAACGTCCAGAAGCTTGCGCGGTCCCGCGGGCGTGGCCACCTCGCGCTCGGCCTGCACGCGCGTGTAGCCGCTGGCGGAGAGCCATTGCTCCACTTCCTCGGCCGAGGTGTTGGCCGGCAGCTCCACCGGGAAGGTGACCACCAGCCGCTGGCCGCTGGCAGCACGTGTCAGCAGCTCGGCGTAGATGCTCTCGGGGTTGTCCTCGCGCACCGGCTTCGCGGTCTCCTTGTCGAACAGCTGCGCGGCACGCGCGAACAGCAGCTTCAGGTGGTCGTTCAGCTCGGTCATCGTGCCCACCGTCGAGCGTGACGTGCGCACCGGGTTGGTCTGGTCGATGGCGATGGCCGGCGGCACGCCGTCCACGTGGTCCACGGCGGGACGGTCCATGCGGTCGAGGAACTGCCGCGCATAGGCGGAGAAGGTCTCGACATAGCGGCGCTGGCCTTCGGCGTACAGGGTGTCGAACACCAGGCTCGACTTGCCCGAGCCGCTCGGGCCGGTGACCACGGTGAGCTCGCCGGTGGCGATGTCGAGGTCGAGGTTCTTGAGGTTGTGCTGGCGCGCGCCGCGGATGCGGATGAGGCCACTGCGGGAAGAGCCGTTAGCCATGGGGGTGCCGGTAGGGCTGGGCGAGGGAGGGGCAGGCATTTTAGGAAGCGAAGGCAACCATCCGCTCGCTACGGGAAAGCGTGAAGACAAACACGTGCGTGACGCGTAAAAACGCCGCCTCCGGTGTCACGCCCCGCAAGGGGGGTTCACGCATTCGTGATGAAAGACCGCGATTCAAGGCAGAAACAGAGTGTTTCGGTTTTCCACGATGCTTGGCAGCGACATCGGGCAAACACTTTTCACCCGGCGGCGCTACCCTGCGCCGTTTTGCAGGAGGATCCATGCTTCCCCATCGACATGCCCGCGCGGCGGCGGCGATCACGCTGCTGCTCGGGCTGGCAGGATCTGCGGCCGCGCAGATCGTCATTGGCCAGACCTCGGGCTTCACCGGCTCGGTGGCCACCGGCGTGAAGGAAAACACCGACGGCGCCAAGCTCTACTTCGATGCGGTGAACGAACGCGGCGGCGTGAACGGCCAGCGGGTGGAACTGGTGTCGCTGGACGACAAGTTCGACCCCAAGCTGGCGGTCGAGAACGCCAGGAAGCTCATCACCGAGAAGAAGGCGATCGCGCTGTTCCTGAACCGCGGCACGCCGCATTCCGAGGCGATCATGCCGCTGCTCAAGGAGTACAAGGTGCCGCTGATCGCCCCGTCCACCGGCGCGATGTCCCTGCACAAGCCGGTGCACCCGTACGTGTTCAACGTGCGCGCCACCTACCAGCGCGAGTCCGAGAAGGCGGTGCAGCACCTGACCACCATCGGCATCACCCGCATCGGCATCCTGCAGACCGACGACTCCTTCGGTGGCGATGCGGTCCAAGGCGCGCTGAAGGGGCTCGAGAAGGCCAGGCTGGAACCCCTGTTCCTCGAGAAGTTCGACCGTGCCAAGCCCGACCTCGCGAAGATGACCCAGGTGGTCCAGCAGCGCGAGCCGCAGGCGGTGATCTTCATCGGCTCGGCCAACACGGTGGCCGAAGGCACCAAGGCACTGCGCACGGCCGGCTCGCGCGCGCAGGTGGTCACGCTGTCGAACAACGCCTCGGGCGGTTTCGTGAAGCTGCTCGGCGAACACGGCCGCGGCACCATCGTCACCCAGGTCTTCCCCTACGAGCGCTCGCTGGCGGCGCCCATCGTGAAGGAGGCCGCCGACCTGGCCAAGGACAAGGGGCAGGACGAGGTCACCCCCGCCATGCTCGAGGGCTTTGCCGCGGCCAAGGTGGTGGTCGAAGGCCTGCGCCGCGCCGGCGCCAACCCGACGCCGGGCAAGCTGGTGCAGGCGCTCGAAACCTTCCGCCGGGTCGACATCGGCGGGCTGGAAGTCAGCTTCAGCTCGAACGATCATTCAGGACTGGACTACGCCGACCTGTCGATCATCGGGCCGGAAGGCAAGTTCAGGCGTTAGGGCCTGCGGCACGCCCTCCCCACAAGGGGCGCACCGCCGCGGGCCGTGGCCATCACAACAAGCGAGGAGTACGGAATGAAAGCAAGACAACTGCTTTGGAGCGTATCGGCTGCGGCCGCCCTGGCCAGCTTCGGCGCCTCGGCGCAGATCGTGGTCGGCCAGACGGCCGGCTTCTCCGGCGTGGTGGCCGCGGGCGTGAAGGAAACGACCGATGGCGCCAAGCTCTACCTCGACGCCATCAACGAACAGGGCGGCGTCAACGGCCAGAAGATCGAGCTGGTGTCGCTCGACGACAAGTTCGACCCCAAGCTGGCCGCCGAAAACGCCAAGAAGCTGATCACCGAGCACAAGGTGGTCACCCTCTTCCTCACCCGGGGCACGCCGCACACGCAGGCCATCGTGCCTCTGCTGGCCGAGCACCGGGTGCCGCTGGTGGCGCCCTCCACCGGCGCGATGGCGCTGCACCAGCCGGTGAACCCGATGATCTTCAACGTGCGGGCCACCTACCAGCGCGAGGCCGAGCGTGCCATCCGCCACCTGAGCCTGATCGGCCTGGAGCGCATCGCCATCCTGCAGGTGGACGACAGCTTCGGCGCCGACGCGGTGCAGGGGGCGCAGAAGGGTTTCGAGGCGGTGGGCAAGCAGCCGCTGCTGCTGGAGAAGTTCGACCGCGCCAAGCCCGACTACAGCGCGGCCGCGCCCAAGATCGCCAAGGCCGACGCGCAGGCGGTGCTGTTCATCGGCTCCGGCGGCGCGGTGGCCGACGGCGCCAAGGCGCTGCGCGATGCCGGCTCGCGTGCGCAGATCGTCACGCTGTCGAACAACGCCTCGGGCGGATTCATCAAGCAGCTGGGCGACAACGCCCGCGGCACCATCGTCACGCAGGTGTTTCCCTATGAGCGCTCGCTGTCGGCGCCCATCGTGAAGGAGGCCGTGGACCTGATGCGCGCCAAGGGCGGCACCGAGGTGTCTCCGGCCATGATGGAAGGCTTTGCCGCCGCCAAGGTGCTGGTCGAGGGCCTGCGCCGCGCCGGCGCCAACCCCACTCGCGAGAAGTTGGTCACGGCACTCAATGGAATCCGCAAGCTGGACATCGGCGGGATGGAAGTAAGCTTCAGCCCCGGCGATCACACCGGCCTCGACTACGCCGACCTTTCCATCATCGGACAGGACGGCAAGTTCCGCCGTTGACAGGCCCTGGGCCTGGAGGGTCGCCACCGGGCCGCGCAGCGGCCCGCAGGTGTTCCACATCCCGGCATGACCCGATCATCCATCGGCAACAAGACGCAGCCCCAGCCCTTGCAAAGCGGCGGCGGCCGCCAAGACAGCGATCGAGAGGACGCCCAGGCGCTGGCGCGGTACGAGCGTGCGCTGGCCGGTTCGCACGACGGCTTCTGGGAACGTGACCTGCGCACCGGCGTGAGCTGGTACTCGCCCAGCTTCCGCGCGCTGTTCGGCTTCGCGCCGCACGAGCTGCCCAACGACGAGCACGTGCGCGACAGCGTCAACGCGCGCATCCACCCCGACGACGTCGGCGCCTTCCTGGCTGCCAACCAGCGCGCCATCGACACGCTGGGCAGCTTCAGCTACGAGGTGCGCTTTCGCGACCGGCACGACCGCTGGCGCTGGGTGCGCGGCAGCGGCAAGGTGTGGGCCGGCCCCGACGGCCGCGCCGCCGTGATCGCCGGCCACACCACCGACGTGCACGAGGAAAAGATCGCGCAACAGGCACTGGCCGCGCTGTCGCGCCGCTTCGAACGCGCCGTGCTGGCCGCCGACGAGGCCGTGTTCGAGCGCACGGTGGGCTCCGACGAGCTGTATGTGTCGGACCGGTTCGCCGAGCTGCTGGGCCGCGTGCCCAGCCAGATGCCGCGCCAGCGCAGCCGCGTGCTCGAGTGGATCCACCCCGAGGACCGCCCGCGTTTCGATGCCGACAACGAAGCCGGCCTCGCGCGGCTGGGCCGCTGGACCATGAACTACCGGCTGCTGTGCAGCGATGGCGACTACCGCTGGTTCCGCGAACATGCGGTGGCCGAGCGCGACGCTGCCGGCCAGGTGCGGGTGACCGGCGTGATCGCCGACATCCATGAGCAGGTGCTGGCGCACGAGCAGCTGGAGCACCACCAGGACCGCCTCGAGCGGCTGGTGCACGAGCGCACGGCGCGGCTGGAGGCGACGCTCGCGCTGGCCGAGCAGCAGCGCGCCGAGGCCGACCGCGCCAACCAGGCCAAGTCGCTGTTCCTCGCCCACATGAGCCACGAGATCCGCACGCCGCTCAACGGCGTGCTCGGCCTCACCGAGCTCGCGCTCGGCGCCTGCCACGACGACGTGCAGCGCCGCTACCTGCAGCTGGCGTTGCAATCGGGCCGCTCGCTGCTGCACGTGATCAACGACGTGCTCGACTTCTCGCGCATCGAAGCCGGCAAGCTGGCGCTGAGGGAGCAGCCCTTCGACCTGGCTGACACCGTGGCCGAGGCGATGCGCGGCGTCACCTCGCTGCGCGCGAACGACGTGCGCTTCATGTACGACTACGTCGGCGAGCACACCGCCATGCTGGGCGACGAGACGCGCGTGCGACAGGTGCTCACCAACCTGCTGGGCAACGCGGTCAAGTTCACGCAGGAGGGACACGTCACGGTGTCCACGCTGCTGCGCGAGGAAGGCCCGGGCCTGGCGCGGGCCGAGATCGAGGTGAGCGACACCGGCATCGGCATGGACACCGCCACGCTGGGCCGCGTGTTCGACCCCTTCGTGCAGGGCGACGACAGCGTGTCGCGCCGGCACGGCGGCACCGGGCTGGGCCTGTCCATCGCGCAGGGCCTGGCGCAGTCGATGGGAGGCTCCATCGAGGCGCGCAGCCAGCCCGGCGCCGGCTCCTGCTTCACGCTGTCGCTGCCGCTGCGGATCGACCCCGCCGGCACACCGCTGCCGCCGCCCGCGCCCGGCGGCCATGCCTGGCTCGTCTATCCGGTCGAGGCGCAGGCGCGATGGACGCAGCGCCGCTTCGTGCGCCTGGGCTGGACCACCCGCACCATGGCCAGCCTCGACGAGGCGCTGTCCAGCTCCTGCCACGAGCCGATGCCCGACCTGGTGATGCTGCCCGGCCACCTGTCGAGCGACACCGAAGGCCTGGCCCGCCTGCGCGCCGCGCTGCCCACCGTGCAGATCGTCATCGCGATGCGCGCCGACTGGCACCTGAAGACCCTGGAGCAGCTGGCCGGCTCGCTGGCCATCGACATCGCGCTGTCGCCGCTCACGCCGCACGACCTGCTGCGCATCACCGCGCCCAGGGCGGCCGCGCCGGCACCCGTGGCCGCCGCCGCGGCCCCTGCCGCCGGCACGCCGGCCTGGACGGGCCGCACCGTGCTGCTGGTGGAGGACAACCCGGTGAACCGTCTCATCGGCGAGGAAATGCTGGCCAGCCTGGGCCTGGCGGCCGAGTCGGTCGACAGCGGCGCGCAGGCGCTGGCGCGCTGCCGCGCGCGCGCGCCGGACCTCATGCTGCTGGACGTGCAGATGCCCGAGATGGACGGCTACGAAACCTGCCGCCGCCTGCGCGCCTGGCAGGTCAAGGGCGACATGCGCCGCTTCCCCATCGTGGCGCTCACCGCCCATGCGATGCAGGCCGACCGCGAGGCGGCGCGCCGCGCCGGCATGGACGGCTTCCTCACCAAGCCGATCGACCTGGCCACGCTGAGGACGGAGCTCGAACGTTGGCTGCAACACGGATGAGGCGATGAACAAGCTGCTGCTGGGCTGCACGCATGCTGCTGCCGCCGCGCTCGGCTTCGCAGCCGGCATCTACCTGCTGCCCATCCTGTCGGCGCCGGCCGCGCCTTCGGCCGCCGAGCTGGCCCGGCAGTCGGGCGGCGCGCTCTACCAGGGCGAGTTCCGCCGCGACCTGAAGGACAGCGACGCGCTGCACTGGGGCGAAGGCAGGCTGTCGGTCGGCCGCAGCAGCATCACCCTCGCCGGCCGGCTCGCGCCGGGTCCGGCGTACCGGCTGTACCTGTCGCCCGAGTTCGTGGAGACGGAGGCCGACTTCCTGCGGCTCAAGCCGCGCATGGTGCAGGTGGGCGCCATCGTCACCTTCGACAACTTCATCGTCAGCGTGCCGCCCTCGGTGGACGTGACGCAGTACACCGCGGCCATCGTGTGGTGCGAGGCCTTTTCGCAATTCATCACGGCGGCTCGGTATCGGTGACGCCGGCGCCCGCGCCGGCCTTCTACACTGCCTCGCCCTGACCCCCGCCGGAGGGTCTCCAGAAGAGGTTTCACCGAATGCAGCGCCTTGCCGCCGCCTTGTTGTTCGTGCTGGCCGCGTGGCCATGCGCCATGCCGGCCCCTGCCGTCGCGCAAACGACCGCCAACCCACGTGCCGGCAAGCCGCCGCCGCGCCTGCTGTCACGCGCCGAACTGCGCGCGTGCCTGGGCCGCGAGCAGGACCTGAAGCGGCGGCAGGAGGCACTGCAAGCGGCCCACGATGCCCACAACGCCGAGATCGGCGTGCTGTCCGAAGAAGCGCGGCGGCTGGCCGACGAGCTGAAGGCGCTGGACGTGGCCAACGAGCATCTGGTGGACGACTACAACCGCCGCAACGAGGTGCGCAACCAGCAGGTCGAAAAAGCCAACGCCCGCGCCGACGCCCTGCGGCAAACCTCCATCGCCCTGCGGGACGAGGAAGCCGACTACATGAAGGCCTGCGTCGCCCGGCCCTACCTCCTGGAGGACCGCGATGCGGTGCTGAAGGAGCTGGGCCGCAACCGCAGGCGGGAACAGCCCCCCGAGCCGGCAAGGCCACCCGGGACCGGCGACACGGTGGGCGTGTGAGGCGCGGCGGCTACAGCGACATGCAGGCCGGCGAAGCGACTCGCAGCACCGCCTCCTGCTGGAACCGCGCCTTGTAGTCCGCCACC
>CAMLNA010000140.1 GCA_946481025.1 uncultured Rivibacter sp.
ATCTCCAGGTCTGGGGCACCGGACGCAGCTCGCGCTGGCCATCGCCCGGCCGCCTTGCCTTCTACCTGCTGTCGCGGCCCGAGGTGCGCAGCGTCGCGTCGGCCTTGCGGCGGTGGGCCGCCGATGGCGCTTGATAATCCCTCGCCTTCCTTGCCGGAGTACCACACCCATGACCTTGCGCCGCTGCTTCGAAAAGACCCGTCTGCTCGCGCCGCTGGCGACGCTTCTGCTGTCCGCCTGCGCCATTCACCAGACCGTCAAGCCCGTGCCCCAGGGGCGGTACACCGAGATCTGCGTGGTCGAGTCCCCGTCGGTGCGCAAGGGTTTCCTCGACGAGTACAAGCGCGCGCTGGAGGCCAACGGCCTGGTGGTGCGCCTGCTGCCCATGGTGACCCCCGTGGACACCTGTCCCCTTGTCTCGACCTACAACGCGCGCTGGAGCTGGGACCTGCGGCTCTACATGGCGTATGCCGAGCTGAAGGTTTTCGTGGACGGCAAGCCGGCCGGCGAGGCGCTGTATGACGCCACCCAGGGGGCCGGCAGCCCGGACAAGTTCATCGATGCCGGCAAGAAGATTCGCGAACTGACGGACCAGCTGTTCGCCAAGGCGCCGGCCAAGTCCTGAGCGGAGGTGCCCATGCACATCGACACCCTTGCATTCATCGGCGGCGGCAACATGGCCAGCGCCATCATCGGCGGCCTCGTCAAGAGCGGCCGCAAGCCGGCCGACATGCTGGTGCTCGATCCGCATGAAGGTACGCGAGAGCGCGTGCGGCAGGAGTTCGGCGTCAACGCGATGGCGGCGCCCGATGCTTCGCTGTCGCGCGCCGGGCTGGTGCTGTGGGCCATCAAGCCGCAGCAGTTCAAGGAAGCGGCGCGGTCCTGCGCGCCGTTCGTGAAGGGCGCGCTGCACCTGTCGGTGATGGCCGGCATCCGCAGCGACGACATGGCCCGCCTCCTGGGCACCGAGCGCATCGTGCGCAGCATGCCCAACACGCCCGCGCTCATCGGCGCCGGCATTGCCGGGCTGTATGCGCGGCTGGCGGTGAGTGGCGATGAACGTCGCGAGGCAGAAGCCCTGCTGGCGCCCACCGGCAGCACGCTGTGGGTGCAGCGCGAAGCCGACCTCGACGCGGTGACCGCGCTGTCGGGCTCCGGTCCGGCCTACGTGTTCTATTTCGTCGAGGCGATGATGGCCGCCGCCGAGCAGATGGGCCTGTCGGCCGAGCAGGGCAAGACGCTGGCCGTCGCCACCTTCGCCGGCGCCGCCGAGCTGGCGCGCCGTTCGCCGGAGCCCCCATCGGTGCTGCGCGAGCGGGTCACTTCCAAGGGGGGCACCACCTACGCGGCGCTCACCGCCATGGAGGCCGCGGGCATGAAGGAGGCGTTCATCTCGGCTTTGCGTGCAGCGCAGCATCGCGCGGCCGAACTCGGTGACGAATTCGGGCGTTGACGGGCCCTAAACCCCTTGCAGCATTGCCGGCACTGCGCCGCCCCTGCGGCCCGGTGCCACACTGCCAGCGCTGTCTTGAGGCCGCAGCGCCCGGTTGATGAACGCGGCTCGCGCAGGTCATGCAAACAAGGCATGAGCCACCGTGACAAATTCGGTGCCCGCGCGCCTACAGTCCGGCCCCGAGCGCCGCGTGCGCCACAAGCGCTCGCGAAAACAGATCTTGATGAACGCCAGCGCTCGAACAACCAAAGGATCCGCCATGAGCACCCCTTCGTCCAAGGATGGCCACACCTCGTCTTCCACGCTGTCCTACGTCAGCCCATCGCCCGAGAGCCCGTGGGGCACCTACATCTCGCAGGTCGACCGCGTCATCCCCTACCTGGGCAACCTGGCCCGCTGGGCTGAAACGCTCAAGCGGCCCAAGCGCGCGCTGATCGTCGATTGCCCGATCGAGATGGACGACGGCAGCGTGGCCCATTTCGAAGGCTTTCGCGTGCAGCACAACCTGAGCCGTGGGCCGGGCAAGGGTGGCGTGCGCTTCCACCCCGACGTGACGCTCGAGGAAGTGATGGCACTGTCGGCCTGGATGACGGTGAAGTGCGCCGCGGTGAACCTGCCTTATGGCGGCGCCAAGGGCGGCGTGCGCGTGGACCCCTCCCGGCTGTCGCTCAAGGAGCTCGAGAAGCTCACCCGCCGCTACACCAGCGAGATCGGCATCATCATCGGCCCGCAGCGCGACATCCCGGCGCCCGACGTCAACACCAACGGCCAGATCATGGCCTGGATGATGGACACCTATTCGATGAACGTCGGCGCCACCGCGACCGGCGTCGTCACCGGCAAGCCCATCCACCTGGGCGGCTCGCTGGGCCGCGTGAAGGCCACCGGCCGCGGCGTGTTCGTCACCGGCCGCGAGGCGGCCCGCCGCATCGGCCTGCCGCTCGACGGTGCGCGCGTGGCGGTGCAGGGTTTCGGCAACGTGGGCAGCTCCGCGGCCGAGCTGTTCCACCAGGCCGGCGCCAAGATCGTGGCGGTGCAGGACCACACCGGGACCATCTACAACCCCGACGGCCTCGACATGGCGGAGCTGATGCCGGTGCTCAAGCGCGACGGCGGCGTCGGCAACTTCAAGGGCGCCGAGCGCATCGAGAACGAAGCGTTCTGGGACGTGGCCTGCGAGGTGCTCATCCCGGCCGCGCTCGAAGGCCAGATCACCGCGGACCGCGCGCAGCGCATCAAGGCCAGGCTGGTGCTCGAAGGCGCCAACGGCCCGACGGTGCCGGTGGCCGACGACATCCTCGGCGAGCGCGGCGTGCTGGTGGTGCCCGACGTGATCTGCAACGCCGGCGGCGTCACCGTGTCGTACTTCGAGTGGGTGCAGGACTTCAGCTCCTTCTTCTGGAGCGAAGACGAGATCAACGTGCGGCTCGACAAGATCATGGTCGATGCACTGAAGAAGATCTGGGACACCGCCGACCGCCACAAGATCAGCCTGCGCACCGCCACGTTTGCGGTGGCCTGCGAGCGCATCCTGATGGCACGGGAAGAGCGCGGCCTGTATCCCTGAGCCACCCCGTAGGGCCCTCGGCGCTCACGCCATGACCCGACGCCCCCAGGTGTGCGTGCTCGGCAGCGCCGAGCCGGGCTCCGCGGCCTACGAACTGGCCGCCGCGGCCGGCGCGGCGCTGGCCCGCCTGGGCATCACCGTCGTGAGCGGCTGCGGCAGCCCCGCCACCCGGGTGGCGGCCGAGCGTGCGGTCGCCGCCGGCGGCCTGGTGGTGAGCATCGTGCCGCCCGACGAGATGCCGCCGCCCGACTGGCCGGCCACCGTGGTCATCCCCTGCGGCATGGGCGATGCACGCAACCTGCTGATGGCGCTGGCCGGAGACGCCTGCATCGTCATCGGCGGTCGGGCCGGCACCATCTCCGAGGTGTGCCTGGCCTGGCTGCACAAGCGCCCGCTGCTGCCGCTGGTGGGCTGCGGCGGCTGGTCCGACGACCTGCCCTCGAACCCGCCGGATGAGCGGCAGAACTCGCCCATCCTGTCGTGGCGCACGGAGCAGGAGCTGGAGGCGCAGTTGCGCACGCTCGGGTTGGTCAGGTGACGCCATGTTCACCGTGCTGCTGGCACCATGGCCGCCCAGGCTCATCGCATAGCGTCCCGTCCGACGGTGCCGGAAACCGGCAGTTACGACTAGCGGTCGGCAGCCGGAGGGAGCACCGCGTTGTGCAGTCATTCCACAACGCAGGAGCTCCATGTCCACCGCCCTTTCCCGTGTGCTGGCCGCCCTGGCCGCCGCCTTGCTGGCCAGCCAGGCCTCGGCCGCCCTCACGCTCTTCAGCCGCGACGACTTCCATGGCCGCCGCGTCACGCTGGAAAGCGCCGCGCCCGACTTCCGCGAGTTCGGCTTCGACGATCGCGCATCGTCGCTGGTGGTGGAGGGCGGGCCCTGGGAAGTGTGCAAGGAGACGATGTTCCGCAGCCGCTGCGTCGTGCTGGCGCCGGGCCAATACCCCAACCTCGACGCCGTCGGCCTGGATGAGCGGCTGTCGTCGGCGCGCCCGGTGCGGCAGGTCGACCACCGGCCGCCGCCGCCGGCCCCGCAGGGCCAGGGCGACGTGGTGCTGTTCGAGCACGTGGGCTTCCACGGCCGCGGTTTCGGCATCACCTCGTCGGTGGACGACTTCCGCGAGTTCGGCTTCAACGATCGCGTGTCGTCGATCGTCGTGTTCGAAGGCCGCTGGGCGGCGTGCGAGCACGTGAACTACGGTGGCCGCTGCGTGCTGCTGCGGCCGGGGCGCTACCCCGACCTCTTGTCGATGGGCTTGAACGACACGCTGTCATCGCTGCGCCGCGTGCGCCGTGAAGGCCGGCATGGCGATGACGACGATGGTGACCACGGCCACGACTACTACGCGCCGGCGCCGCAGCCGGTGTACGACTGGCGCCGTCGCCCGTCGGAACGTCTGGAGCAGGTGCCGGTGGAGTCTGTGCGGGCCGTGTATGCCACGCCGCAGCAGCAGCGCTGCTGGGTGGAGCAGGAGCGCGGCGGCGATGCGCGTGTGGCCGGTGCCGTGATCGGCGGCGTGATCGGAGGCATCCTGGGCCACCAGGTGGGAGAGGGCCGCGGCGTGGCCACCGCAGGCGGTGCCGTGGCCGGCGCGGTGATCGGCTCGCAGGTCGGCCGCGGTGTGGAAGCCAGCCGCCCGGTCACTCGCTGCGCCGACGCGCCGGCACAGCGGCCCGACTACTACGACGTGACCTACCGCCATCGCGGCCAGCTGCATCACGCGCAGATGACCCAGCCGCCCGGCCCCACCATCGTGGTCAACCGACGTGGCGAGCCCCGACTGTGACGACGAGCAGCTCCAGCGCCACGCCGGCAAACACGGCAAACCCCACCCAGTGGTTGAGCCTGAAGGCCTTGAAGCAGCCTTCGCGCGTGCGTGCACGGATCAGCGTGTAATGCCATAGCGCCTGCGCCGCGCCGGCCGCGATGCCGAGCAGGAACACCCAGCGCAGGCCCTGCTGCCACCCGAGCACCGCCCAGCCGGCCAGGTAGATCGCATAGAAGCCCATCACGCCGATCACGTCGAAGCGCCCCAGCGTGAGCGCCGAGGTCTTGATGCCGATGCGGATGTCGTCGTCGCGATCGACCATCGCGTATTCGGTGTCGTAGGCCAGCACCCAGAACAGGTTGCCGGCGAGCAGCCACCACGCCAGCGCCGGCACCTGCGAGCGCACCGCGGCAAATGCCATCGGGATGCCGAAGCTGAAGGCCACGCCCAGCACCGCCTGCGGCATCGAGACAAAGCGCTTGGCATACGGGTAGGCGATCGCGACCGCCAGCGCGGCGAACGACATCTGGATCGTGAGCGCATTGGTGGTGAGCACGAGGCCGAAGGCCACGAGCGCCAGCGCCGCGCCCAGCTGCAGGGCTTCGCGCACCGGCAGCGCACCGCTGGTCACCGGCCGTTGCGCGGTGCGCTTCACATGCTTGTCGAAGTCGCGGTCGGCCACGTCGTTGACGCAGCAGCCGGCGCTGCGCATGAGGATGGTGCCGAGCGTGAACACCGCCAGCAGGTGCCAGCCGGGAAAGCCGCCCGCGGCCATCCACAGCGCGGCGAGCGTGGGCCACAGCAGCAACAGCCAGCCGGCGGGGCGGTTCCAGCGGATGAGGTCGAGGTAGAGCGCAAGGCGCGAGGCGGGCAGGGCGGACATGCGCGGATTATCGAGTTCGATCCCGGCCGGGTCGCTCGAACGCCCACGCGGTGTCAGCGGCCTTCGCTGCCGCTCGAAGCGCACTTCTGACCGCTGCCCCCGGTGGCACACTCGCGCGATGCCGGAGCTGCCCGACATCAGCGTCTACATCGAGCGCCTGCAGGACAAGCTGCTCGGCCGCAGGCTCGAGGCGGTGCATGTGCTGCACCCCTTCGTGCTGCGCACCGCGGTGCCGCCCATCGGCGCGGCCGAGGGCCGCAAGGTGCAAGGGGTCGAGCGGCTGGGCAAGCGGGTGGTGCTGGCGCTCGAGGGCGAACTCTTCCTCGTGCTGCACCTCATGATCGCCGGGCGGCTGCGCTGGCTCGAGCCGGGCGCCGCGCCGCCCGCGAAGATCGCGCTGGCGGCGCTGGTGTTCGACAACGGCACGCTGGCGCTCACCGAGGCCGGCAGCAAGCGCCGTGCGGCCATGCATCTGGTGGCCGGGCGCGATGCGCTGGCGGCCATGGACCCGGGCGGCATCGACGTGATGGGCTGCGACGTGGGCGCGTTTGCCGAACGGCTGCGCGCCGAGAACCACACGCTCAAGCGTTCGCTCACCAACCCGCGCCTGTTCAGCGGCATCGGCAACGCCTATTCGGACGAGATCCTGTTCCGCGCCCGGCTGTCGCCGGTGATGCTCACCCGCTCGATGGACGACGCGCAGATCCAGGCGTTGTTCGACGCGACGCGGCAGGTGATGGCCGAATGGACCGAGCGGCTGCGCGACGAGGCCGGCGACTGGCCTGCGAAGGTGACCGCGTTCCACCCGGCGATGGCGGTTCACGGCCGCTACGGCCAGCCGTGCCCGGTGTGCGGCTCGCCCGTGCAGCGCATCGTGTTCGCCGACAACGAGACCAACTACTGCGCGCGCTGCCAGACGGGCGGCAGGCTGCTGGCGGACCGGGCGCTGTCGCGGCTGCTCAAGGCGAGCTGGCCGCGGCACATCGACGACATCGAGCCCTAGGCTCGCCTCGTTCACTCCTCCAGCAGCGACCGCAGCATCCAGGCGGTTTTTTCGTGCACGTCGAGCCGCTGCGTCAGCAGGTCGGCGGTCGGCTGGTCGTCGGCCTTGTCGGCCGCGGGGAAGATGCTGCGGGCCGTGCGGGCCACCGCTTCATGGCCCTCGACCAGGATGCGCACCATGTCCAGCGCCTTGGGCGGCGTGGTGGGCGCGTCCTTCAGCGAGCTGAGCTTGCCGAAGTCTGCATAGGAACCCGGCGCGGCATGGCCCAGGGCGCGGATGCGCTCGGCGATCGGGTCCACCGCGTTCCACAGTTCGGTGTACTGCGCCATGAACATGGTGTGCAGCGTGTTGAACATCGGGCCGGTGACGTTCCAGTGGAAGTTGTGCGTGGTGAGGTACAGCGTGTAGGTGTCGGCCAGCAGCGCCGACAGGCCCTTGGCGATGGCGGCGCGGTCCTTGTCGCTGATGCCGATGCTGATGGGCGGCACGTTCTTGCCGCCGGCGGCGGGGCTTGCGTTCTTGCTCTTTGCCATGGTCGCTCCTGAGGGTGGGCTTCGATGGCGCTGCACTTTAGCCCAGCCCGCCGGCGCAGGCCTTCAAGCCGGCGCCAGCCAGCGTGCGAGGTCGGCGAACCAGTACAGCGTGCCGGCGGCCACCAGGCCGAAGCCCAGCCAGCTGCGCACGCGGGCGAGGTCGATGCGGCCGGAAGTGACGGTGGGGGTGATCTTCATCGTGGGCTCCTGCGTATGGGTCGGGCCATGCTGCCTTGGGCGGCGGCCTGCAGGGTTGACGATCGTCAAGCCCGGTCCAGGCACCGCGCAAGGTTAGGCCGCGAGCCGCGGCGTCGTCCAATTGACGATGCCCAGGGCCGCGATAGCCGTCTCAGGCCGTGAGCCTCGTGACGCCCGGCAGCGTGCAGGCGTAGATGGCATTGCGCAGCGCCGCGATCGCCTCGTAGCGGGTGAAGGTGCGGCGCCAGGCCAGCACGACCCGGCGCGTGGGCACCGGCTCGGTGAACGGTATGTAGGCCAGGTGCGGCTGCGGATCGGCCGGCACCGACAGCTGCGGCACCACGGTGATGCCCATGCCCGACGCCACCATGTGCTTGATGGTCTCGAGCGATGAACCCTCGAAGCTCTTGCGGATGCCTTCTGCGTCGCTCGCGAAGCGGGCGAACTCGGGGCAGACCTCCAGCACGTGGTCGCGGAAGCAGTGGCCGGTTCCGAGCAGCAGCATGGTTTCCTGCTTGAGTTCCTGCGCCGAGATGCTGTCGCGCCTGGCAAGCGGGTGGGCCTTGGGCACCGCCACGACGAACGGTTCGTCGTACAGCGGCGCGATGGCCAGGCCGGTATCGGGGAAGGGCTCGGCCATGATCGCGCAGTCGAGTTCGCCGGTGCGCAGCTGCTCCAGCAGCTTGACGGTGAAGTTCTCGTGCAGCATCAGCGGCATCTGCGGCACCCGCTCGATGGCGTTTTTCACCAGCTCGGGCAGCAGGTAGGGGCCGATGGTGTAGATGATGCCCAGCCGCAGCGGGCCGGCCAGCGGGTCCTTGCCGCGCTTGGCGATCTCCTTGATGGCCGCGGCCTGTTCCAGCGTGGCCTGCGCCTGGCGCACGATCTCCTCGCCCAGCGGCGTGACGCTCACCTCGGAGCTGCCCCGCTCGAACAGCTTGACGTCGAGCTCGTCTTCCAGCTTCTTGATCGCCACGCTGAGCGTGGGCTGCGACACGAAGCAGGCCTCGGCCGCACGGCCGAAATGCTTCTCTCTGGCGACGGCCACTATGTATCGGAGCTCGGTGAGGGTCATGCGGCGATTTTGCGCAAAACCGGGTCTTTGCGATACCCGGGGTGCGTCCCATCGAAAACGCCAATGGCGAAACCGGCTCGGCTGACCAGGGCCCGTGGGGATAGCCGGCCCGAAAGGGCCGCCGCTACACTGCCCGCGCCATGCAACGCCCCGTCGTCGCCAAGAGCCCGCCGCCCGACCTCGCCAGCCTGCTGGCCCGGGTGGCCCTGCACGACCGGGCGGCCTTCGAGGCGCTGTACCGCGCCACGAGCAGCCACCTGCTGGGCATCGCCTTCCGGGTGCTCGGCCAGCGCGAGCGGGCCGAGGAGGTGCTGCAGGAGGCCTACATGAACGTCTGGCACTCGGCCGCCAGCTACAGCGCCGCCGTGGCGACGCCCATGACCTGGATGATCAACATCGTGCGCAACAAGGCGATCGACGCGGCGCGCTCGGGCCGCACCGAAAAGGCCAGTACCACGGCGCTCGACGACGACTTCGACATCGCGGCCGACCACCGGTGGGAACCCCAGCACCTGCTGGACGAAAGCCTCACCCGGCTGAGCATCGACGGCTGCATGGCCAGCCTGTCGGCCTCGCAGCGCCAGGCGCTGGCGCTGGCCTACTACCGCGGCATGGTGCACACCGAGATCGCCGAGGCGCTGAACGCACCGCTGGGCACGGCCAAGGCCTGGGTGCGCCGCGGGCTCGACAAGCTGAAAGACTGCCTGCAGGCTGCAGGCATCGAAGCCGCCTGAACCATGAACTACCTGCGCCCCGAACTGCTCGACCGCCTGGCGCGCGAATACGCGCTGGGCACGTTGCAGGGGCCGGCGCGCCGGCGTTTCGAGACGCTGCGCCGCCGCGCGCCGTTGGCCGCCATGGCGGTGGTGCGCTGGCAGCAGCGGCTGGGGCATCTGGCCAACAGCGTGCCGCAGATGCAGCCCTCGCCCGCGGTCTGGCAGGGGCTGGAACGGCGGCTGTTCGCCGGGCCGGGGCCGGCCGCACGGAAGTCCGCGCGGCGGTCCCTGTGGAGCTGGCTCGGCGCGGCCGCCCGGCCGCTCGGCGGTGCGCTTGCCGGCGTGCTGCTGTGCGCGCTCGTTCTGCGCACCCAGCCCGAACTCCTCGGTTTGCAGGCACCCACCGATACCTTCGCGCCCAGCTACGTCGGCGTGCTGACCGATGCGCAGCAGCAGCCGGTGCTGCTGGCCGGCTCGCTGCGGCACGGCCGGCAGCTCACGCTGCGGCTGCTGCGGCCCCTGGGCGTGCCGCAGGGCAAGGTCGCGCAGCTCTGGGCCTTGCCGACCGACGGCGCGCCGGTGCCGCTGGCGGTGGTGGGCGACACACCGGGCAAGTCGCTCGTGCCCTTGCCGGTCACGTCGGAAGTGCTGTTCGCCAAGGTGCCGAGGCTGGGCGTCACGTTCGAAGACCGGCCCGTGGCCGCGGGCGGCCAGCCTGGCGGCGAGTTCGTGATCTCGGGCAACTGCGTGAAGCTCTGGTAGGGCCGGCCCGGAGCAATTTGTCACAACGAGGCGGCTCGCTGGTGCGTCCGCCGCGCGGGGTGACGCCGTAAATGGGGGGACCAGGCGCGAACGACAGTCCTCCGATGCAAGCGCTGTCCTCGCCCTTGAACGTCTGCCCACCGATCGTCCGACACCCGAGGAGCCTTTCATGCACACCCGCACCACCGCCGCCCGTTTCACCCAGTTGTGCGCCGCCGTCGCGCTGACCCTTGCTGCCACCGTGAGCTTCGCCGCCGACACCGGCCCAGCCGTCGCGCCGGCCAAGGCCGACCCGCTGGCCGCCGCCCGCGAGCAGATCGCCGCCAGGAAGTGGGTCGCCGCCATCGACGAACTCAAGAAGGTGAACGACACGGCCAGTGCCGACTGGAACAACCTCATGGGCTACTCGTACCGCAAGGCCAAGACGCCCGACTACGACGCCGCCGAGCGCTACTACGGCGAAGCCCTGCGCATCGACCCCAGGCACCGCGGCGCGCTCGAATACTCCGGCGAGCTCTACCTCATGAAGGGCGATCTTGCGAAGGCCGAGGAGCGCCTGGCCACGCTCGACAAGGTCTGCACCTTCTCGTGCGCCGAGTACCGCGACCTGAAGAAGGCCGTCGAGTCCTACAAGAAGGCCGGCAACAAGTACGTGGCGGCTGACGGCAACGGCGGCTGGTGAACACGGCCGGGGTGTTTGTCACCCCCGGGCCGCTCCCAAGCAAGGCCCGGCCCCTCTCGGAGGGGTGGCCGGCGTACCC
>CAMLNA010000141.1 GCA_946481025.1 uncultured Rivibacter sp.
GTGAACCCGCTCATCAAGATCATCAACATCGTGGCGCTGCTGATCGTGCCGCTGCTGCCGGCCGGCACCGCCGCCACGTCGGCCGCCCATGCAGACCCGCAGGCGGCCGCCATGGCGGCTGGCCGCGCGCAGCTGGAGGTCAACACGGCAGTGAAGGTGTACTTTGCCCTGGGCAAGGCCGAGCTGCCGGTGGAGAGCAACGAAGCGATCAACAAGCTCTCGGAAGTGGCGCGCAACGGCGGCGGCATGCTGGTGGTGAGCGGGTACCACGACGCCAGCGGCGACGCGGCGCAGAACGCGGAGCTGGCCAAGCAGCGGGCCATGACGGTGGCCCATGCGCTGGAAGCCAACGGCGTGCCGAAGGAACGCATCCAGCTGCAAAAGCCCGAGCTGCTGGTCGGCTCGGCGAATGCCGACGAGGCCCGCCGGGTGGAGGTGCGGCTGCAGTAGCGGCTGCCCCGCGCTTGTGGCAAAGGCCCGCGGACGCGGGCCTTTTTCTTTTTTTAATGCAGCGGCCGCGTGGCTGCTGCGCGTCAGTCGGGCAGCTGGTTCACCGCCAGCCAGAAGTCCGCCACCTTGCGCGCCATGTCGCGAAACGCATCGAAGTCGATCGGCTTGACCACGTAGCCGTTGGCGCCCAGGCGATAGCTCTCGCGCAGGTCGTGCGGGTGCCGTGAGCTGCTGAGCATGACCACCGGAATGGTCGCGGTGGCCGCGTCGCGCTTGAGCTGCACCAGCAGGTCGAGCCCGCTTTCGCCCTGCAGCTTGAGATCCAGCAGCAACAGGCGCGGGTGGCAGGCCGCCACGGCCTGTGCCGCCTCCCGCACCGTCGCAGCCACCCGGATCGCGATCGCGACGTGACGCCGAAAGGCCACCAGCGACAGCTCCGCCTCGACCGGGCTGTCATCCACCAGCAGGACGTAGGGCGAGGCTTCGCTCATGGCGCGGCCCCTTGCAGCGCGAGGAAGAACGATGCGCCACGGCCCGGCGCGGCCTCGGCCCAGATGCGCCCGCCGTGGCGCTGCACGATGCGCTGCACGATGGCCAGGCCGACACCGGTGCCTTCGAACTCGTCCTGCCGGTGCAGGCGCTGGAACACGTTGAACAGCTTGTCGGCATGCCGCATGTCGAAGCCGGCGCCGTTGTCCTTCACGTGCACGATGCAAACGCCTTCGCCGTCGCCCTGATGGCAGCCCACTTCGATGACCGGGCGTTCCTGCCGGCGCGTGTACTTGATGGCGTTGCCCAGCAGGTTGGCGAAGACCTGCCGCAGCATCGCCTCGTCGGCCAGCAGGCGGGGCAGCGGCTGCACCGACACGGCAATGCGGCGCGCCGCGATCTCTTCGCCGAACTCGGCCAGGCAGTGCGCCACCAGGGCGGCCAGGTCCACCGGACGCATCTCGAGCGGCTGCTGGGCGGTCCTTGCGAACCTGAGCAGGTCGTCGATCAGCATGGCCATGCGCTGCGCACCGTGGCGCACCAGCCCGAGGAAGCGCTGCGCCTCGGGCGGCAGGTCGGCGGCGTAGTCCTGCAGCAGCAGCGAGGCATAGCCGTCGACCACCCGCAAGGGCGCCCGCAGGTCGTGCGACACCGAATAGGAAAAGGCCTCGAGGCCCCGGTTGGCGGACTCCAGGTCGCGGTTGGCCGCCTCCAGCTCCAGCGTGCGCTGGCGCACCCGCTGCTCCAGACCGGCGTTGAGGGCGACCACCTCGTCTTCGGCCTGCTTGCGCTCGGTGACGTCGTCGCGGGCCACCACGATGCGCAGGTCGCCTTCGCCGCGAAAGCGCGTCACCCGCACGATGAACCACCGCCGGCCCGTGGCGCCTTCGAAGGCGCACTCGAACCGGAGTTCGCCGGCTTCACCGGCCAGGACGCTGCGCACGCCCTGCGCGCAGCGCTGCGCGGCAAGGTCGCCGCCAGCGGCCGCATGGTCGCAGTGCTCGAGGTAGTTCAGCCCTTCGCCCCCGCCGGCCGGCACGCCGAAGCCGCGCCAGGCCTTGTTGGTGCCGATGACGACGCCCCGCTCGTCGAGGATGGCGACCTGGGACGACAGCGAATCGAGCGTCTCGCGGGCAAAGCGCTCGGATGCCCGCAGCGCGGCTGCCGCCCGCTTCACGTCGCTCAGGTCGTGCACGGTGAGCACCGAACCCGTCGGCCGTCCCTCCACCGAGATGGGCGCACGCGACCAGGCCACCGGCACCGGCTGGCCGTCCTTGCGGTAGAAGGTGTCGTCATGGTGTTGCGACGCCTCGGCGTTGCGCAGCACCTTGCCGGCGAGCAGGCCGCCCTGCAGTTCGGGGAAGCTCCAGCCGAACATCTTCTCGGCGCAGGCGTTCATGAAGCTCACCCGGCCGGACTCGTCGCAGACGAAGATGCCCGCGGCGGCCGCGTCGGTGATGTTGCGGGTCAGGTTGAGCTGGTATTCGAGCAGGCCGTTGGCCATGGCCAGCTCGTGGTTCTTTTCCTCGAGCTTGTTGACCAGCGCCTGGTTGTACTGGCGCAGCACCTGGCCTTCGTCGGGAACGACAGCGGGCGGCCGGCTCGGCTGCGCCGGCCGCCCGCTGCGTGCCTGATGCAGCGCCTCCAGGATGACCTGCACCGGCGCCGGCTTCGTGAGGTAGGCATCCGCCCCGACCGAGCGGGCCAGCTCGCGGTCGGAGGGCGAGTTGTAGGTGCTCGTGTACAGCAGGAACGGCAGCTGGGCCAGGCGCGGATCCTTGCGCAGCTCGAGGCACAGCCTGAAGCCGTCCATCTCGGGCATGAGGATGTCCGAGATGACGCCGTCGTACGGGCCACCGGCGGCCAGCAGATGCAAGGCCTCCACGCCATGGGCCGCCTGCTCGACGGCCAGGCCCTCGGCCTCGAGCTGCGCGCGCAGCAGCTTGAGGTTGAGCGGGTTGTCGTCGACGATCAGCAGCTTCACCGGCCGCCTTCCTGTGGCTGCCATGCGCTGCGCTCGGCGGCCTGCTGCAACACCTGCCGCACCAGTGTCGGCATGGCCCGCGTGTCGATCGGCTTGGTGATGTAGCCGTCGCAGCCGGCCTCGCGCGCACGGTCGTCGTCGCCCTTCATCGCAAACGCGGTGAGCGCGATCACCGGCACGTGGCGCAGCCGGGGGTCGGCCTTGATGCGGCGGGTCAGCTCGAGGCCGTCCATGCCCGGCAAGGCGATGTCCATCAGGATCAGGTCGGGCACCCGCTCGGCCAGCAGCGCCTCGGCCTCCTCGGCATCGGTGGCGGGCACGACCGTGTGGCCCTCGGCCCGCAGCAGGGCCGAGGCCAGCTTGAGGTTCGTGGGGTTGTCGTCCACGACGAGGATCACCGCTTCGCCTGCACTCATGTGGACGCAGCAGCCGCCTGCATTTCGTGCAGCGGCAGCACCACCGTGAAGGTGCTGCCCAGCCCCGGCGCGCTCTGCACGCTGATCTGGCCGTGCTGGAACTCGACGAGCTTGCGGGTGAGGGCCAGCCCCAGCCCCGTGCCCTGGTAGCGGCGGCCCGCGCCGGAGTCGATCTGCTCGAACTCGACGAACAGCCGGTTGAAGTCTTCCGGCCGGATGCCGATGCCGGTGTCGCGCACCTGCATGTGCAGCAGGCCCGTGCCTTCGGGCCGCACCAGCAGTTCGACAAGACCGCCCTCGTCGGTGAACTTCACCGCGTTGGACAGCAGGTTGAACAGCACCTGCTTGAACTTCTGGCGGTCGAGCGTGACCTGGGTCAGCGCCGGGTCGAGCGAGCGCTGCACCCGGATGCGCTTCGTCTGCGCCATCTGCAAGATCACTGAACACACCTCGTCGATGACCTGGGGCAGCGCGAACGCCTCGGGGAACAGCTCCATGCGGCCGGCCTCCACCTTCGACAGGTCGAGCACGTCGTTGATCAGCTGCAGCAGGTGCCGGCCGCTGTTGAGGATGTCGTTGAGGAAGTCCTTCTGCTGCTCGTTCAGCGGCCCGGCCTTGCCGTCGTGGAGCAGCTCGGAGAAGCCGATGATGCCGTTGAGCGGCGTGCGCAGCTCGTGCGACATGTTGGCGAGGAACTCGCTCTTGAGCCGGCTCGCTTCATGCAGCTTCTGCTCGACGCGCTTGCGTTCGGTGACGTCGCGGATGGCGCTGGAGACAAACAGCCCTTCTTCCGTCTGCAGCGGGCTCAGGCTGATCTCGACCGGGAATTCGGAGCCGTCCTTGCGCAAGCCGTGGAGATCGAGCCCGGCGCCCATGGCCCGCACCTTGGGGTTGGCGAAGAAGCCGCCGCGATGCCCCGGGTGCGCGGCATGGAAGCGCTGCGGCACCAGGACCTCGATGGGCTTGCCGAGCAGCTCGTCGCGCGCCCAGCCGAACAGCCTCACCGCCTGCGAATTGGCGAGCACGATCTCGCCGCGCTGGTCGACGATGACCATGGCATCGGGCGCCGACTCCAGCAGGTCGCGAAACTTCTGGTCGGCGCGGCGGCGGGCGTCGCGGCGGTCGGTGATGTCGCGCACCGCGCTCATCACCATGACGCCCTCCTCGGTGTCGAGCGGGCTCAGGCTGATCTCGACCGGGAACTCCTCGCCTGACTTGCGCTGGCCGTAGAGCTCCTGGCTGGCGCCCATGTTGCGGGTGCGCGGCGCCGAGAAGTAGCCCCCGCGCAGCCCCAGGTGCGCGGCGCGGTGCCGGTCCGGCAGCAGCGTCTCCACGCCCTGCCCGACGAGCTCGTGACGGGAATAGCCGAACAGACGCTCGGCCTGCGAGTTGACGAGGATGATGCGGCCGGTGACGTTGACGATGACGATGGCATCGGGCGTGTACTCGAGCAGGTCGCGGTACTTGGCCTCCATCAGCTTGGCATCGCGCTGGGTCTTGAGGTGCGTCACGTCCTTCATGCTGCGCACCAGGCACCGCGCCTGCCCCGCTTCGGCGGCCACTGCCCTGAAGCTGACGCTCATGTGCAGCAGGGAGCCGTCCTTGCGGCGACGCACCGTCTCGTACACCACCGAGGCGCCTGCCAACGCCTCCTGCTCGCGCTCGGCCGCCTGCCCGGACTGCCCGGCCGGCACGATGAGTTCGTGCAAGGGGCGGCCCAGTGCTTCTTCCTTCGTGTAGCCGAAGATGGCGCACGCCGCCGCGTTCCAGTACAGCACGCGCCCGTCGGGGCCGGAAACCACGGTGGCATCCGGCGTGTGCTCCAACAGCAGCGACGCGAAGTCGGCGTCCACGGGGCCCCTCCCTGTGAGCCGCCGCGGCGCGGCCGGCATCCGGCGTTTCTACTCCAAGTCCGCCGGCCGCACAACGAGAAGGAAGGGGGAGGCGCGAAGTGATGGCAAAAACGCGAAGGGCCGCTGTACGCGGCCCTTCGTCAACGCATCACGCGAACCGCGCTACTTGCGTTGCGGCGGCACGTCGGTGCAGGTGCCGTGCGCGATCTCGGCGGCCATGCCCACGCTTTCACCCAGCGTCGGGTGCGGGTGGATGGTCTTGCCGATGTCCACCTCGTCGGCGCCCATCTCGATGGCCAGCGCCACTTCGCTGATGAGGTCGCCGGCATGCGTGCCGACGATGCCGCCGCCCACGATGCGATGCGTCTCGGCGTCGAACAGCAGCTTGGTGAAGCCTTCATCGCGCGTGTTGGCGATGGCGCGGCCGGAAGCCGACCACGGGAACTGGCCCTTCTTGATCTTGATGCCCTGCGCCTTGGCCTGCTCCTCGGTGAGGCCCACCCAGGCCACCTCGGGGTCGGTGTAGGCCACGCTCGGGATCACCCGTGCGTCGAAGGCCGCCTTCTCGCCGGCTGCCACTTCCGCGGCGACGTGCGCCTCGTGCACCGCCTTGTGCGCGAGCATGGGCTGGCCGACGATGTCGCCGATCGCGAAGATGTGCGGCACGTTGGTGCGCATCTGTACGTCCACCGGGATGAAGCCGCGGTCCGACACCACCACGCCGGCCTTCTCGGCGCCGATCTTCTTGCCGTTGGGAACGCGGCCCACCGCCTGCAGCACGAGGTCGTACAGCTGCGGATCCCTCGGCGCCCCCTCGCCTTCGAACTTGACGAGGACGCCGTCCTTCGTGGCTTCGGCGCCCACCGTCTTGGTCTTCAGCATGATGTTGTCGAAGCGACCGGCGTTCATCTTCTGCCACACCCGCACGAGGTCGCGGTCGGCGCCCTGCATCAGGCCGTCGAGCATCTCCACCACGTCCAGCCGCGCGCCGAGGGTGGAATACACCGTGCCCATCTCGAGGCCGATGATGCCGCCGCCCACGATGAGCATGCGCTTGGGAGCCGACTTCAGCTCCAGCGCGCCGGTGGAGTCGACGATGCGCTCGTCGTTCGGCAAGAACGGCAGGCGCACCGCCTGCGAGCCCGCAGCGATGATGCAGTGCTTGAAGCGGATGGTCTGCGTCTTGCCGGTTTTCTCTTGCGCGCTGCCGGTGGTTTCTTCCACCGTCACGTGGTGCGGATCGGCGAAGCTGCCATAGCCGCGCACCACGGTGACCTTGCGCATCTTGGCCATCGAGGTGAGGCCACCGGTGAGCTTGCCCACCACCTTGTTCTTGTGGGCGAGCAGCTTGGGCAGGTCCACCTTCGGGGCGCCGTAGTCGATGCCCAGGTCGGCGAAATGCTTCACTTCGTCCATCACCGCGGCCACGTGCAGCAGCGCCTTCGACGGGATGCAGCCCACGTTCAGGCACACGCCGCCGAGGGTGGCGTAGCGCTCCACCAGCACCGTCTTCATGCCGAGGTCGGCGGCGCGGAATGCGGCCGAGTAGCCGCCGGGGCCGGCGCCCAGCACCAGCATGTCGCACTCGATGTCGGCACCGCCGGCATAGCTGGAGGCCACCGGGGCGGGTGCCGAAGCAGCCTGCGCCGGCGCAGCCGCCGGGGTCGGCGCCGCGGCAGGCGACGGTGCCGGCGCGGCAGCGCCTTCGGCGTCGAGCGAGAGGATCACCGTGCCTTCGTTGACGGTGTCGCCCAGCTTGACCTTGAGCTCCTTCACCACGCCGGCGTGCGACGACGGAATCTCCATCGAGGCCTTGTCGGACTCCACCGTGATGAGCGATTGCTCGGCTTTCACCGTGTCGCCGGGCTTGACCAGCACTTCGATGATGGCGACGTCCTTGAAGTCGCCGATGTCGGGAACCTTGATGTCGATGACGGCCACGTCGCGCTCCTTACAGCAACACGCGGCGGAAGTCCGCCAGCACTTGCGCCAGATAGGCGTTGAAGCGCGCCGCGGCAGCGCCGTCGATCACGCGGTGGTCGTACGACAGCGACAGCGGCAGCGTCAGCCGCGGCACGAACTGCTTGCCGTCCCACACCGGCTTCATCGCACTCTTCGACAAGCCGAGGATGGCCACTTCGGGCGCGTTGATGATCGGCGTGAAGTGCGTGCCGCCGATGCCGCCGAGCGAGCTGATCGAGAAGCAGCCGCCCGTCATGTCGACCGGGCCCAGCTTGCCGTCGCGCGCCTTCTTGGCGAGATCGCCCATCTCCTGGCTGATCTGCAGGACGCCCTTCTTGTCGGCGTCCTTCAGCACCGGCACCACCAGACCATTGGGTGTGTCGGCCGCGAACCCGATGTGGAAGTACTGCTTGTAGACGAGCGTGTCGCCGTCGAGGCTCGTGTTGAACTCGGGGAACTTCTTCAGCGCCGAGACCACCGCCTTGATGACGAAGGCCAGCATCGTGACCTTGACGCCGGACTTCTCGTTCTCCTTGTTCGTCGCCACACGGAAGGCTTCGAGCTCGGTGATGTCGGCCTCGTCGTTGTTGGTGACGTGCGGGATCATCACCCAGTTGCGATGCAGGTTCGCGCCGCTGATCTTCTTGATGCGCGAGAGGTCCTTGCGGTCGACCGGGCCGAACTTGGCGAAGTCGACCTGCGGCCACGGCAGCAGGCCGGGCAGCGCACCACCCGCGGCCGCGGCCGGCGCCTTGGCCTTCTGCGCCTGGGTCTGCACGCTGCCCGCCATCACGCCCTTGACGAAGTTCTGCACGTCGTCCTGCGTGATGCGGCCCTTGGGGCCGGAGCCCTTCACTTCGCCCAGCGGCACGCCGAGTTCGCGAGCGAGCCTGCGAATCGACGGCGAGGCGTGCGGCAGCGTACCCTTGGGAGCGGTCGGCTCGTGAACCGGCAGCGCCGCGGTGGGCTCGGTGCGCTCGACGGGCTTGCTGGCCAGGGGCGCAGGTGCAGGGCCCGCGGCCGGCGCAGGCGCCGGCGACGGCGCAGCGGCAGCAGCGCCGCCCGCGGCCTCGATCACCGCGATCACGCTGCCCTTGGACACCTTGTCGCCGATCTTGACCTTGAGCTCCTTCAGGACGCCGGCATGCGACGACGGGATCTCCATCGAGGCCTTGTCGGACTCGACGGTGAGGAGCGACTGCTCGGCCTTGATCGTGTCGCCCGGCTTGGCGAGCAGCTCGATCACTGCCACCTCGGCGAAGTCGCCGATGTCGGGCACCACCACGTCCACCGGGCCGGCCGCAGCGGCCGGTGCGGACGCAGGCGCCGGAGCCGCGGCGGCAGCCTGAGGCGCGGGAGCAGGTGCAGCCGCGGCCGGCGCGGGCGCCGGGGCGGCCGCCGTACCGCCGCCCTCGCCTTCGACCAGCAGCACCAGCGAGCCCTCGCTCACCTTGTCGCCGATCTTGACCTTGAGTTCCTTCACCACGCCGCCGTGCGTGGCCGGGATCTCCATCGAGGCCTTGTCGCTCTCGACGGTGATGAGGCTCTGGTCCGGCTTGATGGTGTCGCCCGGCTTGACGAGCAACTCGATGATCTCGACGTCCTTGAAGTCCCCGATGTCGGGGACCTTGACTTCAACCAATGCCATTTCTTGTCCCCGTGGTTCTTATGCGTAGAGCGGGTTGATCTTCTCGGTATTGATGCCGTACTTCTTGATGGCTTCAGCGACCTTGGCCACCGGCACCGTGCCCTCGTCGGCCAGGGCCTTGAGCGCGGCGACCACGATGTAGTGGCGGTTCACCTCGAAATGCTCGCGCAGCTTGGAGCGGAAGTCGCTGCGGCCGAACCCGTCGGTGCCCAGCACCTTGTAGGCGCGGCCCTTCGGCACGAAGGCGCGGATCTGCTCCGCATAGTTCTTCATGTAGTCGGTCGAGGCGATCACCGGGCCGGCATGGCCGCCCAGCTGCTGCGCCACGAACGGCACGCGCGGGGTCTCGGTCGGGTGCAGCAGGTTCCAGCGCTCGGCATCCTGGCCGTCGCGGGCGAGCTCGTTGAAGCTGGGGCAGCTCCACACGTTGGCCGACACGCCCCAGTCCTTCTCGAGAAGTTCCTTGGCGAACATCGACTCGCGCAGGATGGTGCCGCTGCCCAGCAGGTTCACCCGCGGCGTGTTCTTCTGCTGCTGAGTGCCTTCCTGCAGCAGGTACATGCCCTTGATGATCTGCTCTTCGGTGCCGGGCTTGAGGCCGGGGTGCGGGTAGTTCTCGTTCAGCAGGGTCAGGTAGTAGTAGACGTTCTCCTGCTTCTCGACCATGCGCTTGAGGCCGTCGTGCATGATCACCGCGACCTCGTGCGCGAACGTCGGGTCGTAGCTGATGCAGTTGGGAATGGTGCCCGCCAGGATGTGGCTGTGGCCGTCTTCGTGCTGCAGGCCTTCGCCGTTGAGCGTGGTGCGCCCGGAGGTGCCGCCCAGCAGGAAGCCGCGTGCCTGCATGTCGCCGGCCGCCCAGCAGAGGTCGCCCACGCGCTGCAGGCCGAACATCGAGTAGTAGATATAGAACGGGATCATGATGCGGTTGTTCGTCGAGTACGACGTCGCCGCGGCGATCCACGAGCTCATGCCGCCCGCCTCGTTGATGCCTTCCTGCAGGATCTGGCCGGCCTTGTCCTCCCGGTAGTACATGACCTGGTCCTTGTCGACCGGCGTGTACTTCTGGCCCTCTGGGTTGTAGATGCCGATCTGGCGGAACAGGCCCTCCATGCCGAAGGTGCGCGCCTCGTCCACCAGGATGGGCACCGCGCGCGGGCCCAGTTCCTTGTCGCGCAGCAGCGCGGTCAGGAACCGCACGTAGGCCTGCGTGGTGGAGATCTCGCGGCCCTCTGCCGTGGGCTCCAGCACCGCCTGGAAGGTCGAGAGGTCGGGCACCTTCAGCTGCTCGTCGGCCTTGGCACGACGGTGCGGCAGGTAGCCGCCCAGCGCCTTGCGGCGCTCGTGCAGGTACTTCATCTCCGGCGTGTCGTCGGCCGGCTTGTAGAACGGGATGCCCTTGTCGATCTGCTCGTCGCTCACCGGGATGTTGAAGCGATCGCGCATGCCCTTGATGTCGTCGTTCGTGAGCTTCTTGGTCTGGTGCGCGGTGTTCTTGCCCTCGCCGCTCTTGCCCATGCCGAAGCCCTTGACGGTCTTCACCAGCAGCACGGTGGGCTGGCCCTTGTGGTTGACCGCGCGGTGGTAGGCGGCGTAGACCTTCTGCGGGTCGTGGCCGCCGCGCTGCAGGCGCCAGATGTCGTCATCGCTCATCTTCGAGACGAGCTCGAGGGTCTTGGGATGGCGGCCGAAGAAGTTCTTGCGGATGAAGGCGCCGTCGTTGGCACGGAAGGCCTGGTAGTCGCCGTCCACCGTGTCCATCATGATCTTGCGCAGCAGGCCGTCCTTGTCGCG
>CAMLNA010000142.1 GCA_946481025.1 uncultured Rivibacter sp.
GACCGACGCGGCCGCGCAGCTGGTGCAGCTGCGACAGGCCGAAGCGCTCGGCATGCTCGATCACCATGAGGCTCGCATTGGGGACGTCGACGCCCACCTCGATGACCGTGGTGGACACCAGCACGCTCATCCGGGCGCCGGTGAAGAGCGCCATCACCGCGGCCTTCTCGTTGGCAGGCATGCGGCCGTGCAGCAGGCCCACCTCGTGGCCGGGCAATGCCTCCACCAGCTGCTGGTGGGTCTCGGTGGCGTTGCGCAGGTCGAGCGCCTCGCTCTCCTCGATGAGCGGGCACACCCAGTAGACCTGCCGGCCGCGGTCGGCCTCGTCGCGTATGCGCGCGATCACGTCGTCGCGCTTGCCGTCGGCGAACACCTTCGTGACGATCGGGCTGCGTCCGGGCGGCAGCTCGTCGATGGTGCTCACGTCGAGGTCGGCGAAGTAGGTCATGGCCAGCGTTCGCGGGATCGGCGTGGCGCTCATCATCAGCAGGTGCGGCTCCAGCGCCTCGCCATTGGCGCTCTCGAGCTTGCGCCGCAGCTCCAGGCGCTGCTGCACGCCGAAGCGGTGCTGCTCATCGATGATGGCCAGCCCGAGCCTGGCGAACTGCACGTCGTCCTGGATCACCGCATGCGTGCCAACGACCAGTTGCGCCTCGCCGCTCTTCACGCGCCCGACCATCTGCGTGCGCGCCTTGCCTTTGCGGCTGCCGGTGAGCCAGGCGACGCCGATGCCCAGCGGCTCCAGCCAGCCCACCAGCTTGCGGAAGTGCTGCTCGGCCAGGATCTCGGTGGGCGCCATCAGCGCGCATTGCCAGCCGGCGTCGATGGCCACCGCGGCGGCCAGCGCGGCCACCACGGTCTTGCCCGAACCCACGTCGCCCTGCAGCAGGCGGTGCATCGGCTGGGCTCGCGCGAGGTCGTGCGCGATCTCCTCGGCCACGCGGTGCTGCGCCTTCGTCAGCGTAAAGGGCAGGGCGGCCAGGAGCTTCTCGTGCAGCCCGCCGGCGCGGGCCCGCAATGCGGGCGCCTTCAGCGCGGCGCGCTCCCGCTGTGCCTGCAGCTGCGAAAGCTGCTGGGCCAGCAGCTCCTCGTACTTCAGCCGTTGCCACGCCGGGTGCGTATGGTCCTCCAGGGTCGCCAGGCTCACGTCGGGCGCCGGGTGGTGCAGGAAGTGCAGCGCCTCCTTCAGCGTGGGCAGGTGCCTGGGCACCATCGCCGGCGGCAGCAGTTCGTCGAGCGATGCGCGCGAGAGTCCCGAGGTCACGGCCTTGCGCAGGTAGGCCTGCGGCAGCTGCGCGCTGGTGGGGTACACCGGCGTCAATGCGGCGGCCAGCGGCGTGTCCTCGTCCACTGCCTTGAACGTCGGGTGCACCATCTCGCGGCCGAGGAAGCCGCCGCGCGGCTCGCCGCGCACGCGCAAGCGCTTGCCCACGGCCAGCGTCTTCTGGTGGGAGGGGTAGAAGTGCAGGAAGCGCAGCACCAGCTCGTCGCTGCCGTCGTCGAGCCGCACCACGAGCTGGCGCCGCGGGCGGAATTCGATGCGGCTGTCGGTCACGACGCCCTCCACCTGCGCGGGCTCGCCGTCGTGCGCATCGGCAATGCGCGTGATGCGGGTCTCGTCCTCGTAGCGCAGCGGCAGATGCAGGGCGAGGTCGATGTCGCGCACGAGGCCGAGTTTTTCCATGGCCCGTTGCGGGGCGGACTTCTCGGCCTTCACCGGTTTGCCGGCAGCCTTCGACTCGTCGTTCGGCATGGCGGGGCATTCTGCCGCCTCCACCAGCGCTGCTAGCATCGCCGCGCGCGGCGCGCCCGCACCGCGTTAAAAACCAAGTCAAGTCCAAGTTCCGGAGGGATCCATGAGGAAGAACTTCTCGGCCATGTCGGCCGGGCTGCGGCGCGCTGCGCGCGTCTTTGCACTGATGGGCGCCGCAGCGCTCACCGGTTGCGCCACCCACTACGTCGACGGCAGCACCAAGGAGGTCAATGCCGCGCAGTTCAGGAAGCCGGCGCAGGCCAAGCCGGTGCAGCTGGTCTTCGAATTCCAGACCAAGGGCGTGGCCAACGCCCAGGCCACCGAATTCCTCAAGGCGCAGGTGACCGAGCAGGTCCAGGGCAGCGGCCTGTTCTCGCAGGTCGACGGCAAGCCGGTGGCCGGCGGCGCGCTGCTGAGCGTGACGCTCAACAACGTGCCGCTCACCGACGACGCCTTCAGCAAGGGCTTCGCGGCAGGGTTGACCTTCGGCCTCGCGGGCTCCCAGGTGTCCGACGGCTATGTCTGCACGGTCAGGTACCTCGGCAACGGACAGGCCGAGGCGCTGACGAAAACGGCGCGTCACGCCATCCACACGACGGTGGGCGCCAGCAAGACGCCGGACAACGCCGTCAAGGTCGACAACATCGAGGCGGGCGTGCGCATGATGACCAGGCAGGTCGTCAGCACGGCGCTCAACGACCTGTCGCAGGACGCGGCGTTCAAGTGAGGAAGGGAGTGCAGGACATGTTCTTCATCGCAAGCTCTTCGCGGCTGCTGTGCGCCGTGCTCGTTGCGGGGGCGGCCGCGCTCACCGGTTGCGCGCAGATCAAGATGGGGGCGCCATCGCCCAGCGTCGACAACATCCAGAAGGCCAAGGCCTCCGGCATGGCGCCTGCCGCGCTGGGCGAGTTCACCCCCGCGCCCGGCAAGCCTGCGGGCTTCGATGCCGGGCTGGACGTGCGCTCGAACACGCTGTCGTCGCCCATCGACGGCTCGTTCGCCAAGTACCTGAAGGAAACGCTGGCCACCGAGCTGAAGTCTGCGGGCCTGCTTGACGGCGCCTCCACCACCGTGATCCAGGGCCAGCTCACCCAGAGCGAACTCGCGGTGCCGGTGAGCCAAGCCAGCGGCACGCTGGGCGCGCGCTTCGTCGTCGTGCGTGCCGGCCGGACCGTCTATGACAAGGAGCTCAAGGTCTCGGCGAGCTGGGAATCCTCGTTCGTCGGCGCGGTGGCCATCCCGGCGGCCGTCAACGAGTACACCAGCCTGTACCGCAAGCTGGTCGGGCAGCTGCTCGACGACGCCGAGTTCCGTCGGGCCATGTCCCGCTGAGCGAAAGGAAGGCCGCGTGAGCGGCCTTCCTTCATTGCGAGGATGTGAGAATGCGCACCTCGCCATCCCACCAGGCCGGTACAGCCTGCGCGCCATGTCTTCTCCCCGCACCTTCACGCTGAGCGATTTCGACTTCGCCCTGCCTCCCGAACTCGTCGCCCAGCACCCCGCTGCCGAACGCAGCGCGTCGCGCCTGCTCGACGGCCGCGCATCCGCTCCGGTGGACCGGGTGTTCCGCGAGCTGCCCGGGCTGCTGGGCGCAGGCGACCTGCTGGTGTTCAACGACACCAAGGTCATCAAGGCGCGGCTGTTCGGCGCCAAGTCCAGCGGCGGCCATGTCGAGGCCCTGGTCGAGCGCGTGTTGCCGGGCCACGAAGTGCTGGCGCACCTGCGTGCCAGCAAGTCGCCGAAGCCGGGCACCGTCGTGCGCTTCGCCGAGGCCTTCGACGCCGAGGTCCTGGGACGCGGCGGTCCGGACGGCGGGCTGTTCCACCTGCGCTTTCCCGAGGAGCCGCTCATGCTGCTGGAGCGCCACGGCCACGTGCCGCTGCCGCCCTACATCACGCATGCCGACACGGCCGACGATGCGCGGCGCTACCAGACGGTGTTCGCCGACAAGCCCGGCGCGGTGGCGGCGCCGACCGCCGCGCTGCATTTCGACGAAGCCGTGCTGGCTGCATTGCGCGAGCGCGGCGTCGGCACGGCCCGGGTCACGCTGCACGTGGGAGCGGGCACCTTCCAGCCGGTGCGCACCGAAAACCTCGCGGAACACAAGATGCACAGCGAATGGTTCGAGGTGCCCGAGTCCACCGTGCAGGCGATCCGCGCCGCGAAGGGCGCGCACCGCAAGGTGGTGGCGGTGGGGACCACCACGCTGCGTGCGCTCGAGTCGGCCGCGCGCGGCGGCGAGCTGCAGGCAGGCGCCCGCGACACCGACATCTTCATCACGCCGGGCTTCGACTTCCGCGTCGTCGACGTGCTGGTCACCAACTTCCACCTGCCGAAAAGCACCTTGATGATGCTGGTGTCGGCCTTTGCCGGCCATGCGCAGGTGATGGCGCTGTACCGACACGCCATCGAACGGCGCTACCGTTTCTTCAGCTACGGCGACGCGATGCTGCTCGAGCGCCAGCGCGGGGCGTGAACTTCAGCACGGCGCGCAGCGCGTGCCTCCACCGTTCGGACGATGTGGCCGGCGCGGTCGATTTCGACAATCACCGCGACTCCCCCACTCGACAACGGAAGCATCTTGAAGAAGCACCACACCTTGCGTGCGCTGGCCGGCCCGGCCGTGCTGCTGCTCGCGTGCGCGGCCGGGCATGCCCAGTCGCCCGCCACCGCCGGTGAACCGGCCGACGACCGCGGTTTCTCTTACTTCCTGGGGCTCGGCCGGCAGACCGTCACCTACCAGGAACACGTGAGCATGTGGCCGATCCGGAGCAAGGCCGAGGTGTCCAGCCCGATGCTCGTGACCGGCGCGCTGTACTCGGTGTCGCCCGATGTGCTGATGACCTTCGACGGCGAATCCACTTTCGCGCCGGGCAAGTCCACCGAACGCTGGACCACCGGCGCGGCCACGATCGGCAGCACGCCCATCACCGACCCGCTGCTGCAGACCAACCAGTTCAGCCTGCAGGAAACCCACACCAAGCTGTTGCTGCACTACCGCCTGCACCGTCAGTTGTTCGCGCTGGCTGGACCGAGCTTCCGCACCAACACCTTCACCCGTTCCGGTTTCGTGGCCGGCACCGACGGGGCCACCGACGTGTCGCACGGCACGGTGGTCGAGACCGCCAGCGAGGCGTTGCTGCACGTGGGCTTCGCGCTCGATTCGGAGCGGGTGCGCGGCGCGCGCAGCCACTATGGGCTGCGCGTGGCAGCCGCCACGCCGGTCTGGCGTCGCCTGGAGAACACCTCGCAGCCGGGCGTGACCTTCACGGGCACGCGCGGCTACGACCTGAGCCTGGCGGGGCGCTACAGCTGGAGCGTGTACCCGAACGTGCAGCTCGGCGGCTGGGCGCAGTACACCTTCTCGGAGCGTGCGCGCCAAAGCAAGGGCCTCGTCGAGCTGCCGCGCCATGAGCTGCGCAGCCTCGCGTACGGCCTCGAACTGCTCTGGAAGCTCTGAAGCAGCGCCTGTGCTGCCGGATCGTCAGACCGTGCTGCGTGGCTGCAGCCGCAGGCCCAGCCGTGCGGCCGCCAGCACCGCCTGCGTGCGGCTGTTCACGTCGAGGCGGCGGAAGATCGCGCCCAGGTGGGTCTTGACGGTGGACTCCGACAGGTCGAGCTCGCGGCAGATGAGCTTGTTGCTCTTGCCTTCGATCAGCAGCCGGAGCACGTCGAGCTGGCGGGGCGACAGGTCCAGCGGCGTGGGGGAGGCCGGCAGCAGGCCGGCGGACCGTTGAGCTCCGGGGGGCTCCAGGGCCTCGCGGGGCACGTATACGCCGCCGTCCAGCACCACGCGCAACGCGTTGTCGAGCACGGAACCTTGCGCGGTCTTCGGAATGAAGCCGGCCGCGCCGGCTTCGATGGCCGCGATGATGGTTTCCCTTCGTTCGTCGGCCGAAAGCACCACCACCGTCACCAGCGGCGAGGCGTCGTGCACGCGGGCGAGCGATTCGAGGCCCTGGCTGTCGGGCAGGCCGAGGTCGAGCAGCGCCAGGGTGGTGTCGGGGTTGGCCTGCAGCACCTGCAGTGCTTCGGCCATCGAGCCGGCCTGCAGCAGCGAGAGGCCCGGCAGCTTTTGCGTGATGAGCAGCGCAAGCGCGTCGCGAAACAGCGCATGGTCGTCGATCAGCAGGACTTTCGTGGGCAGACGGGACACGGCGCAACAGCAAAAAACCGCGTGGATTACAGCACAAGGCCCCTCGCGATCACGGCCTCGAAAGACGTGCCGCGCACAACAGCGAAGCGGGGCGTGTGAACTACGCCACGTGGTGCGGGCGGCATTTCATCCATTCGGTCGATGGCAGCGCACGGGTCGGCTCCGAACAATCGATGCCCTGGTCCCTCTGCATGCGCAGTCGGCAGGTCGTGTTCCATCGCAGATCAAGAATCAGGAGTGAACCATGCAGCAACGTGTACTGTGGGCGGCCATGTTCAGCGCCGGCCTGTTGGCGGCCTGCGGCGGTGGCGGAGGCGGTGACGCCCCGCCTCCGCCTGCCAATCCCAACGCGAGCGTCTCGCTGACCGGCACCGCGGCCAAGGGCCTGATGGCCAACGCCGACGTCACGGCGCACGCGATCAACGCCGACGGCACGATCGCCGGCGCGGCGCTGGCCACGACCACGACCAACGCGCAGGGCCTGTACACGCTCAGCTTCACCACGACCAAGGGCCAGCCCTACGTCGTCAAGGTCACCGCCAACGCCAACACCACCCACCTCGACGAGGTGAGCGGCCAGGCCCAGCCGCTGCCGGTCGGCTTTGCCATGCGCTCGCTGCTGCCGGCGGCCACCAGCGACACGGTGACCACCAGCGCCAGCGTGACGCCCTTCAGCGAGATGGCAGTGGCCGCGGCGGCCGAAGCCCCCGGCGGCGTGACGACGGCCAATGCCACGCAGGCTGTCACCACGATGGTCCACCTGCTGGGCTTCAACCCGAGCAACGTGGTGCCCACCACCACGAGCGATGCCAATGCCACGCCCGACCAGCAGAAGCTGGCGGTGATGCTGACCGCCGTGTCCCAGCTGGCCGCCAGCAACGCGCTGGGCTGCAACACCGGCAGCGCCGGCGACAAGACGCAATGCGTGGTGAACGCGCTGGCCGATGCGGCCTCGCTGCCGTCGATCAAGCTCGAGACCGGTGGCACCGACGTGTCGGCCGCCCTCGGCACCGCCGTCGTCGCCGTCGTCAACGATCCTGCCCTCGTCGGCTCGGTGCCGCCCGCGGCGCTCGATGCGATCAGAGCCAACCTGGCCTGCGAAGGCGCCGCCTGCAATGCGGTGACCCCGACTCAGGCGAGCGCCATCGACGCGGCGCAGACCCTGTTCACCCAGATCAAGTCCGACTGGACCGCGCTGTTCAGCCGCGGCGGGGCCACCTCCATTGCCACCGGCGCGGCGAATGCCGAAGCGTGGAAGTTTCGCGAAGCCATGACCGACGTTCAGGCGCCCGCCGAGATGCTCCTCAAGGACGCCGGCACGCTGCTGATGGCGGTGGACCTGTACAACGACTACAAGGCCGGCCGCGAGACCGTGCCCGACCGCGTGCGCGCCGAGGACCTCACCGCCAACGACGGCATGAGCGACTTCTCGAACTTCGCCGCAGTCGCCTGCTCGCTGTACCAGGACGCCAACGTCTCCGTGCTCGCCACTGCGCCGGCCAATGCCAACTTCGTGGGCTGCGGCGCGCGCTACTACGTGAGCCGCACGGTGTCGGGAGACACGACCACCATCACCGAATGGCGACACGGCTTCACCATCACGCCCAACGCGGACGGCAGCTTCGGCTACACCACGCGGGCCCGCGAGCGCGTGCGCAGCTGCACCGCCGGCTCGCCCTGCACGCTGGTGGCCAACAACAGCCTGCAGGCGAACTTCTACGCAGGCACCGTGACGCCCACGCTGACCGGCACCTTCGGCCGCATCACCGGCTTCTCGATCACCGGTGAACTGCCGGCCGCATTCGAGGAAGGCACCAACCAGCTGGTCGACGTGAACGGGCACCACACCTGGTCGCTCACCGGCACGCGCGCCATCGCGGCCAACAACATGTCGACCACGACCTTCTCGGGGCAGATCGCCGCCATCAACGGCGACGGCAGCACCGCCAGCACGCTGAAGGTGAGCAACGGCAGCACGAGCGAGACGCCCGTCTGGCGCGATGCGTCCGGCAACGAAGTCGAGCCCGGCTCTCCCACGGCCGTGTCGCCCTTCGGCGGCACGTTCTCGGGCGGCACGCTGACCCTCACCTGGACCACGCCGTCCGCAGAGTTCGAGGGCAGCTTCTCGGCCACCGACTCGGTGTGGGACACGAGCGGCACCAGCCTGTCGCCCACCAGGGTGACGCTGGCCGGGTCGCTGCGCAACATCAATGCCGGCCAGGCGCAGGAGTTCCTGAACGGTCGCATCGATGCCACGGTCACCGGCTTCGACGGCTACGACAACACGCAGCCCGATTCGACGAGCAACTTCCACACGGTGGCGTTCACCTTCGTCGGCCAGGTCACGGCCCCCGGGCGCCCGGTGCTGGAGCTTTCGGCCAGCTCGTCGCTGCGCAGCCACGAGGACGAACCGTCGGCGGTGAACCTGCAGTACCGCAGCATCGTCTCCGGTACCGCACGCAACGTGATCACCGTGACCGGCACCCGCGGCGGCAACGGCGTGATGAGCTTCGCGCTCAACGAGGCGGCGTCGAACCTGTCGCTGAACTGGGTGGATGGCGCCACCAGCGGCAACCTGATGCAAGGCACCACGCTGGTGGGCACGATCGACGAGAACACCAAGATGCTGACCTTCAGCAACGGCCAGTTCATGTCGCTCGACTTCGGCCTGTGACCGGCAGGAGGGCGGCCGCAGCGGCTGCGGCTGCGGTCGTCGCCACCCTCGCGACGGCCGCGGCTGCTTCGCCGGCCTGGAAGGTCTCGGCGCGTTCCGTGCATCACGGCGAGGCCGTGCCGCTGGCGGCGATCGACGACGAAGACGAGGCGCTGCGGCGCCTCGACCCCCGCAGCGGCCGCAACATCGCCTATGTGGACGACGAGGTCCGCATGAGCCTCGACACCGGCGCCTGGCGCTGGAGCGTGCTGGCGCGCAACAGCGCCGTGCTGGTGACCACCCGCGACACGCTGGAGCTGGTGCAGCAGATCAACAGCGACGCAACCCCCGCGACCGACCGGCAATGGCAGACCCGGCTGCGCTACGAGTCCTTCCAGGGTGGCGGGCTGGAAGTCGGCTACCGGTTCGAGCCGGCCGCGCAGTGGCAGGCCAACCTGTCCGCCCAGGTGCTGCAGCTGCGCCACTGGCGCCAGCGCCGCCTGGAGGGGCCGGTGAGCTTCGAGGCGTCCAGTGCCACCTATGCGTTCGACCTGCAGTCCGCCCATGCCGATGACCGCCTGCGCTTCCCGTTCCAGGGAGCCAAGGGCGACACCGGCACCGGGGCGCTGCTGGGCGGTGAAGTGGGCTGGCGCGGCGAGGCCTGGAGCGCGAGCCTGGGCGTGCGCGACCTCGGCTGGCTGCGCTGGCGCCAGCTGCCGCAGCAGTACGCCACGCTGTCCACGCAGACGCAGAGCTACGACGCCGACGGCTTCGTGATCTACCGGCCGCTCGTCATGGGCCGCAACAGCCAGGAGGGCTACACGCACCGGTTGCGCGGCGTGTGGTCGGCCCGCGCCGCATGGCAGGCCGGCGCCAGCGGCACGCTGGAGCTGGGCGGCGACTGGGTGCACGACTTCGGCATGCTGCCCGCCATCGCCTGGCGCCAGCGGCTGGGTGCGGTGGACGCCGGTGTGCAATGGCATGTGCACGAGCGCCGCGCCACCGTGTCGCTGGGCTGGCAGGGCTGGTGGCTGCGCGCCGGCGCCGACCGGCTGGGTTCGCAGCAGCGTTCGCGGGAGCTGGCGCTGGGGGGCGGCTGGGTGTTTTGAGGGGCTGAAAGGGCTCAGCCGCGCGCGGCGCTGTGGGTGCGGACCCAGCTGGCGAAGTCGGCTTCGCTCCAATCACCCGCTGCCAGCGAGAACACGGCAAGGGTCGCGTCTGCCTGACTCGCCGTGAGGCGATGCCCATTCAAGGCCAGGAACAAGCCGGCCGACAGGAAGGCGGCTCGCTTGTTGCCGTCGACAAATGGGTGGTTCTTTGCCAGGCCATGTGCATAGGCCGCTGCCAATTCGGCGAAGTCCGGGTCACCGTAAGCCAGCAGGTTTTGTGGCCGCGCGAGCGCGGAGTCGAGCAACCCTTCGTCGCGCAGGCCGGAGGCGCCGCCATGGTCGGCCAGACTCTCATCATGCAGCAGGATCAAGAGCCGCTTGTCGATCCACCGCCAGCTCATTTGGCCAGCGCACGGAAGGTATCGCGGTATTCACGCATGAACTCACGCCCGAGCTCCAGCTGCTCTTCGAATGCCGGGTCATAGGGTGTGAGTGCCACCCCCTCAGGGGTTTCGGTGATGTACAGCGTGTCGCCTTTGCCGACCTTCAGCCTGGCCAACACTTCCTTGGGCAGGATCAACCCTAGCGAATTGCCGATTTGAGTGAGCTTGAGGGCGGACATGGGTGCGACCTGGAGGTTATAACGAACGTTATACTAGCAACACGCCGCTCCCCTATCAAGGATAGAGCGCACGATCGTTGCAAATGCACGCCGATAGGAGCCTGAGCGGGTGCCTATGGAGTTGCCGCAGTTGATTTGCCGCTAGGCTGCGGCCCCATGCCTCAAGTTACCGCTGTCTTGCCGCTGTGCCGCCGCCTCCCGCTGTTCATCACGTTGCTGCTCGGCCTGTGGGCCTCG
>CAMLNA010000143.1 GCA_946481025.1 uncultured Rivibacter sp.
CATCTTGAACTTGCCGGCCGCGCGGGCCTGCTCGCGCTGGCGGTTCATCGCCGCGTCGAAGCCGGCGGAATCGACCGTCACACCGCGCTCGCGACACACGTCGGCCGTCAGGTCGAGCGGGAAGCCATAGGTGTCGTGCAGCTTGAAGGCCAGCTCGCCGTCGAGCTCCCGGGTGCCGCCGGCCAGCGCGCCTTCGAGGATCTCCATGCCGTTGGCGATGGTGCGGAAGAAGCCTTCTTCTTCCTGCTTGAGCACCTCCATCGCGCGCTGCGCGTGCTGGCGCAGCTCGGGGTAGGCGTCGCCCATCTGCTCGACGAGCGCAGGCACCAGCGTATGGAAGAAGGGCCTGCGCGCGCCCAGCTTGTAGCCGTGGCGGATGGCGCGGCGGGCGATGCGGCGCAGCACGTAGCCGCGGCCGGCGTTGCTCGGGATCACGCCGTCGACCACGGTAAAGGTGCAGGCGCGCAGGTGGTCGGCGATCACCTTCAGGCTCGGGCTGTCCTTGTCGCAGTCGCCGGCGCCGGCCAAGTCCACCGCCTTCTTGGCCGCCGCCAGCAGCGCCACGAACAGGTCGATCTCGTAGTTGGAGTGCACGTGCTGCAGCACCGCGGTGATGCGTTCCAGGCCCATGCCGGTGTCCACGCTCGGCTTGGGCAGCTTGTGCATCACCCCCGCCTCGTCGCGGTTGAACTGCATGAACACGTTGTTCCAGATCTCGATGTAGCGGTCGCCGTCCTCGTCGGGGCTGCCCGGGGGGCCGCCGGCGATGCCCTCGCCGTGGTCGTAGAAGATCTCGGTGCACGGGCCGCAGGGGCCGGTGTCGCCCATCATCCAGAAGTTGTCGGAGGCGTAGCGCGCGCCCTTGTTGTCGCCGATGCGCACGATGCGCTCGGCCGGCACGCCCACTTCCTTGTGCCAGATGTCGTAGGCCTCGTCGTCCTCGGCATACACCGTGACCCACAGCTTGGACGCCGGCAGCTTGAAATGCTCGGTCAGCAGCTCCCAGGCGTACTTGATGGCGTCGCGCTTGAAGTAGTCGCCGAAGCTGAAGTTGCCCAGCATCTCGAAGAAGGTGTGGTGGCGCGCGGTGTAGCCCACGTTCTCGAGGTCGTTGTGCTTGCCGCCGGCGCGGATGCACTTCTGCGCGGTGGTGGCGCGGTTGTAGGGCCGCTTGTCGAAGCCCAGGAACACGTCCTTGAACTGGTTCATCCCGGCATTGGTGAACAGCAGCGTCGGGTCGTCGCCGGGCACCACCGGGCTGGAGGCCACGATGGTGTGGCCCTTGGACTCGAAGAACTTCAGGAAGGTGTTGCGGATCTCTGCGGCTTTCATCCGGTTCTCTCGTGGAGCGCGTGGTGGGTGTGCCGCAGGGGCGCGGCGTAACGGGCGATTATAGGAAGCGGCCCCTTCCGGCCGAGGCAGCCGGGAGTCCCCGGCCGCTCAGGCGGCGGCGCCTTGCGCGTGCAGCTGGATCTGCGCGGCCAGAAAGCCGTAGAGCCGTTCGTCGTGGCTGAAGGCCACGTTGAAGCGCAGCCAGCCGGTCGGGTGCGGCGACACCAGGAAAAGCTCCCCGGGGCCCAGCATCACCCCTTCTGCCGCGGCCAGCCGCGACAGAAGGGCGCTGTCGGTCAGGTCAGGGTGGCGCGCCCACAGGTACAGCCCCGCCTTCGGCTCGTGGAACAGCTCGAAGCCCAGCGCCGCCAGCTTGGCGGCCACCTGGCCATGCGCCTGCGCCAGCCGGTCGCGCAGCGACTTCAGGTGCTTGCGCCAGCGGCCCTCCGTGAGCACGCCGAAGGCCAGGCGCTCGGTGAGGTCCGATGAGGTGAGGCCCGACACCATCTTGAGCTGCGCCAGGCTGTCCAGCAGCTCCGGCCGGGCCACCACGTAGCCCACCCGCAGGTTGGGCGAGATGGTCTTGGAGTAGCTGCCGATGTGCACCACCCGCCGCAGCTGGTCGAGGCTGGCCAGCGATGGGCGCGGCTCCGGGTCGAGGTCGGCGTAGAGGTCGTTCTCCACCAGCGTGAGGTCGTGGGCCTCCGCCAGCTGCAGCAGCCGGAACAGCTGCGCCAGCGGCGTGACCGAATTGGTCGGGCTCTGCAGCCGCGGCTGGGTGAAGAAGGCCTTGGGCCTGTGCTGCACCAGCAGCGCCTCCAGCGCGGGCAGGTCGTAGCCCTCGGGCAGGCGCGGCACGCCCACCGGGTGCGCGCCGAAGAACCGCAGCATGAACATCTGGTTCGGGTAGCCGGGCTCGTCCACCAGCACCACGTCGCCGGGCTTCAGCAGCTGGCGGGCCACCAGGTCCAGCGCCTGGCTCGAGCCCTGGGTCAGCAGCACCTGCTCCGCGCCCACCGCGATCTGCCTTTCGGCCAGGGTCTCGGCGATCAGCAGCCGCAACGCCATGTGGCCGTGCGGCAGGCCATAGCCGCCGAGTTCGACGCCGTCGGTCGCGAGGTGGCGCAGGCTGCGCCGCACGCCTTCCTCGAACAGCCAGTCCTGCGGCAGCCAGCCGCAACCGGCCTTCAGCGGCAGGTTGCGCGACTCGAAGATCTGCTGCAGGTACCAGCGCGCGTCGAAGCGCGGGTCGCTGCCCGGGCCCTCGCCCGCCGCCGGTGCGTCGCCCGCCCGCCGCTTCACGAAAAAGCCCGCGTTGGCGCGCGACACCAGCCAGCCCTGCGCGACCAGGCGGTCGTAGGCCTCCACCACGGTGAACACGCTCACGCCGTGCGAGGCCGCGAAGCCGCGGATTGACGGCAGCTTGGCCCCCGGCTTCAGGGCCTGCTCGGCAATCATGCGGCGCAGGCCGTCGACGACCTGGGTGACCAGCGGGATCGGGGACGTGGGGTTGAGGGTAAACATCGCTCTCCGGGGGCACCAGCGTGGGGCACCTTAGGGTCATCCCGTACAGGGGTTCCGGCCTGCACAGTGCGCTGCAAGCACCGGCGCCGTGTACATGGTATCGCCCGGGTCGGCCGCCTAGAGTGCATGGCATCGGATCACGGGAGACATGCCGCCATGCAACGCGAAGCCCAACTGACCAATGCCGCCCTCATGGCCCGCCGCCGTACCGCCGTGCCGCGCGGGGTCGGCCAGGCGCACGAGATCTTTGCGAGCCGCGCCGGCAACGCCGAGCTGTGGGACGTCGAAGGGCGGCGCTACATCGACTTCGCCGGCGGCATCGCGGTGCTCAACACAGGCCACTGCCACCCGGGCGTGGTCGCCGCCGTGCGCGAGCAGCTCGACCGCTACACCCACACCTGCTTCCAGGTGGTGGCCTACGAGCCCTACGTCGAGCTGGCCGAGCGGCTGAATGCACTCGCCCCCGGCGCCTTCGACAAGAAGACGCTGTTCCTCACCACCGGCGCCGAGGCGGTGGAAAACGCGGTGAAGATCGCCCGTGCCTACACCCGCCGCGGCGGCGTCATCGCCTTCACGGGCGGCTATCACGGCCGCACGCTCATGACCCTGGGGCTCACCGGCAAGGTCGCGCCCTACAAGAGCGGCTTCGGGCCCTTCCCCGGCGAGGTGTTCCATGCTCTTTTCCCGAATGCGCTGCACGGGGTGAGCGTGGACGACGCCCTGGCTTCGGTCGAAACCATCCTGAAGAACGACATCGAGGCCGACCGGGTCGCCGCCTTCATCGTGGAGCCGGTGCAGGGCGAGGGCGGCTTCTACGTGGCGCCGCCCGAGTTCATCGCCGGGCTGAAGGCGCTGGCCGACCGCCACGGCATCCTGCTCATCGCCGACGAGGTGCAGACCGGCGCCGGCCGCACCGGCACCTGGTTCGCCAGCGAGCAGTGGCCGGTGGCGCCCGACCTCATCGCCACCGCCAAGTCGCTTGCCGGCGGCTTCCCTATCTCGGGGGTGGTCGGCCGCGCCGACGTGATGGACGCTCCCGGCCCCGGCGGGCTGGGCGGCACTTATGCCGGCTCGCCCATCGGCTGCGCCGCGGCGCTGGCGGTGCTCAAGGCCTTCGAAGACGAGAAGCTGCTGCAACGCTCCCAGGCCATGGGAGAGGCGCTGAAGGCTGGCCTGCGGCGCCTGGCCGCCAGGGTGCCGGCCATCGTCGACGTGCGCGGGCTGGGCGCCATGGTCGCCATCGAGCTCGGCAAGGGTGGCGATGTGTCGCAGCCCGACGCCGAACTCACGCGACGGGTGGTCGCGGAGGCGGCTCGCCGGGGGCTGATCCTGCTGTCCTGCGGCAGCTACGGCAACGTCATCCGCATCCTCGTGCCGCTGACCGCCCCCGACGCGCTGCTGGCCGAAGGCCTGCAGATCCTCGAAGACAGCTTCGCCGCGGTGGAACGGTGATGGCCGCCAAGGGATCCGCCGCCGAAGCCGTTCTCGCCGCTGCCGCCCAGCCTGAACGCGAAGCCCTGGTGCGGTTTCGCGGCGTGCAGAAAACCTACGACGGCGTGCAGCTCGTCGTGCGCCAGCTCGACCTCGAAATCCGCGCCGGCGAGTTCCTCACGCTGCTCGGCCCCTCGGGCTCGGGCAAGACCACCACGCTCATGATGCTGGCCGGCTTCGAGTCGCCCACCGCGGGCGAAATCGAGCTGGCGGGCAGGCCCATCACGCGCACGCCGCCGCACAAGCGCCACTTCGGCATGGTGTTCCAGAACTACGCCCTGTTCCCGCACATGACGGTGACGCAGAACGTGGCCTACCCCTTGAGCGTGCGCAAGGCCCCGAAGCAGGAGCAGGCGCAACGCGTGGCGCGTGCGCTCGACATGGTGCGCCTGCAGGGCATGGCCGACCGCTACCCGGCCCAGCTTTCCGGCGGCCAGCAGCAGCGCGTTGCACTGGCGCGTGCGCTCGTCTTCGAGCCGCAGCTCGTGCTGATGGACGAACCCCTGGGCGCGCTGGACAAGCAACTGCGCGAGCACATGCAGATCGAGCTGAAGGAGCTGCATCGCCAGCTGGGCGTGACCTTCGTGTACGTGACGCACGACCAGGGCGAGGCGCTCACCATGAGCGACCGGGTGGCGGTGTTCAACGACGGCGCCATCCAGCAGATCGACCCGGTGGAGCGCATGTACGAGACGCCCGCCAACCGCTTCGTCGCCGGCTTCATCGGCGACAGCACCTTCCTCAAGGGCACGGTGCGCGCCGCGGACGACGAACGCTGCGGCATCGTGCTGGCCGACGGCCGGGTGATCACCGGCGCCAACGTCAACGGCTGCGCCGTGGGAGCGCAGGTCGAAGCCGGCATCCGCCCCGAGCGCATCGTGCTGCACGCCGCAGCCCCCACCGAACGCAGCAACGTGCTGCAGGCGCGCGTGAGCGGCGTCATCTACCACGGCGACCACCTGCGCCTGCTGTGCAGCCTGGGCGAAGGCCAGCCCGAGGCCACGGTGAAGCAGCCACTGGCCGGTGCCCCCCCGCCCCAGGCAGGCGATGCCGTCTGGCTGGAACTGCCGCCCGAGCAGACGCGCATCTACGCGGCCTAACCCACCCCTTTCCCACCCCGCCCCTCCAAGGAGCCTGTCGATGAAAAAGAGCCTGTTGTTCTCCGCTGTCGCGATGCTCGCCCTGCCGGCCCTCGCCCAGCAGCAGATCACCGTCGTGAACTTCGGCGGCGCCAACGCCAATGCGCAGAAGAAGGCCTACTACGAGCCGTTCGAGAAGACCGGCATCAAGGTGGTGCCGGTCGAATACAACGGCGAGCAGGCCAAGATCAAGGCCATGGTCGAGACCCGGAAGGTCACCTGGGACGTGGTGGAGGTCGAGTCGCCCGATGCCGCGCGCGGATGCGACGAAGGCCTGTTCGAGAGGCTCGACTACAGCCGGATCGGCGACAAGGCCAGCTTCCTGCCGGCGGCCGTGACCGAATGCGGCATCGGCGTGTTCGTCTGGTCCACCGTGATGGCCTACAACGGCGACAAGCTGAAGGAAGGCCCGAAGAGCTGGGCCGACTTCTGGGACACGAAGAAGTTTCCCGGCAAGCGCGGCATGCGCAAGGGCGCCCGCTACAACCTCGAGTTCGCGCTCATGGCCGACGGCGTGAAGTCGGCCGACGTCTACAAGGTGCTGGCCACCAAGGACGGCGCGGAACGCGCGTTCAGGAAGCTCACCGAACTGAAACCCAGCATCCAGTGGTGGGAGGCCGGGGCCCAGCCGCCGCAGTTCCTGGTGGCCGGCGACGTGGCACTGACCACGGTCTACAACGGCCGCATCGACGCCGCCAACCGCGAGGGACGCAACCTCAGGATCAGCTGGACCGGCGGCATCTACGACCTCGACTACTGGGTCATCCCCAAGGGCACGCCCAACAAGGACGCCGCGCTCAAGTTCATCGCCTTCGCGAGCCAGCCCGACACCCAGGCCGAATACGCCCGGCACATCGCCTACGGCCCGACCAACAACAAGGCCCTGGCCAAGCTCGACGCCAAGGTGCTGAGCAACCTGCCCACCGCCCCCGCCAACTCGAAGGACGCGCTGCAGTTCAACCTCAAGTTCTGGGCCGACCAGGGCGAGGAACTCGAGAAGCGCTTCGCCGCCTGGGCCACCCAGTAAGCCCATGAGACATCCGGTGCCAACCTGCACCCCCCGGGCCGCCGCGCCGGGCCGCCCCCAAGCAAGGCCCGCCCCCCTCCCGGAGGGGTGGCCGCTGTACTCAGCGGGCGGGGTGTCGTCATGACCACCTTGGCGCCTCCGCTTCCCGCCGTGGCGAGCCCGCAGGGCTTGCGCCGCTCGCTGGCCCGCGCCGAGCGGCGGCGCAAGCTGCGCGCGCTGATGCTGGTGCTGCCGTTGCTGGTGTTCCTGCTGCTCACCTTCATCGTGCCCATCGCGACACTGCTCAAGCGCGCGGTCGAGAACCCGGAGGTTGCCAACGCGCTGCCGCGCACCGTGGCGGCGCTGCAGCAGGGCTGGGGGCGCGACGAGACGCCGGGGCCCGCCGCCTTCGCCGCGCTGGCAGCCGACCTGGCGGCCCTGCCCGACCGTGCCGATGCCGGCGCGCTGGCGCGCCGGCTCAACAGCGACACGCCCGGCGCGCGCTCGCTGGTGCTCAACGCCTACAAGGCGCTGCCCCTCGACGGTTCGCCCGCCGAGGTGAAGGCCCGCCTGCTCGAAGTGGACGAGCGCTGGGGCGAGCCGAAATACTGGCAGGCGATCGCCAAGAACGGCTCGCGCTGGACGCCCGACTACCTGCTGGCCTCGGTGGACCTGCGCCGCAATGCGCAGGGCGATGTCGAGCGGGTGGAGCCGCAGCAGCGCGCCTTCGGCGCGATCCTGGCGCGCACCTTCGGCATCAGCGCGGTGGTCACGCTGTGGTGCCTGCTGCTCGGCTACCCGCTGGCCTACTGGCTGAGCACGCTGCCAGCCCGCCGCGCCAACGTGCTCATGACGCTGGTGCTGGTGCCGTTCTGGACCTCCATCCTCGTGCGCGTGGCCGCATGGATCGTGCTGCTGCAGTCCGAAGGGCTGGTCAACCGCGGACTCATGGCGCTGGGTCTCACCAGCGAACCGCTGGCTCTGCTCTTCAACCGCACCGGCGTGGTGATCGCCATGACGCACATCCTCCTGCCCTTCATGATCCTGCCGCTGTACAGCGTGATGAAGAGCGTGCCCCCCACCTACCTGCGCGCCGCGGTGTCCCTGGGCAGCGCGCCGCTGGCGGCCTTCTTCCGCGTCTACGTGCCGCAGACCTACCCCGGCATCGGCGCTGGGGCGCTGCTCGTGTTCATCCTCAGCATCGGCTACTACGTCACCCCCGCGCTGCTGGGCGGCGCAGACGACCAGATGCTGAGCTACTACATCGCGCAGTACACCAACGTGACCGTCAACTGGGGCATGGCCTGCGCGCTGGGCGCCGTGCTGCTGGTCGCCACGCTGGTGCTCTATGCGGTGTACCGCCGCGTCGTGAAGTCCGAACTCAGCCTGGGATGAACCGGCCATGAACAAGTGGATGCCCGCCCTGCCAGTCTTCCCCGCCTATGCCACGCCGCTGGACAAGCTCGGCTGGTGGGCGCTGCGCGCGGCCTGCGTGGGCGTGCTGCTGTTCCTGCTCGCGCCCATCGTCGTGATCATTCCGCTGTCGTTCAGCGAGAGCTCCTTCCTGGCGTATCCGATCCCGGCCTTCTCGCTGAAGTGGTACGAGAACCTGTTCACGTCGGCCGAATGGGGGCGCGCCGCCCGCAACAGCTTCATCGTCGCGCCGGCGGCCACCCTGCTGGCCACCGTGCTGGGCACCGCCGCCGCGGCGGGGCTGGCCCGCACGCAGTTCGCCTTCAAGGGCCTGCTGATGAGCGTGCTCATCGCGCCGATGGTGGTGCCCATCGTGGTGGTGGGCGTGAGCACCTACCTGTTCTTCGCCAACCTGGGACTGGCCGACAGCTACATCGGCCTCGTCATCGTGCATGCGGCGCTGGGCGCACCCTTCGTGCTCACCACCGTGCTGGCCACGCTGCAGGGCTTCAACCACAACCTCGTGCGGGCCAGCCTGAGCCTGGGCGCCTCGCCGCTCACCACGTTCTTCCGGGTCACGCTGCCCGTCATCGCGCCGGGCGTCATCTCGGGCGCGCTGTTCGCCTTCGCCACCTCGTTCGACGAGGTGGTCGTCACGCTCTTCCTCGCCGGCCCCGAGCAGGTGACGCTGCCGCGCCAGATGTTCACCGGCATTCGCGAGAACATCTCGCCCACCATCGCCGCTGTGGCCACGCTGCTCATCGTCTTCACCACCAGCTTGCTGCTGGTGCTGGAATGGCTGCGCGGGCGCCGCCGTTGACCTGCCATGAAGACTGCCCGGCCCAACCAGCCGCAAAGCGGCAACGCGACGCCCCGATTCGCGGGCCTGGCCACCATGATGCGGCTGCCGGCGGCGAGTTCGGCGCAAGGGCTCGACGCCGCGTTCATCGGCGTGCCGCTGGACATCGGCACCTCCAACCGGGCCGGCGCGCGCTTCGGGCCGCGGCAGATCCGCGCCGAGTCCGCGCTGCTGCGGCCCTACAACATGGCCACCGGAGCGGCCCCGTTCGACAACCTGCAGGTGGCCGACCTGGGCGACGTGCCCATCAACACCTATTCGCTCGACAAGTCGCTGGCCATCATCAGCGCCTTCTACGACGACGTGCTGGCCCACGGCTGCAGGCCGCTCACGCTGGGCGGCGACCACACCATCGCGCTGCCCATTCTGCGGTCGATGGCGCGCAGGCACGGCCCGGTGGCGCTGGTGCACGTGGATGCCCATGCCGACATCAACGACGAGATGTTCGGCGAGCGATTCGCGCACGGCACGCCGTTCCGCCGCGCGGTCGAGGAAGGGCTGCTCGCCAGCGACAGGGTCTGGCAGATCGGCCTGCGCGGCACCGGCTACGCAGCCGACGACTTCGACTGGTCGCGCTCGCAGGGCTTCACCGTCGTGCAGGCGCACGAGGTGTGGTACCGGTCGCTCGCGCCATTGATGGCGCAGGTGCGCGAACGCATCGGCCCCGAGCACCCGGTCTACATCAGCTTCGACATCGACGGCATCGACCCCAGCTTCGCGGGCGGCACCGGCACGCCGGAGATCGGCGGACTCAGCGTGCCCCAGGCGCTGGAGATCGTGCGGGGCTGCCGCGGCCTCAACGTCGTGGGAGCCGACCTGGTCGAGGTGGCGCCGCCCTACGACCCTTCGGGCAACACGGCTCTGCTGGGCGCCAACCTCCTGTACGAGATGCTCTGCGTGATGCCCGGGGTGGCCTGCCGCTGAGAAGGGCCAGCGGGGCCTTGCCGCCCCGCCGTGCAGCCCCGCCCCCGTCGCGGTAAATTCCCCGGCTGCCGCGCGCAGCCGAACCCACCATAGAGAGAGACCTCATGGACATGAAGACTTCCCCCCTGGCCGCACTGAAGGACCCGACCCTGCTCAAGACCGACGCGCTGGTCAACGGCGAATGGATCCGGGGCGGCGCCCGCTTCGACGTGGTGGACCCGGCCACCGGCGCCAAGCTGGCCGACGTGGCCAACCTGGGAGCGGCCGATACCGAGGCCGCCATCGCCGCGGCCGACAAGGCCTGGCCGGCCTGGCGCGCCAAGACCGCCAAGGAGCGCGCCGCGGTGCTGATGAAGTGGTTCGCGCTGCTGAACCAGCATGCCGACGACCTGGGCCGCATCATGACGGCCGAGCAGGGCAAGCCGCTGGCCGAAGCCCGCGGCGAGGTGGTCTACGGTGCGAGCTTCATCGAATGGTTTGCCGAAGAAGCCAAGCGCGTCTACGGCGAGACCATCCCGACCACCGACAACAACAAGCGCTATCTCGTCATCAAGCAGGCCATCGGGGTGTGCGCGGCCATCACGCCGTGGAACTTCCCGATCGCGATGATCACCCGCAAGGTCGCGCCGGCGCTGGCCGCGGGCTGCCCGGTGGTGCTGAAGCCGGCCGAGCAGACCCCGCTGTCGGCCCTGGCCGTGGCCGAGCTGGCCCTGCGTGCCGGCATGCCGCCCGGCGTGCTGAACATCGTCACGGCCGACGGGCAGAACTCCATCGCGGTGGGCAAGG
>CAMLNA010000144.1 GCA_946481025.1 uncultured Rivibacter sp.
TAGAAAGCCTCGGCTTCGCCGCGCGACAGGTGCGCCATCTTGGCAGCCACGACCTTGAGGCCGGCGCTTTCAAAGCGGGTGTAGATCTGGCCGATGACGTTCTTGGCAACGGCGTCCGGCTTGATGATCGAAAGAGTGCGTTCCACGCCCATGTTTCTTCTCCAGAATCAATGATTTAGCAAAGTTTTCGATTGTACTGCGCGAAGCGGTTTTGCCGATGGACGCTTCGCCTGTCCGATGCTGTCAGCGGCCACGCCTTCCACCGCCACCACCCCCACCGCCGCCGCCACCACCCCCGCCGCCTCGGCGTCCACCGCCGCCCACCTTGCGGAAGAACGCGTCGGCGCCGATGTAGCCGATGGAGGTCTGCATCGGGTCGGGCTGGCGCGGGCCACCCTTCTTGTTGCCGCCGCCGCCTTGCGATCCGCCGTCCTGGCTCGGGCGGCCGAAGCCGGCGTTGATGCGCTTCGAGCCGGTGGCAAACCGCCGGTCGAAGGTCTGTTCCAGCGGGTTGGGGATGAACATCGGATCCTGCGGCTCACCGGCATCACCCATCGGCTGCTGGTTGCCGCGACCCTGGCCGCCGCCGCGGCGCTGGTTCTGCTGCTGACCACCCTTCTTGCCGCCCGGACCGTTGCCCGGACCCTTGGCCTGCTGCCCCCCGCCCTTGCCCTGCTTGTTGCGGCGGCCGCGGTTGTTGCCGCCGCGCTCCCCTTCGGGCTGGCCTTCAGCGTTGCGGGCTTCGCCGCCCGCCAGGCGCCGGATTGCGCGCACGTCGTTTTCGTCGAGTTCGACCCACACGCCGCGCTTCAGTCCACGCGGAAGCACCACCGTCCCGTAGCGGATGCGGATGAGGCGGCTGACCGCCAACCCGACGGAATCGAACAGCTTGCGCACCTCACGGTTGCGGCCTTCGGAGATGACCACGCGATACCAGCGATTGGCGCCATCGCCACCGCCTTCCTCGATGGACCGGAATGCTGCCTGCTGGCCGTCGATCTCGACGCCGTCAAGCAGCTTCTGGCGAGATTCTTCGTCCAGTGCGCCCAGCACGCGCACGGCGTATTCACGTTCGACGCCGAAGCGCGGGTGCATCAACTGGTTCGCCAGCTCGCCGGAGTTGGTGAACAGCAACAAGCCTTCAGTGTTGATGTCGAGCCGGCCGACCGATTGCCACTTGCCCTGCTGCAGCTTGGGCAGTCGACGGAAGACGGTCGGTCGATTCTCGGGGTCGTTGTGGGTGACCACCTCGCCGATCGGCTTGTGGTAGGCCAGCACACGGGCCGGCGGCGGCGCGATGCGCAGCTTGATGGCCTTGCCGCTCACCTTGACCTGGTCGCCGAACGAGATGCGCTGGCCAATGTGCGCGGGCTCGCCGTTGACCGAAATGCGCCCTTCGAGGATGAGCTGCTCCATGTCGCGACGCGACCCGATGCCGGCCTGGGCCAGCACCTTGTGCAGCTTCGGCGCCTCTGGCTCCGGACGCAGCACACGCTTGGTCGGCTCGGCGTCCGCCTCTTCGGCGGGCTCCAGGTCGGTGTCGTACTCGGCGGACTGCACGTCGGCAAAACGTTCGACGGCCAGCGCCTGCAGCTGAGCGCCCCGGCCACCTCCGCGCTGCTGCTGCTGTTGTTGTTGCGGCGGCTGCTCGCCGGCGGCGCCCTCCGCGCCACGCTCGCCACGGTTGCGGTCGCGGCGGCGGTTGCGGCCACGGCGGCCTCGCCCCTCGCCGTCGGCGGCCGAATCCTGCGCGCCGTCACCTTCCGCCTCGCCTGCGGCTTCAGCTTCGCCCCGGCTTTCGCCGGGCTCCGCGGCGGCGACCATCGTGCCGGCAGACGGCTCCTTCGCCGCCTCCTCGACCGCACGCACCGGTTCGGCCGCCTCCGCGGGCTCGCTGCGCTGCGTCGCCGGCTCGCTCTCGGCGTTCGCCACGGCGCCTTCGCCGGCCGCCACCGTGTCCTCGGCAGCCGCCTTGCGCCGGCGCGGGCGCTTCACGGGAGTCGCGGGAGCCTCGGCCGCTTCGGCAGCCTCAGTCGGCGGCGGCGCGTCGGTTGCGGCCGCCCCCTCCTGCACCGGCTTGTCGGCGGCCTTGCGGGTGGTTCGCCGGCGTCGCACCGGTGCGTCCTGCGCAGCAGGCTCCTGTGCTTCGTTGCTGGCGTTCGCCGCGCCGTCGTTGACTTCGGGCGCAGGCAAGCTGTCGTCGGGTGCGTTCATGCGTGTGGGCGTCAAGCCTGGTGTTGTGACGATGGTTCATCGTCGATAGCTGAAGCTGCATCGTCGGCGGAAGGCTCCGCCACTTCGGGCGTCTCCGCCGCAGCTGCATTGATCTCGGGCGCCTCGACCGATTCGCCGGCGAAGGCAGCGGAATCCGCCGTTTCAGGCGCCGCCTGGGCATCTGCCGGCTCCGGACCCTCTTCGTTCCCGCCATCTTGCGGGACCATCGCGTCGAGCAGAGACGCTTGCTCGGGCAGCGCCTCCTGAAGGGCCGCGGCCGCCGGCGCCATGCCGTCGAGCGCCGGCAGCTGCTCGAGCGAGGCGAGGCCCAGGTCGTCGAGAAACTGGCGCGTGGTCGCATACAGCGCCGGACGGCCGGGGGCCTCGCGGTAGCCGATCGCGTCGATCCAGCCACGGTCTTCGAGCTGCTTGATGATCTGGCTGCTGACCGTCACCCCGCGGATGTCTTCGATGTCGCCACGCGTCACCGGCTGACGGTAGGCAATGATGGCGAGCGTCTCCATCGTGGCACGCGAGTACTTCGGCGGCTTTTCCGGATGAAGGCGGTCGAGGTATTCGCGCATCTCGGGGCGACTCTGGAAACGCCAGCCCGTCGCCAGCGCCACCAACTCGACGCCGCGCCCTTCCCAGTCGCGCACCAGTTCGTCGAGCAGGCTGCGCAAGGTGTCGGGATTGATCTGGTCGTCGAACAGCGTACGCATGTCGCGCAGCGGCATGGGCTGCTGCGCGCAGATGAGCGCGGTCTCTAGGACGCGCTTTGCATCCTCAGTGTTCATGGAATCCGTTTCACTCTTGGCGGCCGATCAGGCGGCCACGGGGCTGGAGCCTGGCGGGCATCGCACCTGTCGTATTGCCCCGTTTTCGAGGGTTCGGGGCGCGGCGTGGTGCGGATGCCGAGGGACCGTTGCGGCTGGTGCCTGTACAGCAGGAGGGGCTCCCGAACACCGCTTGGGCTCTTGAGGCAGAGGCCGGTTCGTGAGCCGGAACATCCATCTGCGCCAGGAAAGCTGGCCGCCATTGTACCGAAGCCTCAGGGCGTCTGGCAGATCTGTTGCCATGCCGCCTGGAGGTCGGGTGGCAGCGGGGCTTCGAACGCCAGGAGGTCGCCGCTGACCGGGTGCACGAAGCCCAGCCTGGCCGCATGCAGCGCCTGGCGCCCCAGCCCGAGCAGGGGTTTGCCCCCGTACGTCGCGTCGGCCAGCAGCGGGTGCCCGCGCGACGCAAGGTGTACGCGGATCTGGTGCGTGCGCCCGGTGTGCAAGGTGCAACGGACTGCGCTCACGGCATGGCCGCCGGCATCGGCGGCCACCGCCAGCCGCTCGATGTCGGTACGCGCCGGCTTGCCGCTTGCCACGACCGCCATGCGAACCCGCGAGACCGGGTCCCGACCGATGGGCGCATCGATGCAGAACGGGCCCGCCGCGACCGCACCGTGGGCCAGTGCGAGGTACTGCCGCCGGACCTCACGGGCGGCGATGGCGCGCACGAGCGCCGTGACTGCCGGGAGGGTCTTTCCCACCACCATCAGGCCGCTGGTGTCCTTGTCGAGCCGGTGCACGATGCCCGCGCGCGGCAGCGTCGCGGCCTCCGGGTGGTGAGCCAGCAGACCGTTGAGCAGCGTCCCCGACCAGTTGCCGGCGGCCGGATGCACCACCAGCCCGGCCGGCTTGTCGATCACCAGCAGGTGCGCGTCTTCGTGGACGACGGCCAAAGGGACAGGCTCCGGCCGGAAGGCCTGGCTTTCTGCCGGCGGGATCAGGTCGATCTCCACATGCTGGCCGAGAACGAGCTTGCGCGAAGCGGTGGTGGCCACGCGGCCGTCCACACGCACGTGGCCCTGCTCGATGAGCCCCTGGAGGTGGCTGCGCGAGAACTCCGGCGCCATGGTCACCAGCGCCTTGTCCAGGCGCTGCGCATGCCCGGCGTCGCCGACCACGGCGCTGCGCTGCTCGACCTCGCCGCCGACGGGCTCGGCCGCCTCGACGTCATCGTCGGGTTCGCTCGGCGGGTGGGTGGAGGGGGCGCTCATATACTGTCGGCTCTTTGCACGAGATGCGGCTTCGCCGCGGGTCGAAGTTGATGAACCTGTTCTGCTTGAAGGATCGAGGCCTGCACTGGCTGCGATGCGCGATCGCCGTCGCGGCGGTGGGCCTTGTGAGCGCGTGCGGCTCGATGTCGAAAGACGAGTTCGCCGGCATCAGCAATGAAAAATTGTATGAGGACGCCCGCGAAGAGATCTCCACCGGCAACTACGAGCGCGCGATCAAGATTTTCGAGAAGCTCGAAGGCCGGGCGGCAGGGACCCTGCTTGCCCAGCAGGCGCAGCTCGAGCTCGCGCACGCCTACTACAAGACCGGTGAAAAGGCACAGGCCCTGTCGACCGTGGAGCGCTTCATCAGGCTGCATCCGTCCAGCCCCGCGATCGACTACGCGCACTACCTCCAGGGCCTGATCAACTTCAACGACGACCTGGGTTTGCTCGGCAAGCTCTCGAGACAGGACCTCTCCGAGCGGGACCAGCAGGCCGCGCGCGACTCCTACCAGTCGTTCAAGCAGCTGATCGAGCAGTTTCCTGACTCCAAGTACGCACCGGACGCCCGGCTGCGCATGAACTACATCATCAACTCGCTGGCCGCGTACGAAGTACACGTGGCGCGCTACTACTACCGCCGCGGCGCCTACGTCGCCGCCGCCAACCGGGCGCAGCAGGCGGTGCAGGAGTTCCGCAGCGCACCGGCCGCCGAAGAAGCGCTCTACATCATGGCGCGCAGCTACGACCGGCTGGGCCTGGCGCAGCTGCGCGACGATGCCGAGCGTGTGCTGAAGCAGAACTTCCCGCAGAGCAGCTTCCTGGCCAGCGGCTTCCGCACCGAAGACAAGCCGTGGTGGCAACTCTGGTGAGGCCACTCGGCTGACGACCGACCACTGCAGCGGCTCAATGCCGCTGCGCCAGCTCCACCAGCCACTCCTTCGCTTCACTTTCGCTTGCGAGCGGCGTCATCTCGGGCAGTGCCGCACGCAGGCGGCGCCCGTAGTTCATCTGCGCCATGCGCGGGTCGCAGATCACCAGCAAGCCGTGGTCCGACTCTGTACGGATCAAGCGCCCGGCGCCCTGCTTCAAGGACACTGCCGCCTCGGCGACGAAGTAGTCGCTGAAGGCGTTGCGGCCTTCGGCTTCGAGGCGCTTCACGCGCGCCTCCACGAGCGGATCGTTCGGCGGCGGGAACGGCAGCTTGTCGATCATCACGCACTGCAAGGCATCGCCGGGCACGTCGATGCCCTCCCAGAAGCTCTGTGAGCCCACCAGCACGCTGCGCGGCGTGGCCAGGAACTGCTGCAGCAGCTGGCGCTTGGGCGAACGCCCCTGCACCAGCAGCTGGATCGGCCCACCGGGTGCGGCCGCCAGCGGCTCGGCCAATGCCTCACTGATGGTCTGCAAGGCGCGCAGCGTGGTGGTGAGCACGAAGGTGCGCCCTCCCAGGGCATGGGCAAGCTCGATGGCCAGCCGGGCCACCGCAACCGGGTGCCCCGGTTCATTCGGCTTCGGAAAGACACGCGGCACGTACAACCGGGCCTGGGCCGCATAGTCGAAGGGGCTGCCCACGCGCAGCGTACGCGCACCCTCCAGGCCGGCCGCCTCGGTGAACCACGACAGGCGGTCGTCGTCGCCCAGCGTTGCGGAAGTGAACACCCAGGCCTTGGGGGCGCGTGCGATCTGCTCGCGCATCGCCTCGCGCACGTCCAGCGGCGACTCGACCAGGCGGGCCTGGTGAGCGGTGAGGTCGATCCATCGCACCTGCCCCGGCGCGGCCGGCAGGAGGAACGCCTGCGCACGCTGGGCCAAGGTGTGCGCGCGCTCGACGAGCTTGGCGAAGTCCGGCGACAGCTCGCCCACCGTGTCGAGCCCTTCATGCGCTGCGGAGCATGCGAGCGCCAGGGCCTGCAGCGCCGAGCGGAATTCCTCGCGCCCTCCGCGTTCCTCCCAGCGCAGCTTGATGGCGCTGCGCACGTCGCGCAGGGCCCCGGCGGCCGCAATGCGCAGGTCGCGGGCCGCACGGTCGCAGCGGGCAGCCAGATCGTTCCAAGGCACCAGTCCACGGGCTTGTTGCAGGCCCGCGGCCAGCATGTCGCGCGCGAAGTCGAGCACCTGGCTGGTGCCCAGCGTGGCGCCGAGGAACTGAACGCCCGCTTCGGCAAGCTGGTGAGCTTCGTCGAACACCGCCACGTCGACGCTGGGCAGCAGTTCGGCGACGCCACTGTCACGCAGCGCCACGTCGGCAAAGAACAGGTGATGGTTGATGACCACCACGTCGGCGGCCATCGCATCGCGGCGTGCCTTCATCACGTGGCAGCTGCGGTACTCGGGACATTCGGAGCCCAGGCAGTTCTCGCGCGTGGAAGTGACGAGCGGAATGACGGGCGAGCGTTCGTCCAGACCTTCGAGCTCGGCCAGATCACCGCTCACCGTGCCGTGGGACCAGCTCTCGATGCGCGCCAGGGCGCGCACGGCGAACCGGTCGGGCAGTTCGGCGGACTGGCGCGCCTGCGCCAGCCGGTGCAGGCACAGGTAGCTGCCGCGCCCTTTCAGCAGCGCCGTCGTCACCGGCACCTGCAGGGCGTCGCGCAGGCGCGGCAGGTCGCGCAGGTAAAGCTGGTCCTGCAAGCTCTTGGTGGCGGTGCTGATGAGCGCACGACCGCCGGACAGCAGCGTGGGGACGAGATAGGCGAAGGTCTTGCCCACACCGGTGCCGGCCTCGGCCACCAGCACGTCTCTCGCGTCGATGGCTGCCGCCACCTCGGCGGCAAAGCGCAACTGCACCTCGCGCTCGCGGTAGCCGGCGTCGGCACTGGCCAGCGCGCCGCTCGGCGCGAATGCAGCGGCCACCGCCTCCTGCAACTCAGAGGCAGGCTGGCTCACGCAGGTTCTTTCGGGGAGAGTTCGGCTTCGAGGCGGGCAATCTGGTCTCTCAGCATCAGGCGACGCTTCTTCAATCGGCGCAAGGCCAGTTCATCCTTGGCCGGCGCGGTCGCTGTCTGGTCGATCAGGCTGTCGAGGTCAGCGTGTTCGATGCGCAGTTCGATCAGGCGGCGCTGCGGAGAATGCAAGTTGTCGTCCATGGCGCACGCGTGCGGGTAGTTTTCGAGATTCGAACGAACCCAAAACGATTATAGTTTTCGGCCATGAGCACAACGGCCCAGGGATACCGCCTCACCGCCGCCACCGGCATTCACCGAGGCGACCGGATGTACCAGCAAGACCAGGTGGAAGTCCTGCCCCACAGCCGGGTGCCAGGTTGCCTGCTGGCCATCGTGGCCGACGGCATGGGGGGCAAGAGCGGCGGCCGCAAGGCGGCCGACCAGGTCATTCTCACGGCCAAGCAGCTGTTCGAACGCTATGCGCCTGCCAAGGACGACCCGGCCGAAGCACTGAAGCAGGTGGTGCTCGAGTCGCACCTGATGATCAAGCTCACCGCCATCACGGCCGAGGAAGAACCGCACAGCACGGTGGCTGCCTTCCTCATCAACCCGACGCGCGAATGCGATGTCATCCACGCCGGCGATTCGCGCGTGTACCACTTCCGCGGCCCCGACATGGTGAGCCGCACCACCGACCACTCTTTCGTGCAGCGCCTGGTCGATGAAGGCCAGATCACCGAAGACGAGGCCAACACCCACCCGCAGGCCAATCTGCTGACCGGCTGCCTGGGTACCTACCAGGACCCGCCGCTCACGCTGCACCGGATCGACCGCCTCGAGATCGGCGACGCGCTGCTGGCCTGCAGCGACGGCCTGTGGCACTACTTCACACCCAAGGAACTGGGCGCCATCGTGCACACACTGCCACCGCGGGAGGCCAGCGAAATGCTCATCAGCAAGGCCCGCCATCGCGCCCGCCAGGGCGGCGACAACCTCTCGCTGGCGCTGGTGCGCATCGAGCCGCTGGCCTGACCGCAAGAAACGTCAGCGCTTCGCGCCGACGGTCGAAGCTGGCGGCACCGGCAACGGCGCAGCCCGTTCACGCTTGGCCGCCCGCTCAGACCGCCGCTTCTCCACCGCCTCACGGTGTTCTGCCGCCTGCTTGCGGCGAGCGCGCTCGGCCTGCGCCGCTTGTGCCGCGCTTCGCTCAGGCGGCTTGGCGGCCGACGCCGCCGCAGAAGCCGCTTCGGCGGACTCGGGCCGCGCCGCACCGGCCACACCGCTTGCCGGCACGGCAACCGGCCGGGGCTTGGGTTCGCGCAGCGGGCGGGGCGTCGCAGCCGCCGCAGCGCTCTGCGCGCCGACCTTCTCGTGGATGCGCCGCATCCGATCGGCCGCCCTGCGCCGGCGCTCGGCGTCGTCGAGCGCCTGCTGTCGCACGCGCACATGGTCCAGCGCCGTGCGCCTTTCCTTCTGCGCGGCATCGAGGCAGGCCGTGACGAAAAACTCCTGCTGGCACGCCTGCGCCCTTTCGGCGTGGCGCGACTCGACGGCGGCCCGTTCGGCCGCCAGCCGGGCCTGCTCCGACGGCTCCTGCGCCGCCGCCGCGAGCGCACACCCGGCCCATGCGACAAGACACGCAGCAGCCTTCATGTCAGCCTCGTGTCGACCTCGCGCTTGGCCTGCGTGAGGTATTCCCTGGATTGCATCTCGTTGAGCCGCGACACGGTGCGCGGGAACTCGTGCGCAAGCGGTCCTTCGGTGTAGAGCTGCTCGGGCGGCACTTCGGCCGAGATGATGAGTTTCACGCGCCGATCGTAGAGCACGTCTACCAGCCAGGTGAAACGGCGCGCCTCGGAGGCCAGCCGCACCGGCATGGCCGGCACGTTCGACAGGATGATGGTGTGGAACTGGCTCGCGAGCTCGAGGTAGTCGTTCTGCGAACGGGGGCCGCCGCACAGCGTGGCGAAATCGAACCAGACCACGCCGCCGGCGCGCCGCAACGCACGCAGTTCCCGGTGCTCGATGTGCAGGCGCGGATCCTCGTCCTTGGCTTCAGCCAAGCGCTCAAACGCCTCTTCGAGTGCCGCGTCGGCCCCGGCGTCGAGGGGCGTGTGGTACAGCTGCACCTGCTCCAGCGTGCGCTGCCGGTAGTCGGTGCCGTTGTCGACGTTGATGACCTCGAGCTTTTCCTTGAGCAGCGCGATGGCCGGCAGGATGCGGTCGCGGTGCAGGCCGTTCGGATACAGGCCGTCAGGATGGAAGTTCGACGTCGTGACGATGCTCACGCGGTGCTCGAACAGCGCCGCGAGCAACCGATGCAGGATCATCGCGTCGGTGACGTCGGCCACGTGGAACTCGTCGAAGCAGATCAGACGAAAGCGCCGCGAGATTCTCTGGCCGAGCGCGTCGAGCGGGTTCACCGTGCCTTGCAGCTCCTGCAGCTCGCGGTGCACTTCGCGCATGAACTCGTGGAAGTGCAGCCGCGTCTTGCGGGCAAGCGGCACGGCCTGGAAGAAGCAATCCATCAGGAAGCTCTTGCCGCGCCCCACTCCGCCGAACATGTAGACGCCGCGCGGCAGCGGCGGGCGCACGAGCAGCTTGGTCAGCGCGTTCGAGCGCCGGGCCTTGTAGTCGGCCCATTCGTCCTGGCAGCGCTGCAACGCCGCGACCGCGCGCAGTTGCGCCGGGTCGGCGTGGTAGCCGCGTTCGGCAAGGGTCTGGTGGTAGAGCTCGGTAACGGTCGGCACGTCTTATCCCCGCCGCGGCCAGCGTATCGTCGCGGGCCGGGCGCGGCGGTCGCGCCGCGCCACGGCCGCAAGGTCAGAAGTTCAGAGAGCGCTTGTCGACCGCAAGAGCCGCTTCCTTGGTGGCTTCGCTCAGGCTGGGGTGCGCATGGCAGATCCGTGCGATGTCCTCGGCACTGGCCTTGAACTCCATCGCCACCACGCTCTCGGCGATGAGCTCCGAGGCGTAGGGGCCCACGATGTGCACCCCCAGGATCTCGTCGGTCTTGGCATCGGCCAGGAACTTCACCATGCCGGTGGTGTCGCCCAGCGCCCGTGCACGGCCGTTGGCCATGAACGGGAAGGTGCCGGCCTTGTAGGCACGGCCGGCCGCCTTGAGCTGCTGCTCGGTCTGGCCGACCCACGCGATCTCGGGGCTCGTGTAGATCACCCACGGGATGGTGTTGAAGTTGACGTGGCCGTGCTGGCCGGCAATCCGCTCGGCCACCGCCACACCCTCTTCCTCGGCCTTGTGCGCGAGCATGGGGCCGCGCACCACGTCACCCACGGCCCACACG
>CAMLNA010000145.1 GCA_946481025.1 uncultured Rivibacter sp.
CTCATGCCTCGGAGCGGGCGAACACCAGCATCAGGTTGTTGGCCGGCATCGAAAAGCGCTGCCTCAGCGCGAGGCCGGCCGCCTGCGCCTCGGCCAGCACGTCGGCCAGGCGGCGCAGCCCCCAGGCCGGGTTGCGTCCCCGGAGGTCGGCGTCGAATGCCAGGTTACTGGGCGCGGTCGGCGCGTCATCGAGCAGGTAGGGGCCGTAGGTGACGAGCAGCCCGTGCTCGCGCAGGTGGCGCGCCGCGCCTTCCATCAGCCCGCGGCAGGTGGCCCATGGCGAGGCATGCAGCATGTTGGCGCAGTAGATCGCGTCGACCTGGCCGACCGGCCACTCGGCGGACGTCACGTCGAGGTGCAACGGTGCCCGCACGTTGGCGAGGCCGGCCTCGGCGACCCAGGCGCGCACGGACGGCAGCACCTGCGGATTGGCATCGCTGGGCCACCAGGTCCAGGCGGGCAGGGCGGCGGCGAAATGGGCCGCGTGCTGGCCGCTGCCGCAGGCGATTTCGAGCAGGTCGCCGCCGTCGGCGCGCAACACCCGCTGCAGCACCTCGAGGATGGGCTGCTTGTTGCGTTCGGCCGCCGGGCTGCAGGCGCGTGGGTCTTCGGGTGGCGTCATGCGGCGCATTGTGCGGCGAAGCGCCGGCTCAAGTGGGGCGGCGCGGTGCCGAAAACCACCGAAATCCGTCTCCTCGGGACAAGCCATGAACTCCATCTCGTCGATCGCCCGCGCCGGCTTGCAGGCCGCCCAAATGCAGATGCACGTGGCGGCCCACAACATCGCCAATGCGCAGACGTCCGGTTTCCAGCGGCAGGCCGCGGGCTTGCAGGCCCCGGCCGGTGCCGAGCTGGTGCAGGACGTGGTGCAGCAGGTGGCGGCGATGTACACCTTCCAGGCCAACGTGCTGACCTTGCAGACGCAGCAGAAGATGCTCGGCTCGCTGGTCGACACCCTGGCCTGAGCCGGGGCCAGGCCGCTGCGCGCGCGTGTCAGCGCATTTCCTACAAGGCGTCCAGCAGCCTTCCGACAGTTCCCACCGGCATGCATCCAGTGATCTCGCAGGCGCGTAGTTCTAAATTGAAGCCATCGAACACACGAACTGGCAAACGGAGATCGACATGAACACCGCGACCCTGCCCCTTTGCGAACAGCAACCGCGCTTCGAACTGCGTTTCCAGTCGTTGTTCAGCGAAGGCCGTGCGCTGACGTTCCCGTGCGACGACCGCGGCGAGGTCCGTTTCGACCTGATGAGCGAAAAGGCCCGCGCGAACTACCTGTACGCCCGCGTGGTGGTCGGCCGCGAATACGCCACCCCGGCGGTGATGCGCAGCCACTGAAGCCTCATCGCCCGGGCCGCCGAACCGGCGGCCCCGTTCGCCGCCACCGCGGCGTTCGCCGGCTCATCGAGCCGCGCCTGCGGGCCGCCAGGGCCCGCTCCCCGAATCCTCCGACCTGACGCCCGCCACCGCCGGCGGCTCAGGCGCATTCACGCGAGCCCGGTACCATGCCGCCCCTGAAAGCCAGGCCGGCATGCCGCCTGCCGTGGCGACAGAACACGCGTGACAACGGAGAGGGACTTCCTGATGGCCACCAGCCTGCTTGCACTGCTCGACGACATCGCCACCATGCTCGACGATGTGGCGTTGCTGACCAAGGTCGCCGCCAAGAAGACCGCCGGCGTGCTGGGCGACGACCTCGCCCTCAACGCGCAGCAGGTGGCCGGCGTGGCCGCCGACCGCGAGCTGCCGGTGGTGTGGGCGGTGGCCAAGGGCTCCGCGATCAACAAGGCCATCCTGGTGCCGACGGCGCTGGCGATCAGCGCCTTCGCTCCCGGGCTCATCACGCCGCTGCTGATGATCGGCGGCGCCTTCCTGTGTTTCGAAGGGGTCGAGAAGCTGGCGCACAAGTTCCTGCACAGCCAGGCCGAAGACGATGCGCACCATGCCGAGCTGACGCAGGCGCTGGCCAACCCCCAGGTCGACCTGGTGGCGCTGGAGAAGGACAAGATCAAGGGCGCGGTGCGCACCGACTTCATCCTGTCGGCCGAGATCATCGTCATCTCGCTGGGCGCGGTGGCCGCCGCGGGCTTCGCCACCCAGGTGGGTGTGCTGGTCGGCATCGCGGTGCTCATGACCATCGGCGTGTACGGCCTCGTGGCCGGCATCGTGAAGCTCGATGATTTCGGCCTGTACCTGAGCCGCAGCAGCAGTGCGGCGACCCGCGGCGTCGGCGACGCCATCGTGAAGGGCGCGCCCTACCTGATGAAGGGCCTGTCGATCGCCGGCACGGCCGCGATGTTCCTGGTGGGCGGCGGCATCCTCGTGCACGGCCTGCCGGTGGTGCACCACGGGCTCGAGGGGCTGGCGCACGGCGCCGGTGCGGTGCTGGGCGCGCTGGTGCAGCCGGTGGGCGGTGCGCTGTTCGGCGTGGTCGTCGGGGCCGTGGTGCTGGCGTTGGTGAGCGGGGCGAAGAAGCTCTTCGGCAGGCGCTGAGGCGCGCCGGCGCGCCTTCAATCGGCAGCGGGCACCGGCCAGATGCGATGGGCATCGGTCAGCCGGCCGGCACTCTCGACGTCGCTCACCGAGAAGTACACGCGGCTGGGCGACGGCATCTCGATGCTCTTTTCGCTGGCCGACACCGTCGTGCCGGCGAAGTCGAGGTGGCTGGCGGCCGCGCGCAGTGCGATGCGGCCCTTCAGCCGAACGGCGGTGGCCATGACGCGGCTGCGCTGTGCGTCGAGCGCCACGCCATCGGCCGCGTCGATGACCGAATGCTCCAGCGTGGCGGACGAGCCCACCATCACGAGCCGGCCGATGCGCGCGTTCTCGATGCGCACGCCGTGGCAGTTCTCCAGCGTGAGGCTTTCGTACACGCCGCTGTAGCGGTTGCCGGCGGCGTTGCGGCAGGCCACCTTGCCCATCTCGCCCTGCGGCACTTCAGGGTCGAACCGGGGCGCGGGCGGCTCCGCCAGTGCCGACATCAGCACGCTGTTGAACCGCAGCGGCTGCTGGGTCATCGGCACGTGCTGCGCGCCGTCGATGACCTGCCAGCGCGCATCGGGCAGCCGCGCGGCGAGCAGTACGCCGGTGCGCAGCGGCGCCACCGGGTCGTCGCGGCCCCAGATCACGGTGGTCGGAGCGCGCAGCTCGCGGATCGCCTGGGTGAAGTCGTGCTCGACGAGCCCCAGCGCTGCATCCACCTGCGTGTGGCCGCCGAGGAGCGCCTGCCGAACACGCGGGGTCTCCACCAGCCAGCGGCTGAAGTCGAAACGGTCGTCCAGCATGCCGAACATGCCGCGGTGCAAGGCATTGACCCGGTCGCCGGCGGCCGCCAGGAAGCGATCGACCGGCTCGATGCCGAAGGCGGGCGGTGCCGGTCGGGTGAGGTGCTGCGCGAATACCGACTTGTGCAGGATGCCGGCCGCGTCGACCAGCACCAGGCGCTCCACGCGGTCGGCATGGCGGTGCGCGAAATGCAGGCTGGCCGCGCCGCCGAGGGAGTGGCCCACCACGTGCACCCGCCGCCCGGGGGCATGGCGGTCCAGCACCTCGGCCAGCGTGTGCCCCAGCTGTTCGAACGAATGCACGCCGGCAGGTGCCTGCGACGCCCCGAAACCGGGCAGGTCGAGCGCGACCACATGAAAGCGCTGTGCGAGAGGCTCGATGGTGGCACCCCAGTCGCGGTGCGCGTTGTTGCCCAGGCCATGCACCAGCAGCACCGTCTGCAGGTGTTGCTGGCCGGCCTCGGCCACCAGCACGTGCTGGCCGCTCGCCAGCCCGGTGCAGGTGTAGCGCATGCCGGCCAGCCTGGCGGGCGGCACGGAGGCGTTCCCGGCGGGAGGAGCGGCCAGGCGGTCCTGGCAGGGGCTTGCGGCAGGCGTGCCGGCGGCGGCAAGGGCCGAGGCGGTGGACCAGGCCAGCGCAAGGGCCCAGGTGCGGCCCACGGCCAGTCGGATCGGTCGCATCGGGGCGGAAGAGCTCTCGGGGAAGGGTGACGATTGTGCCGTGGCCAGCGCCGCAGCCATCGCGGCGGCATGATGTGCAACCCATGAAAGCCACAAGTTTTGCCCGGTTCGACACCGCCATCGGCCCTTGCGGCATCGCGTGGAACGAGCACGAAGCGGTGGTGGGAGTGCGCCTGCCTGCGGTCGAAGGCGCCCCGGCATCGCGCTGGTTCGCGCAGGCGCGGGAAGCCACGCCGCCGCCCGCGGTGGCGGCCGCGATCGGGGGCATCGTCGCGCTGCTGCAAGGCGAGCCACGCGACCTGGCCGAGGTGCCGCTGGACATGCAGGCGTTGCCCGCGTTCGACCGCCGGGTCTACGAGCTGGCGCGCCTCATCGCGCCGGGCCACACGCTCACCTATGGCGAACTGGCGCGCCGGCTGGGTGAACCGGGCGCCGCCCGCCGGGTCGGCCAGGCGCTCGGCCGCAACCCCTTCCCGCTGGTGGTGCCTTGCCACCGGGTGCTGGCGGCCGGTGGCCACACCGGCGGCTTTTCCGCGCCGGGCGGGGTCGAGACCAAGCTCCGCCTGCTGGCCATCGAAGGCGCCGCGCCGAGCGGCACGCTGCCGCTGTTCTGAACCGCCGCGAAGCCGGCACCGGCGTCACTTGCCGGCGATGCCCAGCAGCTCCACCTCGAAGTGCAGCGTGGCATTGGGCGGGATCACCCCGCCCGCGCCGCGCTCTCCGTAGGCGATGCCGGGCGGGCAGGTGAGCCGGGCCTTGCCGCCCACCTTCATGCGCTGCACCCCTTCGGTCCAGCACTTGATCACGCGCGACAGCGGAAACTCCGCCGGCGTGCCGCGCTTGTAGGAGCTGTCGAATTCGGTGCCGTCGGGCAGCGTGCCCTTGTAGTGCACCTTCACCGTGTCGGCCGCCACCGGGCTGGCTCCTGTGCCTTCCTGCAGCGAGCGGTACACGAGGCCGCTGGTGGTGACCACCGCGCCCGGCTCCCTGGCCGCGTCTGCGGCGGCCTTGGACTGGGCCCAGGCCGTGGAGGCGAAGGCGGTGGCGGCAACGAGTGCGGCGGTGCGCAGGAGGGTGTCCATCGAGGCAGTTTCCGAAGGGGGCGGGCCGCCATCATCGTCGCTGCGCGTTCAGGCGGCAACCTCCCCGCGCCTGCGCCGCGAGGCCGTCGTGCCCAGCGCCAGCAAGCCGGCCAGCATCAGCGCCAGCAGCTGCGGCTCCGGCACCGGCGTGATGAGGTACGGCGTGACGACGTTGCTGAGGTTGTCCCTCACCCCCAGCAGCACCTGCCCGGCCTCGTTGAGCTGCAGCGTGCCCTCGACGAAGCTGCGATCGGGCCCGATCAGGGCGCTGAGGTCGGTGACGGTGCCGTGGTCGAGCAGGAAGGCGCGGGTGTAGGTGCCGCCGTCCGCCGCGAGGAAGGAGGCCTCGATGCCGACCTGGCCGAGGTTGTTGATGTCGCTGGCGAAGGTGCCGCGGCTGCCGGCGAAGAAGTCGTGCAGGTCGCGCAGGCTGCCTCCCTCGTACAGGAAGGCGTGGAACTCCCCGCCGGCGACTTGCGACGTGCCGATCACCTGGTTCGCATCGTTGATGTCCTGCGCATATGAAAACGCGCCGCCGCCCAGGGTGCCGAGATCGATCGCCGTGCCGTTGGCGAACACTGCCGCATGGTCGCTCGGGCCGAGGGTGCCGACCGCCACGCCTTGTTCGTTGATGGCGCGGGCATTGCCGAAGCTGCCCGCCGGCGCGAGGTCGACCATGCGGCCCTGGTCGTAGAGGAAGGGTTGCCAGATGCCCATGCCCGATCCGGCGAGGCTGGCTTCGCCCACCACCTGGCCGCGCTCGTTGAGGCCGTGCGGCCGCGTGATCGAGCCGCCGAGCCCGGGCAGGTCCACCCGCGTGCCGTCTGCCCGGAACAGGTGGCCGCGCCGGGAGAACAGGTCGTCGGGGCCCGAGGAGACGATCACGTCTCCGCGTTCGTTGAGGGCTTCGGCGGTGCTCTCCATGCCCGCTGGCGTGTCCAGCAGCGTGGTGCGGCCGCCGTCGTGCACGAAGGCCCGCCAGGTGAAGCCGATGCTCGATCCCGGCATGCCTTGCAGCGAACCGGCGATCCGGCCGCTGTTGTTGATGGCGCTCGCGTAGCCGCCTCGCGTGCCGGCCATGCCGATGTCGACGAGCCGGCCGTTGCTGTAGAGGACGGGACGCATGAAGTCGTTCGTCGGCTCCTGCATGAACCGCGCATACCCCACCACCTGCCCGAGGTCGTTGAAGTCCAGGCCGACCGTCAGGGTGCTGCCGGGGAGCGACCCGATGTTGACCACCTGCCATGCCGGCGGCGCGCCGGGCACCTGCGCCCGTGCCGGCCCCGCCGCGAACGCGAAACACACGGCCGCAAGCCCCGCGGCGTTGCCGACGCGGCGCCGCAGCCGGCGCGACCACAGCGCCAGCGCGCCCGCCAGCAGCAGCGCCCAGGTGGCGGGCTCGGGGATCGGCGTGAGCAGGAAGATGCCGCGCAGGCCGCCGGCGGTGATCCCGTACAGGGTGACGTGGCCGACGTCGTTGATGTGCACGCTGTACGGGTCGATCTGGCTGATGTCGTTGAACGACGCGGCCAGCGAGGCGCTCAGGTCGATGAGCCGGCCGTCGCGCCACAGGAAGGCGTGGTGGACCGGATTGCCCTTGTAGTCGAGCTCGTCCAGTTCGGCCACGCCGGCGACGTCGCCGCGCTCGTTGACCTGCAGCGCCACGCTGCCGCGCCCGCCGAACGTGCCCAGGTCGTGCATCTTGCCGTCGCGCCACAGGAAGGCATGGTGGTAGAGGCCGCTGCCGTCGACGGCGGAGCCGCCCACCACGTCGCCGGCGTCGTTGAGGTCCCAGGCGTTGCTGTCCCTGCCGCCCAGCGTACCCAGGTCGGCCATCACGCCGTTGTCCCAGAGGTAGGCATGGCGCGGTGCGTCGCTCAGGGAGCCGGCGAGCGTGGACGTGCCGGCGATCTGCCCGGCCTCGTTGATGCCGGCGGTGGTGGCGATGGCGCCGCCCAGGGTGCCCAGGTCGGTGGTCGTGCCGTTGCGCCAGGTGAAGGCGCGCACCGCGTCGCTGCCGGGCCGGTGGCCCTGGCCCACCGCCTGGCCCGCGTTGTTGAGGCCGGTCGCCACGGTGTAGGCGCCCCAGCCCAGGGTGTGCCGCTGGCCGTTGCGGTCGTACAGGAAGGCGCTTTGCACCGCGTCCGGCGAACTCGGGTCCTGCAGGTAGGCGGTGCCCACCGCCTCGCCGAAGTCGTTGACGTGCGAGGCGCTGCTGTAGGCCGCGGCCGGCGGGCCGGGCAGGGTGTAGGTGCTGCCGTCGGGGTGGCGCATGTAGGCGATGGTGCGCGGCGGGTCACGCCGGTCGAGCGCGCCTCCGGCGATGTAGCCGGTGTTGCTGATGTCCGCCGCCGAGCCGCCGGGCAGGCCCAGGTTGGTGATCTCGCTCAGGCGGCCATTGCTGTAGAGCACCGAGGTCGAGGCGCCGCCGGCGCCCCACACACCGCCGACGATGCGGCCGGTGTTGTCGATGTCGGCCACGAACATCTCGGAATAGCCGGGCAGCATGCCGACGTGGCCCCAGGTGCCGAGCACCGGCTGCTGGGCTTGGGCCTGGGTGGCGGAGGCGAAGGCCGCCGCGAGGAGCAGCGGGCCTGGAAACCTGAGGTCCATACCGACTTCTCCCTGTGCTGTTCACCGCGCGGCGGCCTGCACGGCAGCGCCGCGAGGCCCGGAGGTCGGATGAATATAGAAAGCCGCCGGAACGCTTTCCGTTTCGGCAAGACTCTCTTACGACTCTCGTACTTTTGCGACAGAGGGGGCGCCCGCCGCAGGGGCGGAGCTGCCGTCAGCGCAGGCTCTGCGTCACCTGCGCGCAGACGTTGGTGCCGGTGATCGTGAGGCGCAGGCCGCCGCCGTGCCACTCGAGCCATTGCAGCGCCACGTAGTCGTCGATCACGCCGTCTTCGATCATGTCGGCGCGTCGCTTGGCCAACAGGGCCGCGGTCGCGGGCAGGGCGTCACGCAGGTATTCGCGGCGTGCCGCGGGAAGGCCTGCATGCGCTGCTGCCGCCATCCATGCGTGCGTTGCGACCATCGCCCTTGCCCTGCTGCCCGCAGTCGTGCCCTTGCCGGTGAGTGCGCTGCGGGTGGCTTGCGAGGGCTTGTTGGCCATGTCGGTCTCCAGTGGGCGTCCAACATAGCACCCGAACATGACAAGGTCGGCCCCCCTCGGACTGCCAGGATGGGTATTGCCGGGCGGCGAGGAAAACCGCACGGCGCGGGAACTCCCGGCGATCGATCAGGGCTGCTGGTTCAGGTAGGCGCGGTGGCCCTTCGCGAACGCATAGCCGTGGGTGCGGTCCCAGTTGATCGACCAGGTCATGATGCCGCGCAGGTTGGGTTGCGCGGCCTTGGGCCTGTAGCTGCCGCAGTTGACGAGCTTCATCAGGCAGTCCATGGCCTGCTGGCCCTGCGCCACCGTGATGTACCCGCCCGAAGGCGCCGCGCCCGGCGTGGCCGGCACGCCGAAGCCGACCTGGTCGGCCCGCAGCGGCGGGAAGAAGCGGCCCGGGTCGCGGCCCACGTTGAAGCCGGTGAGCAGCATGTCGGTCATCGCCACCTGGAAGTCGACCGTGCCCTGGCCGTAGGCCTTTTCATCGGTGGCCGTGATGCTGCCGGTGTTGTAGTGCTGCACGTGGAGCAGGGTGAGCTCGTTGCGCAGGCCGTGGATGATGCCCAGGTAGCCGCCCCAGATGCCGCCGGAGACGCCGTAGCCGCCTTGCACGTAGGCCGTCTCGGGTGCCATGGTCACGGTGAAGTTGGCGCCGAAGCGGGCCTTGAGCGCCTTCACGCCGGCGACGAGGTGCACCACCTGCGCCGTCTGGGGATTGCGGAAGTCCTCGCCCGCGCCGATCGACAGGTTGTTCTCGATGTCGACGTCGATGCCGTTGAAGCCGTACTTCGCAATGATGTCGCCCATTGTTCTGATGAACTGATCGCGCGCGGCCAGCGTGTCGAGAATGATCACGCCGTTGGCACCGCCCAGCGAGATCTGCACCCGCTTGCCCTTGGCCTGCTTGGCCTTGACGTCGGCGATGAACTCGGCCTCGCCGAAGGCCTTGTCGAGCACGAACTTCGCAGTGCCTACCGGCGCGAACGGGTCGCCTTCGGCAAACGACACGTTGATGACGTCGTATTCGTCGGGCACCTCGCGCAGCGGCATGGTGCCGGTGCCGTTGTCGAAGTTGTGCCAGTAGCCCACCACCACGTGCTTGGGAAGCCCGGACACCGGCGGTGGTGTCGGCGTGGGCGAGGGTGTGGGCGTGGGAGCCGGGGTCGGCGAGGGCGTGGGAGCCGGCGTCGGGGCTGGGGTCGGGGCGCCGCCTGCGCAGGCGCCCAAGTCCACCCAGGGCTTGCCGCTGCCCACGTTGCTCGGCGGCACTTCGTTCTGCGTCCACCACTGCGCGCGGTAGTTGCGGCTGCCGTACGACGCCAGCGAACCGTTGGTGTAGACGGCGCTGCTGCTCCAGGGGGTGTGGCAGCCGGTGGCGGGGGCCGGCGAGGGAGCGGGGGTCGGCGACGGCCGGGGGGTGGGGGCGGGAGTCGGCGCAGGGGTTGGGGCCGGCGTGGGGCCGCTGGTCGCGCCGAGGTCATGCCAGAGGCTGGGGGTGGAGGCAGGCGTCCAGCCGGCGCCGACGTGTGCCGTGTGCGTGACGAGCGCCTGGTAGTCGCGGCCGTTGTAGGTCACTACCGTGCCGGCGGCGTAGGTGCCGCCTTCCTGCCAGAGCGGCGCAGCATGCGCGGCCAGCACGCCGCCGGCCAGTGCGAACGCGGCAAACAGCTGGTGGAGACGGGTGAGTCTGGGCGGGTTCATTCGGCTCGGTCCTCCATGGTTGGCGCGCGACAGTACCAGTGGTTCATACCAAAATCAATATTGGTATTTAAAAATGCCGCAATTGGTAACTGATTGGTATCTTTGCGGCTGAAAAAAATGGCCGCTGGAGAGCGGCCCTGCAACTCGGGTGCGGCGTGCTATCGCGCGGCGGCAAACCGCTCGCGGAACCATTCGGTGAGCATGCGTTTTTCGTAGTGCAGCGATTCCTGCGCGAAGCCGAAGGTCGAGCGCATCTGGTAGGTCATGTCGGAGACGGTTTCCTCGCCTTGTTGCACGGCAGCCCCGCCTTCGCCCTGCAGGGCGTAGCGCAAGGTGATGCGCGGCCAGTCGGCGCCGCCGCGCGCGATGCGCATGTCGGTGCCGCGCCGCGTGGGCCGCAATTCACCGGCCAGGTCCACCTGGAGCACGTCGATCTTCAGCGCCTGGCCGTGCGGCAGGTGGCGCTGCCCGAGCGCCTTCAGGTGCTCCTCCAGGATCCTCAGATTGCGGGCTTCGTCGCGGAACTTGTCGCCGGCGTCGAAGTAGCGATCGGC
>CAMLNA010000146.1 GCA_946481025.1 uncultured Rivibacter sp.
GTCAGCCGTGCCCGTCCTCTGCCCCCGCCGAGGACTCGCCGATCCAGCGCGCCCGGGACGCCTTCAGGTGCGACAGCATCGCGGCCGTGGCCTCCTGCGGGTCGCGTGACTCCAGGGCCTGGCAGATCCGTTCGTGCTCCTGCAGGGCCGAGGCCCAGGTCCGCGCCGTTTCCGAGCGGCGCGACATGCGCGACGAGATGGCGCCATGCCGGCCATCGAACAGCTCGCCGACCAGCCGGGCGAGGATGGAATTTCCGGTCAGGTCGGCGATCGCGACGTGAAAGCGGCGGTCCGCGTCCACGGGGGACTGGCCGCGCTGCACGTCATGCCGCATCGCGTCCAGGCAGGACCTGACGCGCTCGAGCCCCTGCCGGGTGGCGCGGGCGGCGGCCAGTGACACGAGCGACCCTTCGAGCACCGCGCGCGCCTGCATCAGCTCGCTGGGGCTTTCTCCGAGGGACTGCACATCGGTGTTCGCCTGCTCCGGTGCCGCGCAGACATAGACGCCCGAGCTCATGCGGATCTCCACGCGCCCCTCGATCTCGAGCGCGATCAAGGCTTCACGCAGCGATGGCCTGGACACGCCCAGCTGAGATGCCAGCTCGCGCTCGGGCGGCAGCCGTGATCCGGGGACGAAACCGCTCTGCTCGATGACGGTCCGGATCTGGTCGGCGACCTGCTGGTAGAGCCGTCGCGAGTCGCCGGACTTCGAAGTCGACGCCATGGATGTCATCCGTTCCAGGTGAAAAGTGGTCAGGCCAATTTGGGGGCTCAAGGATACGGTCGCCATTCGGGTTTGTCTGGTAAGGCCAGATTGCGGCAGTTGATATATTGGCCTTACCAATTCAGGGGCCACCGCGACCGATGCTTTCTGCCCGACAAGCCGACCCCACGCCAGCGCCGTTGCTGCGGCTGGCCGGCATCCGCAAGACATTCGCGGGAGTCACGGCCCTCGACCAGGTCGACTTCGACGTCCGGGCCGCAGAAGTGCATGCGGTCTGCGGCGAGAACGGCGCGGGCAAGTCGACGCTGATGAAGATCATGAGCGGCGTCTACCAGCCCGACGCCGGCACCCTCGCGTTCGAGGGCCATCCGCAGGCCTTCGCTTCACCGCGCGTGGCCGAAGCGCATGGCGTGGTGATGATCCACCAGGAACTGAACCTGATCCCGCACCTGTCGGTGGCCGAGAACATCTTCCTCGCCCGCGAGCCGAAGCGCGGCTGGTTCATCGACCGCAAGCGCCTGCACGCCGATGCCCGGCGCTGCCTGGCACGCCTTGGCGTGGAGATCGATCCCCAGCGTCCGGTGCGCGGGCTCTCGGTTGCGCAGCAGCAGATGGTCGAGATCGCCAAGGCGCTGTCGGTGAATGCGAAGCTGCTCATCATGGACGAGCCCACCTCCTCGCTGACCGAGGCGGAGACCGGCCAGCTCTTCAAGGTCATCCACGAGTTGAAGCGGGCCGGCGTGGGCATCGTCTACATCTCGCATCGGCTGGACGAGATGGCGGGCATCGTCGACCGGGTCACGGTGCTGCGCGACGGCCTTCACATCCGCACCATGGACTTCGCGGACACCTCCGTCGACGAGATCGTGTCGCTGATGGTGGGGCGCTCCATGGACGAGAAGTTTCCGCCGCGGCAGCGCGCGCCGACCAGCGAGGTCATCCTGTCGGTGCGCGACCTGCACATCAAGGACGTGTTCGGGCCGGTGAGCTTCGACCTGCGCAGAGGCGAGGTGCTCGGGTTCTCGGGCCTCATCGGCGCCGGCCGCACGGAGCTGGCGCGCGCGGTATTCGGCGCCGACCCGGTCGATGGCGGCAGCGTGTCGCTGTGCGGCCGCGAGCTCGGCATCCGCTCGCCCAGGGACGCCATCGCGCACGGCATCGCCTACCTGTCGGAAGACCGCAAGGCACAGGGCCTGGCCATCGACATGACGGTGGCACAGAACATCACCCTGGCCAACATGGACGCGGTGTGCGGACGCGGCGGGTTCATCCGCTTCGACAAGGAAGCGGCCGCTGCCCGGCGCTTCATCGACACGCTGGGCATCCGCGCCTTCGGCCCGCAGCAGATCGCGAGGTTCCTGTCCGGCGGCAACCAGCAGAAGGTCGTCATCGCGAAGTGGCTGTTCCGCGAAGCGCGCGTGATCTTCTTCGATGAGCCGACGCGCGGCATCGACGTGGGGGCCAAGTACGCCATCTACCAATTGATGGACCAGCTCGCCGCGCAGGGCATCGGCGTCGTGCTGATCAGCTCCGAACTCCCCGAGATCCTGGGTCTCACGGACCGCGTGGCGGTGTTCCACGAAGGACGCCTGATGCGCGTGCTCCAGACCGGCGACACCACCCAGGAGGAGATCATGCATTTCGCCTCCGGGCGCAACGGCGCAGGCGCCGCTCGGCCCGCTTTCCACGAACAGACTGCCGTCTCTCCATGAACGACCGCCAGAAAGACCTCTTCCAGAAGTTCGCCGCACTCGCGAGCCTGCTGGGGCTCACCGCGGTGTTCTCCGCGGTGAGCCCCGCGTTCCTTTCGCTCGGCAACGGCATGACGGTGGCGCTGCAGGTCACGTCCATCGCCTACCTCGGCATCGGCGCGACCTGCGTGATCATCACCGGCGGCATCGACCTCTCGGTGGGGGCCGTCCTTGCGCTGTCCGGCGTTGTCGCTGCGTTGCTGGTGAAGGCCGGCATGCCGGTGTGGGCCGGCATGTCCGCCGGCCTGCTCGTGGGCGCGCTGTGCGGGGCGATCAACGGCCTGTGCGTCACCTGGCTCAAGCTGCCGCCCTTCATCGCGACCCTGGGAATGATGCTGGTCGCCCGCGGCGTGGCGCTGCAGATCACCGATGCCAAGGCCATCGGCGGCCTGGGAGAAGGCTTTGCCGAGCTGGGGAACGGGTCGCTGTGGCGCATCGTCAAGGTGGGCGACGACGGCTTTCCGGACGTGCTGTTTCCCGGCATTCCATACCCGGTGCTGCTCATGATCGTGCTGGCGATCGCCGTCGCGGTGCTGCTCAACCGCACGCGGCTGGGGCGTCACCTGTACGCGGTGGGCTCCAACGCCGAGGCGGCTCGGCTGTCCGGCGTGGATGTGCGCGGCGTCACCCTGTTCGCCTACGTGCTGTCGGGCGTGCTCGCGGGGCTCACCGGCTGCGTGCTCATGTCGCGCCTGGTCACGGCCCAGCCCAGCGAAGGGCTGATGTACGAGCTCGATGCGATCGCGGCGGCCGTGATCGGCGGCACCTCGCTGTCAGGCGGCGCGGGAAGCATCTCCGGCACGCTCATCGGCGCCTTCGTCATCGGCATCCTGCGCAACGGCCTGAACATGGGCGGCGTGTCCGCCTTCGTGCAGCAAATCATCATCGGCCTGGTGATTCTCCTCACGGTGTGGATCGACCAGATGCGTCATCGGCGATGAACCTCCCCGGCGGGATGACCGGGACCGCGAGACAAGTGTCTTCAACAAGAGGATTCGAGACATGAAAAAGCTTCTGACCACCTGGTTCGCATCGACGCTGCTGCTGGCGGCGGCGTCCGTCACCCCGGCCATGGCCGCCGACAAGGAGATCGCCGTCATCGTGAAGACGGCGAACTCCGACTTCTGGCAGAACGTGAAGAAGGGCGCCAACGACGGCGTGGCCGGACTCAAGGGCTACGCCGCGAGCTTCCAGGGCGCGGCGTCGGACACCGACCTGGCGGGCCAGGTCGCGCTGGTGGAGAACGCGGTCAACCGCAAGGTGGCGGCGATCGTGCTCGCGCCCTCCGACCCCGATGCCCTCATTCCGGCGATGAAGAAGGCCTGGGAAGCGAAGATCCCGGTGATCCTCATCGACTCCGCCGCCAGCAAGGCGGGCGAGAACTACTACCAGTCCTTCCTCGCGACCGACAACGAAAAGGCCGGCGAGCTCTGCGCGCAGGCGCTGATCGCCAAGGTCGGGACCACCGGCAAGATCGCGATCATGTCGTACACGGCGGGCTCGGGTTCCGAGATCGGCCGCGTGGGCGGTTTCCGCAAGTACATCGAAAAGCACTCCAAGCTGCAGGTCCTGGGCCCGTTCTATTCGAACTCGCAGATGGGCACGGCCCTGAACCAGACCACCGACGTGCTCGCCGCGAACGCCGACCTCAAGGGCGTCTTCGGGGCCAATGAGCCGACCGCCATCGGCATGGGCCGCGCGCTGGTCCAGGCCGGCAAGGCGGGCAAGGTCGCGGCCATCGGCTTCGACGGCAACAGCGACCTCCAGGGCTTCGTGAAGGACGGCACCCTCGAGGCCATCGCGGTGCAGAGCGCCTACCAGATGGGCAACCTGGGCGTGAAGACCGCAGTCGAGGTGATCCAGGGCAAGAAGGTGCCGAAGTTCCGCGACACCGGCGTGGTGATGGTCACCAGGAAGAACATCGATTCGCCCGAGGCGAAGAACGTTCTGTACTGAGCCGGGGACCACGACCGATGCCTGCCGTGCCGCGCGTCGACGCCCACCAGCACTTCTGGCGCCTGGCCGATCGGCAGGGGCACTGGCCCCCGGCCGAGCTGGCCGCCATCCACCGCGACTTCCTGCCGGTCGACCTGGAGCCCTTGCGCCGGCAAGCCGGGATCGACGGGACGGTGCTGGTGCAGACGCTGCCCGGCGAGGACGACACCCGCTGGATGCTGGACCTGGCCGACCAGCACCGCTTCATCTGGGGCGTGGTGGGCTGGGCGGACCTGAAGGCGGCGGATGCGCCCGAACGCATCGCCGTCCTGGCCGCCCGCCCGAAACTCAGGGGACTGCGGCCCATGCTGCAGGACCTGCCGGATGACGGCTGGATCGCCGATCGCGCCGTCGATGCCGGCGCCCGCGCGATGGTGCGGCACGGCCTCGTCTTCGATGCGCTCGTGCTCACGCGTCACCTGGAAGCGCTGCACGGCTTCGCGGCACGCCACCCCGGCCTGCGGATCGTGATCGACCACGGCGCCAAGCCGCCCATCGCGAGCGGCGAGCTGGAGCCGTGGCGCAGCCGCATGGCTGCGCTGGCCGCGCTGCCGCAGGTGTCGTGCAAGGTCTCGGGCCTGCTCACCGAAGCCGGGCCCCGCCGCAGCGCCGAGGCACTGCGTCCCTACGTGCAGGCCTTGTGGGACCTGTTCGGCCCACGGCGCCTGCTGTGGGGCAGCGACTGGCCGGTGCTGCGACTGGCCGGCCACTACCCCGACTGGCTCGAGATGAGCCGGGCCCTGTTCGCTGCCATCGATCCGGCGATGTCGGACGCGGACCGGGCGGACCTGTTCGGCGCCAACGCGATGCGCCTGTACGGGCTGCACGCTGCGCGCTGATCCCCGCCCCGTGTCCTGCCTCATTACCACTCCATCCCATGCTGACCGTCATTTGCGAATCCCCGCGAAACCTCCAGGCGCTGGAGCGCCCGCGGCCTGAGCGCGCACCCGGGGAAGTCCTGCTGCGCGTGAAGCGGGTCGGCGTGTGCGGCACCGACCTGCACATCTTCACCGGCCACCAGCCTTACCTGGCTTACCCCCGCGTCATGGGGCACGAGATGTCGGGCGTGGTGGAAGAGGCCGACGCCGACAGCGGCCTGGCGCCGGGCGAGCCGGTCTATGTCATGCCCTACCTGTCGTGCGGCCGGTGCGTCGCATGCCGCCAGGGCAAGACCAACTGCTGCGTGAACATCCAGGTGCTGGGCGTGCACCGCGACGGCGCCTTCACCGAATACCTGAGCGTGCCGCAGCGCTTCGTCGGCAAGGCGACGGGCATCACGCTGGACCAGGCCGCGATGCTCGAATTCCTGGCCATCGGTGCGCACGCGGTCCGCCGCGGCGAGGTGGCGGCTGGCCAGCGCGTGCTGGTGGTGGGGGCCGGGCCCATCGGGCTCGCGGCAATGATCTTCGCGAGGCTGCGCGGCGCCACCGTGACCGCCATCGACGGCCGTCGGCAACGGCTCGACTTCGCACTCCGGCACGTGGGCGTGGCCGCCGCGGTCCCGCTGGGCGAGGGCGACGAGGCCGAGCTGGAGCGGTTGAGCCAGGGCGAGTTCTTCGACGTGGTGTTCGACGCCACCGGCAACGCCCAGGCCATGGAGCGCGGCTTCCGCTTCGTCGCCCACGGCGGCCGCTATGTGCTGGTGTCCATCGTGCAGGGCGAGATCCGCTTCTCCGACCCCGAGTTCCACCGCCGCGAGACCACGCTGCTGAGCAGCCGCAACGCCACCACCGAGGACTTCGAGACGGTGATGCAGGCGATGAAGGCGGGCCTGGTGCCCGATGCCGCGCTGGCCACCCACCGCCTCGCGCTGTCGGAGGTGCCGGCACACTTCCAGCGGCTGCTGGATCCGGCCGAAGGCGTGATCAAGGCCATCGTCGAGTGCTGATCGAGGCGCAAGCGATGACCGCCGGCCATCCCATCCTGCAGTTCGGCACCAGCCGCTTCCTGCAGGCGCATGTCGATCTCTTCGTCAGCGAGGCCGCCGAGCGCGGCGAGGCCCTGGGCGGCATCACCGTCGTCCAGACGACCGGCAACCCGGTCAGCAGCCGGCGCACCCAGGCCCTGGCGCGTGCGGAGGGCTTCGAGGTGATCGTGCGCGGCCTGGCGGACGGGCAGCCGGTGGAGATGCGCCGTACCTGCCGCTCGGTGCGCGAAGCCTTTCATGCCGGCACTCACTGGCAGGCCGTGCGCGAACGCGCCCGCGGGCCGGTGCAGGTGATCGTGTCCAACACCAGCGATGGCGGCTGGGCGCTGTCGGCAGCCGATGGCGCGGCGCTGCTGGACCGTGCCGCGCTGGCACCGGCTGGCTTTCCCGCGAAGCTGCTGGTCCTGCTGCACGACCGCTGGCAGGCACGGCCCGGTGCCGGCATGACCCTGCTGCCTTGCGAGCTGGTGTCGCGCAACGGCGACCGGCTGCGCGAGCTCGTCGTGCAACTGGCGGTGGAGTGGCAATGCGCGCCCGCGTTCATCGACTGGATGGAGGCCCGGGTGGTCTGGGCGAACTCGCTGGTGGACCGCATCGTGTCGGAGGCCCTGGAACCCGTCGGCGCGGTGGCGGAGCCCTACGCCTTGTGGGCCGTCGAAGCGCAGCCGGGGCTGACGCTGCCTTGCGCGCATCCTGCCGTGGTGGTGACCGCCGACCTCGGGCGTTTCGAGCGGCTCAAGCTCTTCCTGCTCAACCTCGGCCACACGGTGCTGGCCGACCTGTGGATCAAGGGGGGATTCGCGGCGCACATGACGGTCGTCCAGGCGATGCACGAGCCCGCGCTGCGCCGCCCGCTCGAAGAGGCCTGGCAACAGGAGGTGCTGCCGGTGTTCGACGCGCTGGGGGAGGGCGAGGACGCGCGCCGCTACCTTGCCGGCCTGCGTGAAAGGCTGCTCAATCCGTTCCTCGCGCATCGCCTGGCCGACATCGCGCAGAACCACGAACAGAAGAAGGCGCGCCGCCTCCAGCCCCTGGTCGACCTGGCGCGACGGCATCTGCCGGGCCTGGCGCAGCCGTGCCTGCAGGCCGCGCTGCTGCCGCACTGAAAAAGGAGCACCCGATGCAACGCATGGGCATGGTGATCGGCATCGAGCCCGAGCACATCGCCGAATACAAGCGGCTGCACGCCGCCGTGTGGCCGGCGGTGCTGGCGCGGCTGGCCGCGTCCAACATCCGCAACTACACCATCTTCCTTCGCGAGCCGGAGAACCTGCTCTTCGGTTACTGGGAATATCACGGCAGCGACTACGAGGCCGACATGGCCGCGATCGCCGCCGACCCGGAGACCCGCCGCTGGTGGACCTTCTGCAGCCCCTGCCAGCGGCCCCTGCCCAGCCGCGCGGCGGGTGAACATTGGGCGTCGATGGAGTGCGTGTTCCATGTCGACTGACCGCCCGTCCGTGCCTGCGCTGATCGTGCTCCACGCGAGCGACAACGTTGCGGTCGCGCGCGTTGCGCTCGCGCCGGGGGCGGACGTGGCGTCGCCGGGTGGCACGACGCTTCGCGTGAGGGACGCCATCGAGGCGGGGCACAAGGTCGCGCTGCGTCCGATCGCGGGGGGCGAAGCAGTGCTGAAGTACGGCCAGCCCATCGGCGTGGCCGGCGCCGACATCCAACCGGGCGAACACGTGCACGTGCACAACCTGGGAATGGGGCCTTCATCGCCGCCGCGTGTCGCGGCGGGGGAGCCGGCGGTGCACCTCGCCGCCGGTGAACACGCCGCCTTCGAAGGCTACCTGCGCTCGGACGGGCGTGCCGGAACGCGCAACTACATCGGCGTGATCTCCTCGGTGAACTGCTCCGCCACGGTCTGCAAGGCGATCGCGCAAGCCTTCAGCGGCCCCGTGCTCGCCGCACTGCCCGGCGTGGACGGCGTCGTGGCGATCACGCACGGCAGCGGCTGCGGAATGAGCGAGGGCGAAGGCCTCGACCTGCTGCGGCGCACGCTGCGCGGCTATGCCGCCCATCCGAACTTCGCCGCGGTGCTGGTGGTGGGGCTGGGCTGCGAGGTGAACCAGGTCGACGGACTGGTGGAGGGCATGGATGCGACGACACGCGAGCGCGTCCGCACGCTGACGATCCAGGAGGCCGGCGGCACGCGCGAGGCGATCGACCGCGGCCAGGCGCTGGTGCGCGAGCTGGCCGTGCCGGCGGCGTTGGCGCGGCGCACGCGCTTGCCCGTGTCCCACCTCGTGGTCGGCCTGCAGTGCGGCGGCTCCGATGGCTATTCCGGCATCAGTGCCAACCCGGCGTTGGGTGCGGCAGTGGATCTGCTGGTGCGGCATGGCGGCACGGCCCTCCTGTCGGAGACGCCGGAGGTCTACGGCGCCGAGCACCTGCTGACGGCGCGCGCCGCATCGCCCGAAGTGGCACGGCGGCTGATGTCGCGGCTGCAGTGGTGGGAGGCCTATGCCGCGCGCAACGGCGCCGAGATGAACAACAACCCCTCGCCGGGCAACAAGGCCGGCGGCATCACCACGATCCTCGAGAAATCGCTGGGCGCGGTCGCCAAGGGCGGCGGCAGCGCGCTGATGGACGTGGTCGAGTACGCGCAGCCCGTGCGCAGCCGCGGCCTCGTATTCATGGACACGCCGGGCTACGACCCGGTGTCGGCGACCGGCCAGGTGGCCGGCGGCGCGAACCTCATCTGCTTCACCACCGGCCGCGGCTCCACCTACGGCTGCAAGCCCGTGCCCTCGCTGAAGCTCGCCACCAACACCGCGATGTACCGGCGCATGAGCATGGACATGGACTTCAATGCCGGCGAGATCATCGACGGCACCCTTGGCGTGGCCGAGGCGGGCGAGCGCATCTTCCGGCTCATGCTGGCGGCGGCGTCGGGCCAGCCCACCCTGAGCGAACAGCACGGGCTGGGCGACAACGAGTTCGTGCCCTGGCAGCTGGGGGCGGTGATGTGACCGGGGCGCCCGCATGAGCAAGGGGAAATGAGCAAGCAATGGATCTGCATCTCAAGGACAAGGTGGTCATCGTCACCGGCGGCGGCGCCGGCATTGGCGCCGCGATCTGCCGGCAGCTGGCCCGCGAGGCGGCGATTCCGGTGGTGTTCGACCGGCACGCGCTGGAGCCGGCCATCGAGCAGGAGCTGCGCACGCTGCAGCCGCGCTTCGCCTTCTTCCGGCTCGAGATGACCGACGAGTCCGCGTGCCGCGACGCGGTGGCGCAGACAGTGGCCCGCTTCCAGGCCATCGACGGGCTGGTCAACAACGCCGGCAGCAACGACGGCGTGGGCCTCGAGGCCGGCTGCGAGGCCTTCCGGCGTTCGCTGGACGCGAACCTGGTGCACTGCTACCTGATGGCGCACCTGTGCCTGCAGCAGCTGGTGGAGCGGCAGGGGGCCATCGTGAACATCGCCTCCAAGACCGCGCTCACCGGGCAGGGCGGCACCAGCGGCTACGTGGCGTCCAAGGCCGGGCTGCTCGGGCTGACGCGCGAATGGGCCGCCGCGCTGGCGGGGCAGGGCGTGCGCGTCAACGCGGTGCTGCCGGCGGAGGTCATGACGCCGATGTACCGACGCTGGATCTCTTCGCGTCCCGATCCGGAAGCAGCGCTCGCCGGCATCCGGCGCCGGATTCCCCTGGGCCAGCGAATGACCACCGACCAGGAGATCGCCGACCAGGTCGTGTTCCTGTTGTCGGACCGCGCGTCGCACACGACCGGGCAATGGCTGCATCCCGATGGCGGGTACGTGCACCTGGACCGCGCATTGCCGTGACATCGAGGATTCGCAAGGAACCATGCGTCTGAAAGGCAAGACCCGCCTCCGCGCCTCCGCGGTGAAGGCTGTTGAATCCCGTTTCATGCGTCGGCGGTGCTGCCAGCGCGCCATGGACAACTGACCTGACGACCATCCGCTCGCTGCGCGTCGCGGCCAGGACCGCAAGTTGCCTGTCCGG
>CAMLNA010000147.1 GCA_946481025.1 uncultured Rivibacter sp.
CGATGCCGAAATTGCAGTGCATCGATTCGTCGCGCAGGATGTACTGGTACTGCTCGGCAGCGCCGGTCATCTTGTTCTGACGGCCCAGCGCGAGGATCTGCGTGAAGCCGACATAGAAGAACAGCCCTTCCATCAGGCAGGCGAAGACGATCAGCGACTTGAGCAGCTTCTGGTCGTTTTCGGGAGTGCCGGTGTGGAAGTTCAGATCCATGATCTGGTCGATGAACGGGATGAGGAACTCGTCCTTGTCCCGGATCGACTGCACTTCGTGGTAGCTGTTGAAGATCTCGCTTTCGTCGAGACCCAGCGACTCCACGATGTATTGGTAGGCGTGCGTGTGGATCGCCTCTTCGAAGGCCTGGCGTAGCAGGAACTGCCGGCACTCGGGCGCCGTGATGTGGCGGTAGGTGCCCAGCACGATGTTGTTGGCGGCCAGCGAATCGGCGGTCACGAAGAAGCCGAGGTTGCGCTTGATGATGCGGCGCTCGTCTTCGGAGAGGCCGTTGGGATCCTTCCAGGTCGCGATGTCGCGCGACATGTTGATCTCCTGCGGCATCCAGTGGTTGGCACACGTGGCGAGGTACTTCTCCCAGGCCCACTTGTACTTGAACGGCACCAGCTGATTCACATCGGTCTGGCCGTTGATGATGCGCTTGTCGGCAACGTTGACGCGACGTTCGCTCGTGGAGTGAACCGACTGCGCGGCGGCAGTCGAGGCGGCAGCTGCAGATTGAAGAGGCGAGGAGGTCACGGCCCGCGCGTCGCCTTGCGGCGAGAGGGGCGCGGTGCTGTTGGAGGCTAGCGATGTGGAACGAGCGTTGTCTTCCCAGACCAACATAAGGTGAACTTCCTATAACGGCGAATTATCGGAGTGTTGTGTTCAAACACCAAGCACTTCTTGACATCGCGAGGCGAAAGCTGTTGCGGTATCGCATCGCAATGCGGAGTCGAAGCGTGACTTGAGCGGCGCTGTCGAGCGCTTGCACACGGCGCGGCGCGGCTCGATGAATCGCAGCGACGACATGCATGAGTTGCTCGTCACGCATGTCGTCGCCACTCGCTCACTGGCAGGCTTCGCAGGTCGGGTCGTCGATGGCGCAGAACTTCACGTCGGTGGCCGGCTCGCTGCCTGCAGCGGCTGCCGCCATCTGCGCGTGAGCTGCCGCGGCTGCCGCTTCAATTGCCGACACGCCGCCCGCACCGCCCTGCGTGGGCACCGCATTCAGCTGGCCCGACTTCACGGTGGACTTCTCGGCGTGCGTGGCGCCGATGGTGCGCAGGTAGTAGGTGGTCTTCAGGCCGCGCAGCCAGGCGAGCTTGTAGGTCTCGTCGAGCTTCTTGCCCGAAGCGCCGGCCATGTAGATGTTCAGGCTCTGCGCCTGGTCGATCCACTTCTGGCGGCGCGCGGCGGCTTCCACCAGCCACACCGGATCCACTTCGAACGCGGTGGCGTACAGGTGCTTGAGTTCCTCGGGCACGCGGTCGATGCGGCGCAGCGAGCCGTCGAAGTGCTTGAGGTCCATCACCATCACGTCGTCCCACAGGCCCAGCTTCTTCAGGTCCCGCACGAGGTACTCGTTGATGATGGTGAACTCGCCCGACAGGTTGGACTTCACCGACAGGTTGCCGAAGCAGGGTTCGATCGACGCATCGACGCCGATGATGTTGGAGATGGTCGCCGTGGGGGCGATGGCCACGCAGTTGGAGTTGCGCATGCCGTGCTGGCCGATGCGTCCGCGCAGCGCGTCCCAGTCCATCGTCGCGGAGGTGTCCACTTCCACATAGCCGCCCCGCTGCTCGGCCAGCAGCTTCAACGTGTCCAGCGGCAGGATCCCGCGGTCCCACAGCGAGCCGCGGTAGCTGGAATAGCGGCCACGCTCCTCGGCCAGTTCGGTTGAGGCCCAGTAGGCGTAGTAGCACACCGCTTCCATCGAGCGGTCGGCGAATTCCACGGCGGCTTGCGACGCGTAGGGAATGTGCAGCTGGTACAGGCTGTCCTGGAAGGCCATGACGCCCAGGCCCACCGGACGGTGGCGCAGGTTGGAGTCACGCGCCTTCTTGACCGCGTAGTAGTTGATGTCGATGACGTTGTCGAGCATGCGCATCGCCGTGGCCACCGTCTTCTTCAGCTTGGCATGGTCGATGCCGCCGTCCTTCAGGTGCTGGGCCAGGTTGATCGAGCCCAGGTTGCACACGGCGATCTCGCTGTCGTTGGTGTTCAGCGTGATCTCGGTGCACAGGTTGGACGAATGCACCACGCCGACGTGCTGCTGCGGCGAGCGCACGTTGCAGGCGTCCTTGAAGGTGATCCAGGGGTGGCCGGTCTCGAACAGCATCGAGAGCATCTTGCGCCACAGGTCGACGGCGCGCACCTTCTTGAAGAGCTTGAGCTCGCCGCGGGCGACCTTGTCCTCGTAGCGGGTGTAAGCCTCTTCGAAGTCCTTGCCGAACTTGTCGTGCAGGTCCGGGCAGGTGGACGGCGAGAGCAGCGTCCACTCGCCGTTTTCCATCACGCGGCGCATGAACAGGTCGGGAATCCAGTTCGCCGTGTTCATGTCGTGGGTGCGGCGGCGATCGTCACCGGTGTTCTTGCGCAGCTCCAGGAACTCCTCGACGTCGAGGTGCCAGCTCTCCAGGTAGGCGCACACCGCGCCCTTGCGCTTGCCGCCCTGATTGACGGCCACGGCCGTGTCGTTCACCACCTTCAGGAAGGGCACGACGCCCTGGCTTTCGCCGTTGGTGCCCTTGATGTGCGAGCCGAGTGCACGCACGCGGGTCCAGTCGTTGCCCAGGCCGCCGGCAAACTTGGACAGCAGTGCGTTTTCCTTGATGGCCTCGTAGATGCCGTCGAGGTCGTCGGGCACCGTGGTGAGGTAGCAGCTGGAGAGCTGCGAACGCTGGGTGCCGGAGTTGAACAGGGTCGGCGTGCTCGACATGAAGTCGAAGCTCGACAGCACTTCGTAGAACTCGATGGCACGCGCTTCGCGGTCGATCTCGTTGAGCGCCAGGCCCATGGCCACGCGCATGAAGAACGCCTGCGGCAGCTCGATGCGCATCTTGCGCACGTGCAGGAAGTAGCGGTCGTACAGCGTCTGCAGGCCCAGGTAGTCGAACTTGAAGTCGCGCTCGGGCTTCAGCGCCGCGCCCAGGCGGGCCAGGTCGTACTGCAGCAGCTTCTCGTCGAGCAGCTCGGCTTCGACGCCCTTCTTGATGAAGCCCGGGAAGTACTCGGCATAGCGCGTGCTCATTTCTGCCTGCGTCACTTCCTCGCCGAGGATTTCCTTGCGGATCGTGTGCAGCAGCAGACGCGCCGTGACGCGGGTGTAGCTCGGGTCCTTCTCGATCAGCGTGCGGGCGGCCAGGATGGCCGCCTTGAACACCTCGTCGAGCGGCACGCCGTCGTACAGGTTGCGCTGCGTCTCGGCAAGGATGGGGGCGGCCTGCACGTCGGCGCCCAGCCCTTCGCAGGCGGACTCGATCAGCGCATGGAGCTTGGCCATGTCGAGGGCGACGCGCTGGCCGCGATCGGTCACCATCAGCGTGGGATGCGCCGGCGCCTGTTGCACCTCACCCTGCTTGGCACGCTCTTGTGCACGGCGCTCGCGGTACAGCACATAGGCGCGCGCCACTTCGTGGTGGCCACCGCGCATCAGGCCGAGTTCGACCTGGTCCTGCACGTCTTCGATGTGAAAGGTGCCGCCGCCCGGGCGCGAGCGCATCAGAGCACGCACCACCGATTCGGTAAGGCCGTCCACCGTTTCGCGCACGCTGGCCGACGCAGCACCCTGAGTGCCGTGCACGGCCAGGAAGGCCTTCATCAACGCCACGGCGATCTTGCTGGGTTCGAAAGCCACAACCGCGCCGTTGCGTCGAATGATCTGGTAGCCCGCGTAGGCGGAACCACTGCCGACGCCTTGCCCTGCGGGCACGCTGGTCGTCGAAGGGCCGGCTGGAATCTGAGCGCTGGGTGTGACTGCTTGCATGAGTTGTTCCTTCTGGTGCCTGGGTACTCTGACTGCTGCTGATCTTGATCGCCACGCAACGACCGTGCCGCAGGCGCCGGCATTGCGTTGCGCTGGGGTCGGGTCAGTCGGGCGGGTGTCCTGGTCCTGCGCTTTCCCCATGTCGCGCGGCGCGTGACGGGCGACCCTCGATGCACTTGTGCGAGTCATCGAAACCAGGGGCCGGGGGCAGGCTTTTCAGGGCCGAGAGGATACCACGACGGGACACTATATCTAGCGCACCCCACCCCTTCAAGCACTACGTATAGCGTGTTTACGCTAGGCCGCAGAAGCACACATTTCGTGATGCGGCGCACACACGGGCGCACGCTGCGCCATTGCTGAAGGCAGGAACCCGAACCCGCATCAGGCCTTGCTTGCAGCCCGATTCGCTGCGCGCGGCAGCATGGATGCTCGGATGCTCGGCACGCGCCTCAAGCCGCGTTCAACACGCCCGCGGGAAAGCACCGATCCGGCCATCCCAAGCTTGTGGCGAGCAGGCGCCAGTCGAAGCCGCTGCCGGGGTCTCGCTTGCGTGCAGGCGCGACGTGTTCGTGCCCGACTGCCTGGGCGATCGGGTAGCGCGCCGCCAGTTCGCGCAGCAGCGTTGCCAGCACCTCGTACTGCACCGTCTCGAACAGATGGTCTTCGAGACCTTCGAGTTCGATGCCCACCGAATAGTCGTTGCACTCGTCGCGCCCGCCCCAGCTCGAGCGGCCTGCATGCCACGCACGGTCGTCGACCGACACGAACTGGAGCAACTCGCCGTGCCGACGGATCAGGAAGTGCGCCGACACGGTCGCCCCGCGGATCTGCTCGAAGTACGGGTGGGCCGACCAGTCGAGCCGGTTGGTGAACAGCCGCTCGATCTCGTCGCCGCCGTACTGGCCGGGCGGCAGGCTGATCGAGTGGACGATGGCCAGCGTGGGCGGCGTTCCGTCGGCAGGGCGGGGCCCGAAGTTGGGCGAGTCGATGCGCCGGGCCGCGGCCCACCAGCCGCCGGACCACGCCGAGGCACCTGCGCTCATGTGGCGTCCGGTGTGTCGCCGGGCTCGGCCGGCTCGCCGATGGTGAGTCCCTGGTCGGCCACCTGGATACCCAGGCGGGCCATGCGGTAACGCATCTGCCGCAGCGACAGGCCGAGGCTGGCACCCGCCGCCGTGCGATTGAAGCGATGACGCTCCAACGCACGCACGAGGATGTCTCTCTCGACACCGTCGAGGTAAGCCGCCAGGTCGCTCGGCAAGGCATCGCTGGCACGCCGCGCCGGCGGGGGCGGCGGGCTGTCGGGCGGCGGCGGCAGGTGCACCGGCTCCAAAGCGGCCGGTTGAGTGAGGAGCGTGTCGAAGTCCTGCGGGCCGCTGTCGCCGAAGCCCGCATCGGGCAGCCCCAGGTCGGCCACGGTGATGATCTCGCCACCCGACAAGGCCACGGCGCGGTGCAGGAGGTTCTCGAGCTCTCGCACGTTGCCGGGGAACGGATAGCGCATCAGGTGCATCAGCGCATCGCGGCTGAGCTGCGGCGGCGGGCTCACGCCGGCGTCGGAGGCGATGCGGGTCAGCACCCGGTCGCAGATCGCCATCAGGTCTTCGAGCCGCTCGCGCAGCGGGGGCGTGCGGATCTGGATGACGTTGAGCCGGTAGTAGAGGTCTTGCCGGAAACGGCCGTTCTGCACCTCGGCGGCCAGGTCCTTGTGCGTGGCACTCACGATGCGCACGTCCACCGGCACCTCGCTCACGGCCCCCACCGACCGCACCGCGCGCTCCTGGATGGAGCGCAGCAGCTTCGACTGCATCGACAGCGGCAGGTCACCGATCTCGTCGAGAAACAGCGTGCCGCCGCGCGCCGCCTGGAAGAACCCTTCGCGGTCTTCGGCGGCGCCGGTGAACGCACCCTTGCGATAGCCGAAGAACTCGGCTTCGAGCAACTGCTCGGGGATGGCGCCGCAGTTCACCGCGATGAAAGGTTGCGCGGCCCGCGCGCTCACTTCGTGGATGGCGCGGGCCACCAGTTCCTTGCCGGTACCCGACTCGCCGTGCACGAGCACCGGCGCCATGCTGCGGGCCACCTTCTCGACCAGCGAGCGAACGTGCTGCATGGCTTGCGAGCTGCCGGCCATGCGATTGAGCGCGGGACTGCCAAATGAAGCGGCCGCGATCGGCGCGGGCGTCGGTGCTGCCGCGGGCGGACGCGCACCCTTGGCAGCGACCGCGGAAGCAGGAGCCGCGGCGTTTTCAGACGGCAGGTTGGCTGGCTGCACGGTGGGGCCGGGAGACATCACGCGGCCGAGCGCCGAGGCCACCACGGTGCGGAACTGCTTCAGATCGACCGGCTTGGTGAGGTAGTCGTAGGCCCCGGCCTTCAGCGCCTCGACCGCGTTCTCGGCCGAGCCATATGCCGTGATCACCACCGCCTTCTCGCGCCGTCCGGCTTCCTCGAGCCGATGCAGCAGGTCGAGCCCGGTGCCGTCGGGCAGGCGCATGTCGGTGATGACGGCGCTGTAGGTGCGGTCCTTCAGGTGCAGCCACGCGTCTTCGACCGTGCCCGCTGTCTCGACGTCGTATCCCTCGCGCAGCAGCGTCAGCTCGTACAGCGTGCGCAGGTCGGGCTCGTCGTCGACGACCAGCAGGCTGAAGTGGGCAGGGGTGCTCATATTTGAAGGCGGGCTTCGGGCAGGTCCAGCAGCGGTTCGCGCTTGAGGGTGATGAAAAACTCGTTGCGGTGACGCTCGGTCGCGGGCCGCTGACGGTAATCGATGCTAGCGCCGTAGCGTTCGCAAAGTTCGCGGCAAATATACAAGCCCAACCCGGTGCCACGACTTCGTGTCGAGAAGAAAGGTTCGAACAGGTAGCGCTCCACGTCCGGTGCAATGGGCGGCCCGTCGCTCAGCACCGAAAGTTCGAGCTGGTCGGTCTCGCGCTGCATCATCAGGCGAACCCACACGGCAGCGGTGGCCTTGGTGCCGTGGCGATGGGCGTTGTCCAGGAGGTTCACGAGCACGCGGCGCAGATGGTCCTCGTCGAAACGGGCGCCGACGGATTCATCGGGCAGGCCGACCTTGAGCGGACTGCGCTCACCGAGCGGCAACTGGGCCGTGCGGGCCCATTCGCTGCACACGGAGGCAACCAGTGTGCCCAGCTCGATCACACCGGCCTCGGGCGCGGTACCGGGCGCCACTTCCATCACGTCGTCGACGATGCGCTTCAGGCGCTGCACGTTGTCGGCCACCATCTGCGTGAGCTGGCGCTGGCCGGGCGTGGTGGCATCCTCCGAAAGCAGCGCATTGGCCTGGGAGATGGCCGCCAGCGGGTTGCGGATCTCGTGGGCGATGCCGGCCGACACACGGCCCATGGCCGCAAGTTTCTCCTGGCGCACGCGGGCCTCGGCCGTGCGCACGTCTTCGAGGAACAGCACGCAAAACTCTTCAGGGGCCCGCGGATCCCGCCTGCGCGTGAAGCGCACGCGCAGGCGCAGCTGTCGCGTCCCGCCGCTCGCGAAGCTCAGCAGGACATCCCGCCCGGCTTCAGGCCAGATGCTTTCTGCAAAGGCTTTTTCCACTGACTTGACCAGCGGCTCCCAGGCTGCCACGCCGCGCAGCTGGAAGGGCGCCTGCCGCGTCATGCCGTCCTCGGCCAGCAGCAAGCGCGCCGCCGGGTTGGCCGCGCGCACGCGGCCGCGACGGTCCACGACCAGCACGCCCTCCTGCATCTCCTCGATCACCAGGCGGTTCAGCTGGGCCTGCTGGCGCGCCAGCTCGAGGCTGCCCCGCGCAGTGAGTTCCTCTCGGGCAAGACGGCCGGCCAGTTCGCCGGCCAGGATGGTGATGACGAAGAAGCCGATGCCGGCGAGGCCCGCCTGCGTGATGAGCAACGAAGGCACGCCGCCGGCCTGCACGTTGAGCCAGGCGGTGCCGAGCAGGATGATCGCGACCAGCGCGGCCGTGGCCAGCGCGGCCAGGCGCGAGGTCAGCACCCCGGCCATGAGCACGGGCAGCACCAGCAGCGCCACGTAGTTGAGGCTGGACGCCGAGGCCAGCGCGTGCAGCGCCGAGAACGCGAGCACGTCCACGCCGATGGTCAGCAACCACTGCCCGCGGCGCAGCCGGGTGACCGGCTGGCCCGAGGCACTTGCCATGCTCAGCCCCGGCAGGAGCCAGATGCTGACGGCCACCGCCGCATAGGCGACGCACATGCCCAGCACCAGCGCGGGCGGCTTGCCCGAGAAGAAGCTGGCCACCACCTGCGCCCCCAGCAAGGCCATGCCGAGCGCCGCACGAGCACCGAGGAAGGCCCGGTAGATGCGCTGGAAGGACGGGCGCGTGGTGCTCACGAGCCGACGCGCCTGGCGCGAGATGAAACGCGAGTCGAGCGGCGACTGACCTTGCAGATTGCTCCAGTCGCCGTCGTAGCGCGACTCGTCGTGGAGTGCGTCGGCATCCGCGGCGTCGGCGGGGTCGAGCCTCGTGTCGTCTGCGACACCGAGGGCGCCGAACCACGACTCCTCCGGCGCGCTGCGCCCCTCCTTGCGGGCGGCGGCCTGGTGGGCCGACTGCCGCCGCGCCCCGCGGCTGCTGCCCTGCCTGCTGCCGGCGCTCAAGCCTGGCCCTCGTGCAGCTGTCGGTGGGACTCGCTGCAGTAGAGCCGGCCGCCAGGCGCGGGCAAGGCTTCGCTGCGAGGCAGGTGTACGCCGCAGTGCGCGCAGGCGACCACCTGCTGCACCGGCTCCTCGCCTTGCCTCGAGGCCGGTGCCGGCATGTCGTCGGTCCGTCGGGCGCCCTTCGTGCTCGAGCCAGCGCTCCGGCCCGACCGCATGACCCACAACACCGCCACGACGATCAGCAGCAAGACGAGGTACTTCACGCCGGCACCGTCACATCGCCGCCGAGGCACGTTTGAGCACGACCTCGAGCACGAACCGCGACCCGACGTACCCCAGCAGCAGCAGCATCGCGCCGACGTACAGCCAGCGGGTGGCGTTGCGCCCGCGCCAGCCGAAGGCCGCGCGGCCGGCGAGCAGCGCGGCAAACACCGCCCAGCCCAGCACCGAGAACACCGTCTTGTGGTCCCACCTCCAGGGGCTGGCATACCACCAGCCCAGCACCAGTGCCATCGACAGCACGACGAAACCGGCAGCCACGAAGCGGAAGGTCAGCGTCTCGAGGCGCAGAAGCGGCAGGCCCATCGGCGTGGGCGGCTGCCTGAGCGTGCCCGCGCCGCTGGGCTTCAGGCGCATCTGCCGCTCGGCGTTGCTCAGCAGCGCCGCATGCAGCACGGCCGCGCCGAACAGTCCGTAGGAGGCAATGCCCAGCACCCAGTGCAGCGGCGCCCAGGCCGAGCCGGCGTGGGGCCGGAATTCGCCGGGGAAGAGCAGCGCAAGCAGCACGGCCGTGGCGCCCAGCAAGGCCAGCACGCGGCGCACGCCGGGCAGCGGCACCAGGCGGCTTTCCACCGCGTACACGGCAAGCACCAGCCACAAGGTCACTGACAGCGCCGGCGCAAAGCCGAAACGCGCGCCGGGCTGCACGGCGCCGATGCCGAGGGTGTCGACCACGATGGCCGCGGCGTGCGCCACCCATCCGGCGAGCAAGCCCACACGCAACGCGTGGGCTTCGCCGCGCAGCGTCGCCACCGCATAGCCGGCCAGCGCGAGCACGCTGGGCAAGGCCAGAGCCCACCAGCCGGGCGAGTCGAGACGGGGCAATAGAATCATCGGCCACAGTGTACTTTCGGGTACGCGCCCTCACGCCGAGCATTCACGCACGCTGGCTTCAACGCCCCGTATCCGCATGGCCACCTCCGCCCTTTCCGAACGCCTGTCGCGCCTGGTCAAGACCATGCGCGGCCAGGCCCGCATCACCGAGTCGAACGTCCAGGACATGCTGCGTGAAGTGCGCATGGCGCTGCTGGAGGCCGACGTGGCGTTGCCGGTGGTGCGCGACTTCATCGCGCGTGTGAAGGACAAGGCGCTCGGGCAGGAGGTGATCGGGTCGCTGTCGCCGGGCCAGGCGCTGGTGGGCATCGTGCACAAGGAACTGGCCGCGACGATGGGCCAGGGCATCGCCGACATCGACCTCGCGACACAGCCTCCGGCCGTCATCCTGATGGCCGGCCTGCAGGGCGCCGGCAAGACGACCACCACCGCCAAGCTCGCCAAGCACCTGATCGAGAAGCGCAAGAAGAAGGTGCT
>CAMLNA010000148.1 GCA_946481025.1 uncultured Rivibacter sp.
CTCCGCCACCCCCACCGCCGCCTGCGCCGAAACCGTTCGTGGGCTCGGTGCGGGCTGCGGAGCACCGCATGCAACTGCAGGCCGAGGCGGCCGCTGCCCAGCGCACCACTGATGCGTTGGGCGAGGCCGACAAGCTCAAGGACCAATACATCAAGGACTATTGGGCAGGCAAGGCCACCAAGGAGCAGGCGAAGAAACTCGACGACGCCTATGGCAAGGCGCTCACGGAGGCGGGCAACGAGGTGCGAATGGCCGGCGCCAACGCCGACCTCGAAGGAGGCGACGCCAAGAAGGCCATGCAAGACAAGGTCAAGGAGATCGAGCGCCGGCACAAGGACGATCCGATCTTCAAGGACAACTTCGACGATGTCGCCAAGGAGGTCGTCGGCGAGGGCGAGGCCACGCGTGCCACCCGCATTGCCGGCTACAGCCTGGCCAACGCGGCCGAGAAGCTCCAGGCCTCGCCGAACGACGCCAGCGCACGCACGGAGTTCGAGGGAGCGAAGCTCGTCTTTGACATGGCGCTCGAGAAGGAGCTCAAGGTTACCGCCGCCGAGGTGGAGGTGGAATCGGGCACCAGCGCCGTCGAAAGCGCGAAACAGATCCCGAACGGCGCGATCCGCAGCGAGGCGGGCAGCCAGCTGACCAACGCCCGCTCGCAACTCGCGAACGCCCACGCGGGCCTCGACATCGACCTCTCGCCGTCCAGCTACGACAAGGCGACGCAGATCCTGAAGCAGCGCTACGGCGGCGGCGTGGCCGAGCGGGAGTTGGAGCTCGACGCGCTCGGCTTGCGTGTGAAGCTGAAGGACGAGATGCAGGGCATCGATCCGAACAGCCCGCTGTTGTCTCCTCAGGAGAAGAAGCTCGCCGAGACAGATCCAGCCGCCTTGGCGCTGGCGCGCACGCACGGCATCCGCATCGATCCGGCCGACCCCACGCTCAACGGCACCGAGCGCGAGCTGGCGCGGGACAAGCCCTACCAGTTCGTGCTCTACAAGCTCACCGGCAAGACGGTGGATACGCGCAAGATCGACGATCCGGGTGCCCGCATGGCCGCGGAGAAGGATCCGCTCACCGTCGCCGTCGGCCAGCTCGATGACAAGGACGTCACCCGCCTGTCGATGATCGACATGGCGACCTTCGGCGTGCGCATCGAGTCGGCCGACAAGCGCGTCGCCGACCTGATGGCCAAGGGCGACTACAAGACCGCTCTCGAGCTCACGCACACTGCCTGGTCGGACGCGCTCACACCGGAGCAGCGTGAAGTGGCCAAGACCGCGCTGTACGACAAGCACTTCACGAAGGATTTCTGGAAGAAGCAACTCGACTGGCACAAGACACACCGCGACGGCGTCCCGGAAGACAACGTCGGCATTCGCAACACCACGCACGGCAACAACGCTGGCATCTGGATGACCGATCTCCTGCAGGAGACGAGGAGTCCATTGGCAGCCAATGACCTCATCTCGCTGGTCGTCGAGGACAAGGGCAGCTGGACCGAAAGCGAAGGACAGTCCTACGACCTGCGCGAGTTCTATGTCGGCATCTCGGTGGCCAACGAGACCGCGCTCGCGGGTGGTTTCGACCGCACGAACGATCTGGTGAACGTGCTGATGAAGGACGGCAGTTCGCCGAACCAGGTGGTTCTCGCCTTCAAGACCGACGGGTATGCCTCGATGCAGGCCGCAGCTGGCAAGGGCGCCACGACACTGTCGACCAAGCTGATCGATCGGCTCAAGCAGGAGGACCGCTTCTACTCCACCGACGAGTATCAGACCAGGGATGCGCTCAGCCGCGGCAACGCCGCCTTTCAGCGAAACGAGGTCGCCCCTGCGCAGTTCAAGGCCTTCGAGCAGGCGCCGGATCTGTTCGCGCAGGACGCGTTCGACAAATACCTGCATCCGATCGCGGGCGGCAGCCAGGCCGACCTGCTTGCCGGGCCGCAACGGCTGGATGGCACGCAGCGCCGCCAGGCGATCGGCGCGATGCTGTGGCAGGCCCCCAATACAGGAAAGACCGGCGCCAACGACGAGTGGTACGGCGGCGAACTGCGCGAGAAGCTGATTGATCCTGTCGACGAGAAGATCGTCGAACTCGGTGGCGAGAAAGCCGAAGTGCGCTATGTGCCCGTGCTCTATGCCTCGCCCAGCGACGGCCAGCAGCACACGGCGCTGTTCGTCGTGACCACCAAGGACGGCGGCAAGCGTCTCGTCGACGACCGGGGGTGGGACTACGAGTACGACGAATCCAAGCCGTTGCAGGAACGGCTGAAGGACTACGTTGAAAACAACGGCCTGTCCGACAAGGGCCGCATCTACCTGCCGCAGGATCTCAAGATCAGCGAGAAGAACGGCCACGTCGACATCACGTCGATGGAGGCCCATCACACGACCACAGGCGAGAAGGTGAAGAACACCGTCGGCTTCGTGGTCGGTATCGCCGCCGCCGCGGCCGGCTTCGCGCTGATGGCAGGATCCGGAGGCCTGGCGACACCGGTGTCCGCTGGTCTGTGGACCGTGGTGGGCATCGGCTCTGGCTACGGTGCCTACACCGCAGGCTCGGCGCTGTACAACATCTACGAGCACGGCGGCGACCTGACCAGCGGCGACGCCATCATGAACTGGGTGATGCTGGTTTCCTCGGTTGCAGGCGGTGGGGCGGCCGGCTCGCAACTGCGAGCACTGCGTCTGGGCACCAATGCAGATCGTCTCGCCAATGCGGCGATCGCCGCGGAGCAGGCAGGCAAGCTGGATGACGTGTCCAAACTGAATGACGCCGTCGGCTTGTCACTGACGCGCCAGCAGTCATGGCTGCAGCGATCCCAGCATCTGGGCAAGCTGGGCGGCGTGACCGGGGGCGTGGTGCTGGCGCAGCAGACTGGCACGCTGGTCGGCCAGCTGGGGCAGGGCGGGGGCGGCAGCCCAATGGACTGGGCGATGACGACGCTAGGCATTGCGCAAGTGGTCATCGGCCGTGCAGCGCAGGGCCGTGCGAACGGCGGTGGCGGCAACCCCGCGCTGAATCAGTTCCGTCCGCCCGCGCTGCCTGAAACGGCGAGTGCACCGGATGGCCTGCCGCAGGCGCCGCGTCGTTCGCCGCTGGCGTGGACACGTGACTTCTTCACGACCCAGCCCAAGAACACGAGCATCATGCCGAACGAGATGATCGTGACCACGGGGGCGGTGCGCCTGACGGCCGCGGGGATCCGGGAGCACGGCCTGCCGATCGTGTTCGAAATCCTGAGCCACAAGTGGAGCAACTACTCAGCCTTCCCACTGTCCAGCCTCGGCCGCGGCTGGTACCTCACGTCGTCCCAGCGCAACAAGGAATCGGTGGCACTGGCTGCCCAGGGCAACAAGGACAAGGCGAACAGGCTGCTCGACCGCGTCATCAAGGGTTCCGGCTTTCGCGGCGACGCGCCGATCGCCCAGAGCAAGCAGGACGAACTGCGCGGCTACCTGAACGATGTGGCAACCCGTGGCAAGGCGTTCCGCGACGCACTCGCCAAATGGAATGCGCTCTACCCACAGGCTCCAGCCGGGCGGCAGTTCAATCTGTTCCGCATGCGTCCCACCGCAGACTCCGAGGTGCTGCTGGCCCCCGCCGCGTGGCTGAAAGGCGACCCGGCCATGAGCCGCTACTTCAGGCAGGTCAGCGAGGACGCTGCCAGCCCGCTTCATGGGAAGTCGGAAGCCGAGGTACGCACCGAGTTGCTGGTGCGGCTCAACAAGATGGACGCGCCCGCCCTGCAGCGAGCGGTCGATCCCAAGAGCAGCGACAACAGCCCCGAGGCAGTGCTGCTGCGCCAGTTCCCCGAGCTGCAGAAGAAGTTCGCAGATACCGTCGAGGTCCGCAGGGAACTGCGTGACACGCACGACGAGCTCTTCAAGAAGCTGGACGAGCGGCTGCACAACGACGATCCGAAGACACAGCAGAAGAGCCCGCTCGATCCCAAGAAGGCGGAAAGCTGGCCCGGCAGCACGAACTCGCCGAACACCCGCCTGGGGCTGTTTGGCCGGCGCGCGGTGCTGGTGGCCAACTTCAGCGTCTTCAGCGGGCTGGCAACCAAGGCACCGTATTCGGGCGATGCCCTTGCCATCCAGGCCGGCAACTACGCCGACGGTCTGAGCATCGGTACCCTGGGCGCGGCCTATGTTTACAGCAAGAAGGTCGATGCGCTGGCCGCCACTGAAAAACGCATCGATGCCCTGGCGAAGAAAGCCGGCGTGACTCGCGATGAATTCCTCGAGCAGAACGAAGAGATCGCACTCGAGCTCAAGGGCGCGAAGGACGCCAAGGACACATGGAACAAGATCCGCGACTGGGTCGGCCTCGCCAGCGCCGGGCGCGCGTTCGCGGTTGGCGCCGGATTGCTCGCTCTGGATGCGCCGCCGGTGCTGGCCGGCTTGTCGATTGCGCAGGGCGTGCTCACAGGCGGCTGGGTGGGGCTGCAGCTGGTGCCCGCGCTGCGCAACGGCCTCGCGCCCAAGACCACCAAGGCGCTGAAGTGGGGCGCGGTCGGCATGATCCTCGCGACGCCGGCGGCGATCAACACATACCTGACCTTCCGTCCGCTGGACAAGGAACGCAAGGACAGCCCCGCCGCATTGTTGTGGCAGCCGGTGGTCGATGCCAGTGCCGACCGCCTGCGCCAGTCGCCGCGGCAGATCGTGCCGAACACGCTTGATCCGGCGAGCAACGATCCCTTCGTGCAGGGCTGGCCGCAGCTGCGCGGCGCCGACGGCACTTCGCAGCCACCGTGGCCTCTGTTCGACGCGCCGGTGCCGCGCCACGAAACGTGGGCCGTCGATCCAGCGGACCCGCAGCGTGCCAGCTTCTCCAGCATGGCGATCGCCAAGTCACAACGCGACGGCAGCAGCTACAACGACGCGCTGGACCAGCTGTTCCAGCTCAACGGGCAGTACCGCCGCTCGCTGCTGGACGGCGTGGCCGATCCTGCGCGGCGTGATGATCCGGACGGACTACCGGCCGGGACGCTGGTCAACGTGGGAGTGCCGAGCCTGTACACCCGCCTGGGGTGAATTGAAGCGTGCGCCGGGCCGCTGCGGCCCGGCGCCATCGCGCGACAGCGCCGACTGGCGCCAAACCGGGCTTGCATTGCGCGCCGGCATGGCGGCAATGCAGCCTTCGCCAGCGCTCAGAAGTCGTACAGCATGCCGATCACGAAGCCCGACGGATCGGCCCCCGCGCCCGCGGCCGCCACGTTCAGCGGGTTCACGCCGAAGCGGTAGTTGGCGTTGGTGTCGTTGCTGATCTTCGTCCAGTAGGCGTAGGCCTGGGCGCCCTTGAAGATGTTGTGCTCGTAGCCGAAGGTCATCTGGCGGGCGCCCGAGTCGGCCCCCACGAACAGCGCCGCCGCGTCGGCGCCCACCACGGTGGTGCCTCCGGGTGCCGAGCCGCTCACGTCGCCGGCCTGGCCGTAGCGCAGGCTGAAGGCGCCCTTGCCCACCGGCACGGCCGCGGTCACGGTGGCGTACTTGCGGCTCGCGGTGCCCACCGGCAGCTCGTAGTTGAGCTTGTTGAAGCCCGCGCCGATGTTGAGGAAGCCGAAGTCGTAGTTGGCCCCCAGCCGCCAGGCGTCGTCCTTGAAGCCGGTGGCGTTGAAGTTGCGGTGCTGCTCCCACGCCGCCATCGCCTTGAGCCTGGCGATGCGCCAGGTGAGCGACAGGCTGACGAGCTTCTTCTGCTCGCCCGAGCCCTTGTCCTCGTTGTCGAGGCCGTACTGCAGCGCGGCGCCGAAGCCGGCGAAGTCGGGCGAGTCGTAGCGCAGCGAATTGCTCTGGCGCCGGCCGAAGCCGTTGTTCGAGCCGCCCAGCACGGCGATGGAGCCGTCGTCCTGGATGCCGGTGCCCTTGAAACGGTCGGTGAGGCCGCCCAGGTCCTTCATCGGCGTGTCCATCTTGCCGAGGCGGAACTTGCCGAACACGCCCTCGAGCCCGACGAAGGTGTCGCGACCGGCCAGCGTGTCGCCGCCCGCGTCCCAGCTCACGCCGGACTCGAGCTGGGCGAACACCTTGATGCCTTCGATCTCGGTGGCCGCGCGCAGGCCGAAGCGCGACGAGTTGCTCGACACGCGCTGGTTGCCGCCGAAGGCGTCTGCCGCCGGCGTGCCGCCGAGGCTGGTTTTCTCGAAGTCGACGTTGGCGCGGCCGTAGAGGGTGAACTGCGCATGGGCGCCGTGGGATGCGAGCAGCGCGCAGGCTGCCAGTGCAAGGGTGGTGAGGCTGGTTCTCATGAAGTCTCCGTGGATAGGCCCGCCGGTGCGGCAGGGCGATTGCCGTTCGCGCTCCGTGTGTGGCGCGCGGCAATGCTTCATGGATGCGCAGGCACGAACAAACGGATCTACCCGCTACGCCGGCGCCAGCAAATTGCAAGGTGGCCCGGATCCGCCGTTGCTTTCGGCTGGCTTGCAAGCCCTCGTGGTGCAAGTCCGGGTTCGCAACCAGACGCACGGTGGCACGATGCACGGCATGAAACTGCTGCTGGTTGAGGACGACTTCGATCTTTCCGGCGCGCTGGGCAAGAGCCTGGCCGCGCGGGGCTTCGACGTGCTGTGCTGCGCCGACGGCATCGAGGCCCTTGCTGCAGCGCGCAAGAAGCCGTTCGACGTGCTGGTGCTCGACCTCACCCTGCCGCGGCTCGACGGGCTCGAACTCCTGCAGCGGCTGCGCAGCGACGGCAACCGCGTGCCGGTGCTCGTGCTCACCGCGCGCGGCGCGGTGAGCGAGCGGGTGGCCGGGCTCAACGCGGGGGCCGACGACTACCTTGCAAAGCCCTTCGACCTCGACGAGCTGGTGGCGCGGCTGGGCGCGCTGACGCGGCGGCTGGGCCGCGACGGCGAGCTCCGCTGCGGCCAGCTGCGCTACGAGCCCGCCTCCAACGCCTTCTACAACAACGAGGTGCCGCTGGACCTGTCGCCCCGCGAGGGCGACCTGCTCAAGCGCCTGATGTCCCGCGTGGACCACGTGGTGCCCAAGGAAGAGCTGCGCATCGCGGTGTTCGGCGACAACGACGAGACACATGTGGACGCGGTCGAGGTGATCGTGCACCGGCTGCGCAAGAAGCTGCAGCGCGCCAGCGTCGAGATCCTCACATTGCGCGGCGTGGGCTACCTGCTGTGCGACGACGCCAGCACGGTGGCGCAGGCGGCGAGGTGATGCTCACATGGCACGCCTGGCTCCTGCGCGCCCGGTCCTTGCGGCGCTTCCTGCTGGTGTGGCTGCTGGGCGGCCTGTGGGGGCTGGTGGGCGGCATCACGCTGGTGCTCTACCTCGCCACCGCCGTGCAGACGGCCGAGGCGCAGGACGAGCGGCTGCGCAGTGCGATTGCCGAGGTGGTGCAAAGCCGCTCCAGCGGCAGCATGGCCGAGCCGCGGCATGCGGTGCATTCGCGCTCGGGCGTGCTCTCGGGCGCCGAGCCTTCGTTCATGCCCACGCATTACCGGGTGAGCGACATGAACGGTGAATGGCTCGCCGGCGACCGCGGCCTCGCGGCCTACCCGTGGAGCGCCTCGCTGACGTCCGCCGGCACGCCCGAGCTCTACGTGACCCACCTGCACGGCACGCTGGTGCGCGCGGCAGCCGCGGTGCGCCATGTGAGCCGCGCGCCGGACGATGCCGCCAGCGTGATGGTGCAGTCGGCCGAGCCGCTGGCGCTGCGCTTTCCGTCGTTGCGCGACCTGCCGCGCGAGCCGCTGCTGTGGGTGTATGCGCTGGCCGCGGCGATGACGCTGGTGGCGGCCAGCGGCGTGGCGCTCGCGCTGCGCTGGCTGGACCGTGCACGAGAGGCACTGGGGTCGCCGCAGACCGATGTCGCGGCCTACGACGGGCCGGCCGAACTGCTGCCGGCGGTGGAGCGCATGCACGGCCTGCACCGCCGCCAGCGCGAATGGGTGGGGCAGCAGCGCCGCTTCCTGGCCGACGCCTCGCACCAGCTGCGCACCCCGATGTCGGTGCTGCGCACGCAGCTGCAGTCGGCCATCGCAGGGGATGTGCCGGCCGCCGAGGTGCTGCCGCAGATGCTGCACACGGTGGACCGCGCCAGCGGCATGGCCAACCAGCTCCTGAGCCTCACCAAGCTCGAGCAGATCAAGCGGGCAGGGCAGCTGCAGCCGGTCGCGCTGTGGGGTGTCGCGCGCGAGGCGGTGATGGAGCTCTCGCCGCTCATCGCCGCCAAGCGGCTCGACTTCGCGCTCGAAGGCGAAGAGGGCGCGCAGGCCCCGGCCGATGCGGTGATGCTCGGCGAGCTGGTGCGCAACCTGCTGGCCAATGCCATTGCCCACACGCAGGCTGCAGGCCGGCTGGGCGTGCTGCTGCGCACCTATGCCGGCGTCACCGAGCTGGTGGTGTGGGACGAAGGCCCGGGCCTGGACGACGAGATCCGCCCGCGCCTGTTCCAGCCGTTTTCTTCGGCCAAGGGCGGCGTGGGCCTGGGCCTGTCGATCTGCCGCCAGATCGCCGATGCGATGGGCGCCAGCATGGAGTTGTTCAACCGCATCGAGGGTGACAAGGTCATCGGCGTCGATGCGGTGGTCACCTGGGGCCAGGGCCCCTGACCCGGCGCACCACCTTCCGTCTCATGGCGTGATGCATGCCCCGGGGTGCGGTGCATGCGGGGCGCGTCTTTCCTTCGAATTCCATACCAGAGGAGAAACGTTCGATGAATCCATGCAGCTTTCGGGCGGTGGCGGCTGCCGCCGTGTTCGCCACCGGCGCGGCAGCCCATGCTCAGGGCGCCGGCCAGCTCAATGTCGTCTGCTCGGTGCAGGACGAGTGGTGTTCGATGATGAGCTCGGCCTTTGCCCGCAGCTCGGGCATCAAGGTCAACGTGCTCAAGCGCGGCAGCGGCGAGGCGCTGGCGCAGCTGATCGCCGAGCGCGCCAACCCGAAGACCGACGTGTGGTTCGGCGGCACCGGCGACCCGCACCTGCAGGCCGCCGAGCAGGACCTGACGCTCGAGTACAAGTCGCCCAGCCTGCCGCAGCTGCACCCATGGGCGCAGGCCCAGGCGCAGCAGTCGGGCTGGCGCACCGTGGGCGTGTATTCCGGCCCGCTGGGCTTCGGCTTCAACACCGAGCTGCTGGCCAAGAAGAAGCTCCCGGCGCCCAAGTGCTGGAAGGACCTGCTCGCGCCCGAGCTGAAGGGCGAGGTGCAGGTGGCCAACCCGGCCAGCTCGGGCACGGCCTACACGATGATCGCCACCATCGTGCAGCTCATGGGCGAAGACAAGGCCTACGAATACCTCAAGGGCCTGCACAGGAACGTCAGCCAGTACACCCGCTCGGGTACCGGTCCCATCAAGGCGGCGGCGCGTGGCGAGACCACGGTGTCGATCAGCTTCGTGCACGATGCGCCGGGCGAGCAGATGCAGGGCTTTCCGGTGGCCACCTCCACGCCGTGCGAAGGCACCGGCGCCGAGATCGGCTCCATGTCGATCATCAAGGGCGCGCGCAACCTCGACAACGCGAAGAAGTTCTACGAATGGGCGCTCACGCCCAATGCGCAGCAGCTCGGCGTGGCCGCCAAGCAGTTCCAGCTGCCGTCGAACAAGACCACGCCGCTGGACAGCCGCATCCCCGACTTCCGCACCATCAAGTTCATCCAGTACGACTACGCGAAATACGGCAAGTCGGCCGAGCGCAAGCGCCTGATCGAGCGCTGGGAGCGCGAGGTCAACGCTCTGCCACGCTGACATGGACCACCCCCGTAGCGGCATGAACCCCAATTCATTCACCACGGAGGCGCGGAGGGCGCGGAGGACCGCGGAGCACATCTGCAATTTCTCCGCGAATCTCCGCGACCTCCGCGCCTCCGCGGTGAAGGCTGTTGAATCCCATTTGATCCGTCGCGGGTCGCGCGCGGCGCGGCGCAGCAACTGAGAGAAGAAGGCAATCACGCCATGGACTTTCGCAACAACAAGGCCATCGCCGTCTGGGCGCTGCTGGGCC
>CAMLNA010000149.1 GCA_946481025.1 uncultured Rivibacter sp.
TGCCGGCCGAGCCGATGCGCACCCCGCATCCGGAGGGTCTTCCCCTTTAGTGGAATTGCCCCCGCACCCTCGCCCTGACATCTTGTAACAACCGCGCGCCAGCGACTCGACAGAGCGCAGTGCGGGTCGTTCGGCAGCGGCGCGCGCTGCCTTGGACTGATCGGTCCCGGCGCACCCTCGTGACGCCGGGCCGACACAGCATCAGGAGAGAGGGCATGAGGAAGAACCTGTACTGGCTCTTCTCGGCTGTGGCGGCGGCGGGTGCCGCCAGCACAGCGGGAGCCGCGAACTTGAACAACCTGAGCGGCCAGTCGTGCGGCAGCTTCACGGGCACCTGGCACTTCGTGAACAACCAGACCGGCGGCGCCGCGCCGGGCACCTTGAACGCCACCTGGTCGTCGGGCAACACCTGCACCACGTCGGCGTCGGCGGTCAACGCGAACATGCAGCACTTCTACTGCACCGCCTCCGGCACGCTGCTGGGCGCCTCGACCAACCTGCCGGGCAAGCTGGTGCTGTCGCACTTCACCTGCGAGACCACCGAGCCGCCGCCCCCGCCCCCCTGCGACCCCAAGAAGGAGATCTGCAAGTAGGCGCCAGCCGAGCTGGCCACCCGGCGCGGCGAGGCCGCCCCGCACAGGGGTCACGCCGCGTCGGGCATGAAAGTCCGAAGGAGAGGGAACACTGCATGAAAGCGTCCTGGATGCGCGACGCGGCGCTGGCTGCCGCAGCCGCCTGCCTTGCATGCGCCGCTACGGCGCAGACCGGCGTCACGATGCCGCCCAACCTCATCCCGCTGCCGGCGTCGAACATCTCGCTGGTGACCGACGGCGCGGGCCAGACGCTGCTGCGTCTGGCCACCACCGGCTGGAACGCGGGCACCGGCCCGCTGGAGCTGGTGGCCGGTGAGGTGGTCACCGGCTCGGACCCGCCCAAGCAGAAGGTCTACCAGCGGGTGTACGTGAACGGCGGCGCCCCGGTGCTGAGCTATGCCGGCTCGTTCACCTACCACGCCGGGCACAACCACATCCATTTCGACGACTACGCGACCTATTCGCTGCAGCCCGTCAACGCGCCCGGCGGCTCCGAACGGCTGGGCACCAAGACCACCTTCTGCGTGATGGACACGAACAAGATCAACGGCGCGCTGCCGGGGGCGCCCTCGGGGGCCGTCTACAGCACCTGCGGCAACCAGATCCAGGGCATCTCGGTCGGCTGGGGCGACACCTACGGCGCCCACCTCGCCGGCCAGGAGATCGACTTCACCGACAACGCCGACGGCGTGTACCGGCTGCGCATCGAGCTCGACCCGAAGAAGCTGATCGTCGAGAGCAACGAGAACGACAACGTGTCGTGCGTGCTGCTCAACATTCGCAAGCCCTCGAGCGTGACCGTGCTCGATGCGAGCGGCAGCTGCTCCGCCGTGACCTCGATCTCGCCGAATGCAGCGCGCATCGGCCAGACGGTGCAGGTCACCATCTCGGGCTACGGCTTTTCGCAGGGCATGGCGGTCGGCTTCGAAGGCGGCAACGGGCCGCGGCCGGAGGTGAGCAACGTCGTGCTGGCCTCGGACTCCGACACAGTGGACCTGATCACCGCCACGGTGACGGTGCCCGCCAAGCGCAAGGGCGGGCGCGACCCGGTGTGGAACCTGCGGGTGGGCACCAGTGTGCTGCCCGATGCATTCACCGTGCAGCCATGACGCCGCCAAAGGCTACTGCGAGCCCATCGCCACCAGCGTGCGGCGGTGCACGCCCAGCTTGGAGAACACGCTCTGCAGGTGCTTCTTCACGGTGTCTTCCATGATGCCCAGCGCCAGCGCGATCTCCTTGTTGGTGCAGCCTCGGCGCAGGTGCTCGACGATCTGGCGCTCGCGCCGGGTGAGGGTGCGCAGCGGCCCGTCGCCGGGCTGCTGCGGCGGCGCCGCGGGGTGCAGGTGCAGCAGCTCGGCGAGCGCCTGGGCCAGCAGCGCGCGCGGCAGCCAGATGTCGCCGTGGCGCACCGTGCGGATCGCCTTCGCGCACAGCCCGGGCGGGCATTCGGTCGGCAGGTAGCCATGGAAGCGGTGGCGCAGCACCGTGGCCGCGCAGGCGACGCCGGGTTCGTCGCACAGCAGCAGCACGCGCAGGGTCTCGAGGCGGCGCTGCATGGCGTCGAGCTCGGCCGGTCCGAGCTGGCCGAGCAGGCTGTGGTCGAGCAGCAGCACGTCCGGGCAGCTGCCGTTGGCGAGGTGGTGCACCAGTGCGCGGCCGTCGCCCGCAGACGCAGCCTGCAGCGTGATGCCCGGCTCGGCGCCCAGCAGCCGGCGCCATGCGGCCGCAAGCTCGGGCCGCGCCGAGGCCAGCAGCACTTGATACGGCTTTGCCCCTTCTTCTGCGCTCATCCGGCACCTTGGTCGATGAAATGGGAAGAATGCCCACGAACTGGCCACGGTTCTAAGCCCGGGGGCGCGGGCTGTCAACGTCGGTTCGAGGGGGCCGGCGCGGGGCGGTCAGGGCGTGGCGGCGTCGGTCGTGTGGCTGTCGACCACGAGGCGGGCGGCCGCGAGGTCTTCGAGGGCCATGCCGACCGACTTGAACACGGTGATCGCCCTGGCATCGCCGCGCGCTGCGGTGTTGTCGCGGCACAGCCGGGCGAGGTCGCCGGCAATGCGGTCGGCGCTGAAGCTGCCCGCCGCCATGGCGCGCACCAGGTCGCCGGCTTCGGCCAGCACGCCCTCGCGCGTGTCGCACCACACCGCGTCGGCCCGGGCGAACACCCGTGTGTCGGTCTCGTGCATGGCCGGGGTGAATGCACCCACGAGGTCGAGGTGCGTGCCGGGCCGCAGCCAGTCGCCGCGCACCAGCGGCTCGGCTGCCAGGGTGGCGCAGCTCACGATGTCGGCCTGCGGCACCGCCTCGGCCAGGGAGCCCACCGCCTGCGCGCGCAAACCCTGCGCTGCCAGCGCCTGCGCCGTGGCCTCGGCCTGCAGCGGTGAGCGGCCCCACACCAGCACGCGCTCGATGGGCCGCGTCTGCGCATGGGCCAGCGGCAGATGGCGCGCGAGCCGCCCGGTGCCCACCATCAGCAGGCAGCGGCTGTCGGGACGCGACAGGTAGCGGCTGGCCAGTGCTGACGCGGCCGCGGTGCGGCGCGCGGTGAGCTCTCCGCCGTCGAGCACCGCGAGCGGCCGGCCGGTGCGAGGGTCCATCAGCACATACAGCCCCTGCACCGAAGGCAGGCCCAGCCCCGCGTTGCCGGGAAACACCGACACCAGCTTGGTCCCCACGCCGAGGCTGGCATTCCACGCCGGCATCACCAGCAGCACCGGCGGCTGCTCGGACGGGTCGCGCAAAGGGTAGTGCAGGCGTTGCGGCACGCGGGTGTCGCCCGCGTTGCGAAAGGCCGACCACAGCGCGTCGATCAGACGGCCCCAGGGCAAGGCGGCCGCCACGGCGCGGGCGTCGATGAACAGCGGTGAGCTCACGGCAGCCTCGCGGGGTTTGTGCTGGGGCAGGCAGGGTAGACCGAAAGGCGATTTGCATCCAGACTTCAACGCCCGCTCAGCCCGCCGCCTTTCGCACATGCCCTCGATCGTCCCGCAGCCCGTCAGCCTGCCCATCGATGCGACGCAGCATGTCTCGGCCCTGCTGATGCACCCGCCGCAAGCGCGCGCCGGCTATGTGCTGGCCCACGGTGCCGGAGCCGGCATGACACACGCCTTCATGGAAGCTGCAGCGCAAGGGCTGGCCGTGCGCGGCGTGGCCACGCTGCGCTACAACTTCGCCTACATGGAGCGCGGCTCGAAGCGCCCCGACACGCCGGCGCTGGCCCATGCCGCCGTGCGTGCCGCGGTGGGCGAGGCACAGCGCCTGCTGCCGGGGTTGCCGCTGGTGGCCGGCGGCAAGTCGTTTGGCGCCCGGATGACCTCGCAGGCGCAGGCGCAGGCGCCGCTGCCCGGCGTGGTCGGCCTGGCCTTCCTCGGCTTTCCGCTGCACCCGGCGAAGAAGCCCGCCACCGAACGTGCCGACCACCTGCAGAAGGTGGGCTGCCCGATGTGGTTCTGGCAGGGCACACGCGACGAGCTGGCGGACTTCGCGCTGGTCACCGCGCTGGTCGAACAGCTCGCGCCGCGTGCCACGCTCGAGGTGGCGCCCGAGGCCGACCATTCCTTCCATGTGCCGGCCAGGAGCGGCCGCAAGGACGCCGACGTGCTGAACGACGGCCTCGATGCGCTGGTGCGCTGGATCGACCAGCTGCCGCATGCCTGACGAGATGCCGGCCGCCACGCCTCGCAAGCCTGCTGCCGGCCGCGCGCGGCCGAAGCCCGACATGGACGCGCTGCTGCGCTACGACACGAAGCGCAACTTCGACATCACGCCCGAGCCCAAGGCCGAAACGGCGGCCCGCACCGGCGGTTCGCTGAGCTATGTCATCCAGAAGCACTGGGCCTCGCGGCTGCACTACGACTTCCGCCTGGAGCTCGACGGCGTGCTGCTGAGCTGGGCGGTGCCCAAGGGGCCGTGTTTCGACCCCGGCGAAAAGCGCATGGCCATCCACGTGGAGGACCACCCGGTGGCCTACGGCGGCTTCGAGGGCACCATCCCGCCGCGGCAGTACGGCGCAGGCACGGTGATCGTGTGGGACCGCGGCAGCTGGGAGCCCGTGGGCGACCCGCACGAGGGCCTGCGTGCCGGCAAGCTGGTCTTCAAGCTGCATGGCGAAAAGCTCGCCGGCCTGTGGGAGCTGGTGCGCATCGCCAAGCCCGGCGACCGGCAGGACCCGTGGATGCTCTTCAAGAAGCGCGATGCGTGGGCGCGCCCACTGGCCGAGTACGACGTCATCGCGGCCTTGCCCGACAGCGTGATCGAGAAGCCGCTGGGCCTGCTGGAGGCGCGCGAGCCGCGCGCCAATGCCGGCGGCGCCTCGCCGCCGGCGCCGCACATGACCTCGGCTGCCGAGCTGCCGGGCGCCCGGCCGATGGACGAGCTGCCCGAAACCCTGGAGCCGCAGCTCGCCACGCTGGCCAAGGCGCCTCCCGGGCGCGGCGAGTGGATCTACGAGCTCAAGCTCGACGGCTACCGCCTGCTCGCGCGTTTCGATGCGCGCGGCCGCGTCAGGCTCTACACGCGCAACGGCAACGACTGGACCGCGAAGATGAAGCCGCTGGCCGCGACGCTCGAGTCGCTGGGCCTGCGCTCGAGCTGGCTCGACGGCGAAATCACCGTGCTGCGCGACGACGGCACGCCCGACTTCAACGCGCTGCAGAACGCCTTCGACCGTTCGCGTACCGAGTCCATCGAGTACTTCCTGTTCGACACGCCGTTCTTCGACGGGCACGACCTGCGCCAGGCGCCGCTGCGCGCGCGGCGGGGCTGGCTGCGGCAGTGGCTCGATGCGAAGGACGGATCGCGCCTGCGCTTTTCGGCCGACTTCGCCGCCGACCCGGCGAGCCTGCTGCAGTCGGCCGCCAGCATCGGCCTCGAAGGGCTGATGGCCAAGCGCGCCGACGCGCCCTACACGAGCGGGCGCAGCGACACCTGGCTCAAGCTCAAGACGCACGAGCGGCAGGAGTTCGTGATCGGCGGCTTCGTCGACCGGGAGGGCTCCTCGCGCGAGGTCGGCTCGCTGCTGCTGGGCTACTACGACGACACCGGCCGGGTGCTGCAGTACGCCGGCAACGTCGGCAGCGGCTGGACGGCCGGCAGCTCGGCCGACCTGCACAAGCGGCTGGTCCGGCTCGAATCGGAGGCATCGCCCTTCCCGGCCGGCAGCGTGGAGCCGGGCCGCTGGCCGCGCCGCACGCTGGGCAAGGAGCGCTGGGTGAAGCCCGAGCTGGTGGCCGAGATCAGCTTTTCGGGCTGGACGCCCGACGGCAGCGTTCGCCATGCGGTCTTCCAGGGCCTGCGCATCGACAAGCCGGCGCAGCAGGTGCGGCGCGAGCGCACGAAGCCCGTGCTGGCGGCGCTCGGCGCGGTGAAACACCGGGTGAGCGGCGTGAAGGTCACCAACCCCGAGCGCGTGATCGACGCCGCCACCGGCTTGAAGAAGCTCGACCTCGTGCGCTACTACGAAAGCATCGCCGAGTGGATGCTGCCGCACCTGAAGGGCCGGCCCTGCTCGCTGATGCGCGGGCCCACCGGCGTGGCGGGCGAGCTGTTCTTCCAGAAGCATGACGACAAGCTGAGCATCCCGGGCCTGCGCGAACTCGACCCCGGCCTGTGGCCCGGTCACGCTGGGCTGCTCGAAGTGCCGAATGCCGAGGCCCTGGTGAACGCGGCGCAGATGAATGTGATCGAGTTCCACACCTGGAACTCGCTGGCCCGGCGCATCGGCGAGCCCGACCGCATGGTGTTCGACCTCGACCCCGGCGAGGGCGTGCCCTGGCAGCGCGTTCAGGAGGCGGCAGTGCTGACGCACACCCTGCTCACCGAGCTGGGGCTCAGGGCCTGGCTCAAGACCAGCGGCGGCAAGGGCCTGCACGTGGTGGTGCCGATCGCGCCGAAGCTCGACTACGACACGGTGAAGGCGTTCTCGCAGGCGGTGGTGCAGCACCTCGCGCGCACCGTGCCCTCACGCTTCGTGGCCAAGGCCGGCGCGGCCAACCGGGTGGGCAAGGTGTTCGTCGACTACCTGCGCAACAACCATGGCGCCACCACCGTGGCTGCGTTTTCTGCGCGTGCGCGCCCCGGCCTGGGCGTGTCGATGCCCATCGACTGGGACCAGCTCGGCAGCCTGAAGAGCGGCGCGCAATGGAACATCGCCACCGCACGCGAGTACCTGTCGTTCCAGAAGAGCGACCCGTGGGCCGGCTACTGGCGCTCGCGGCAGACGCTCACCAAGGCCATGCGGCTGCTGGATTTCAGCAACAGGTCTTGAGCCCGCAGCCCGCCCCGGCTTGGCAATTGCCATGCGAGAGGCGTAATCTCGGTCCCCCGCCGCCGGTTTGACTGCAAGGAAGGTTGCGCCCATGGCTGCTCGCTCCATTGCCACGCTGTCGCTCAGCTTCGGCCTCGTGTCGATCCCCGTGAAGGTGTATTCGGCCACCGAGAGTTCGGGTGGCGTGCACTTCAACCTGCTGCACAACTGCGGCTCGCGGCTCAAGCAGCAGTACGTGTGCCTGAAGGAAGGCGTGGTGGTCGAGCGGGCCGAGATGATCAAGGGCTACGAGTTCGACAAGGACCGCTACGTCACCTTCACCTCCGACGAGCTGAAGGCGCTCGAGGAGTCCGCGCGCCACACCATCGACATCATCTCGTTCATTCCGCTGGCGGCGGTGGACCCGATCTACTACGACAAGGCCTACTACCTCGCGCCCGACAAGCGCGGCGCCAAGCCCTACGGGCTCCTCATGCAGGCCATGCGCGAAAGCGGACGCTGCGCACTGGCGCGCTGGGTGTGGAAGGGCAAGCAGTACGTGGTGCAGGTGCGCCCCGGCGAAGACGGCCTGATCCTGCAGCAGCTGCTGTACGCCGACGAAGTGCGCTCGATGAAGGAGCTCGACATCGAGAAGGCCGACATCGCCAAGCCGGAGCTGCAGCTGGCCCTGCAGCTCATCGACCAGATCTCGGCCGACACCTACGAGCCCGAGGAATTCAAGGACGACGAAAAGCAGCGCGTGCTGGCCGCCATCGACAAGAAGATCGAGGGCAAGGCCATCGTCGAAGCCGAGCCTCGTGCCGACGAGGGCGGCGGCGGGCAGATCATCGACCTGACCGAAGCGTTGCGGGCCAGCCTCAAGGGCAAGAAGGCAGCGGCGCCTGCGCCGGCCAAGGCCAGGGAGCCGGAGGTCGTGGCCGAGGCGCCGAAGGAGCGCAAGGGCGCCAAGCGCGCCACCGCCGCCGCGCCGGCCGCCGCCGAAGCCGCTCCCACGCGCGCCCGCGCCAGGAAGTGACGCCACCCCAGCGGATGGAGACCTACAGCCTGCGCGACATCCAGTCGATGCTGGGCATTTCGAAGGCCGTGATCGGCGGCCTCATCGACGCAGGTTTCGTGACCCCCAGCCGCGGCCCGCGGCGCGAGTACCGCTTCACCTTCCAGGACGTGGTGCTGCTGCGCACCGCGCACAGCCTGCAGAGCGCGCAGATCGCACCCCGCAAGATCGTGAGCGCCCTGAAGCGCCTGCGCAGCACGCTGCCGGCCGAACTGCCGCTGACCGGCCTGCGCATCAGCGCGGTGGGCAGCGAGGTGGCGGTGCGCGAAGGCGGTGAACAGTGGCGGGCCGATTCCGGCCAGCTGCTGATGGACTTCGAGGTGAAGCCGTCGTCCCGGGAGGGCGCCGCGGCGGTGAGCTTCCTGTCGCGCGAGGCGGTTGCGGCACCGAGGTCGGCGCGCGACTGGTTCGACGACGGCGTCGCGCTCGAAGGCCGGGGCGATCTCGCAGGCGCGGAGCGTGCCTACCGCCGCGCCATCGAGGCCGACCCGGCCGACGTGGACCCGGTGCTCAACCTGGGCGTGATGCTGTGCGACGCCGGCCGCTGCAAGGATGCGATCGAGCTGAACGAACAGGCGCTGCGCCACCACCCCGCAGAGCCGCTGCTGCACTTCAACCTGGCGGTGGCGCTGGAGGACGCGAAGCGCTTCGACGAGGCGCTGGCCGCCTACGAGCAGTGCCTGCGGCTGCAGCGCGACTTCGCCGACGCGCATTTCAACGCCGCACGGCTGCATGAGCAGCTGGGGCATGCCACGAAGGCGATCCGGCACTACTCGGAGTACCGGAGGTTGCAGCGGTAGGGCGGCGCTGTCGCTTCGGCCTCAGTCCCGCCGATATCCCGCCTCCCGCTGGCTCCTCAGAGCCAGCACGAACACGGTATCAATCTCCGCCACATAGCGGTACAGCGCCACGTAGCCACGTGCTCGACGGCCGATGACGAGTTCTCGCAGGTCCTGCGGTGCCGGGCGGCCGATGAGCGGGTTGCCGGCGAGCACATCGATGGCTTGAACGATGTCGCCGATGCGACCGGCCGGATCAGCCGCGTCATGCGAGACCAGGTGATCGAGGATGCGCTCGAAGTCGTCGGCCACGTCGGGTGCCAGCTCGATGCGCGACATACGTGGTGTGCGTCAGCGCGCCAGCTTCTTTGCAGCAGGGCGTCGCGGTTTCTTGCCGGTCACCCGCCCTTCGAGATAGGTGCGCATGTCGCTCCACGCAATGGTCTTGCCCGTGGCCACGATGTCGGCATACCGCCGCTCGGCGGTGGCATGGAAATCGCTGCGGCGTTCTTCGTCTTCCGCCTTCTCGGCAATCGCTTCGAGGATGAAGCTGTGCGCCGTGGTGCCGGCCCGCTTGGCTGCGGCGGCAACACGGGCCTTGAGTTCCTCAGGCAGGCGGATGGTGGTGGTGGACGACATGGCGGCTCCTTGGGGCGGCTGCAATGTAGCACGGCTGTGCTACAGCACCACGAGAGAAAGGCCCGCATGGTGCGGGCCGTCCGCAAGGGGCTTGCGCCGCCTACTGCACCGGTGCCGGCGTGCGGATGAGGTGGTCGAACGCCGACAGCGCCGCCTTCGAGCCCTCGCCGCTGGCCACGATGATCTGCTTGTAGGGCACCGTGGTCACGTCGCCGGCGGCAAACACGCCGGGCAGGCTGGTGGCGCCGCGCGCGTCCACCACGATCTCGCCGTGCTTGCTGAGCTCGAGCGTGCCCTTGAGCCATTCGGTGTTGGGCACCAGGCCGATCTGCACGAACACGCCGGCCAGATCGATCTGCTGCTCGGTGCCGGTGACGCGGTCCTTGAAGCGCAGGCCGGTGACCTTCTGGCCGTCGCCGACGATCTCGGTGGTCTGGGCGTTCACGTGCACCTTCACGTTGGGCAGGCTGTGCAGCTTCTTCACCAGCACAGCGTCGGCCTTCAGCTGGTCGGCGAACTCGATCAGCGT
>CAMLNA010000150.1 GCA_946481025.1 uncultured Rivibacter sp.
CTATGCCGCGCCTGCGCTGCTGGCGCGCCAGGGCGAGCCGGTGTCGCCGGAGGCGTTGCCGCACATGGACGGCCTGCTGGTGCTGTCGCGCACCGGCGAGCCCATGCCCTGGAAACTGACCCGCGGCGAAGAGCGTTGGCAGGGCCTGCCCATGCCGCGCGCCGTCATCAACGCCCCTGCGGTGCTGCTCAGGTTGGCCTGCGAAGGCTGCGGCATCGTCGCCACCGCCGAGATGATCGCCGAGCCCCATGTGAAGAGCGGTGCGCTCGTGCGCGTGTTGCCGCAGTGGTGCCTGGCACCGGTCGATGCGTGGGCGGTGTTTCCCGGGCGCCGGCTCATGCCGGCCAAGACGCGGGTGTTCATCGACGCCGTGGCCGCCGGCATCACCGGCGCCTGTGACGTGGCCGAGCGGCGGCGTCAGGCGGAGGCCGAGGCCGCTTGACACACCACAACCCGCTGCACAAAGCAAGGGCCCCGCAACGCGCATCCGCTGCGGGGCCCGGGCGTGGTCAGCAACCGTGTTGCGTCAGCCGCTCACGATCTGCAGCTGGTTGTCCACACGGCTCACGCCCGAAACGGTACTGGCGACCTGCTCGGCGCGCTGCTTGTCGGCCATGCTCTTGACCTCGCCCTTGAGCACCACCGTGCCGTCCTTGCTGTCGACGTTGATGCCCAGCGTCTTGAGGTCAGGCTCCTTGATCAGTGCTGCCTTCACCGAAGCGGAGAGGCTGGCGTCGTCCACCGCATTGGCCATCTTGTCGGTCTGGCGTTCGATCGCCTGGCCGGCCTGTTCGCTCTTCTGCTCGATGGCCTGGCCGGCCTGTTCGGTGCGCTGCTCCATGCGGGCAGTGGCTTCGTCGAGCTTCTGGCCGGCGGTCTGGCCGTCGTCGTCGCGGTTGTTGCAGCCGGCCAGGCCCATCAGCAAGGCCGCGCTCACGGCGCCCAGGCTGAGCAGGCGCAGTTGCTTGGTGGTCGGTTGGGACATGAGAACCTCCTAGGGTCGAGTGGAACGCTGGCACGGCGGGCACGAAGCCCGCTGCGCACACCCAAACCTTAGGGCCGTGCAGAACCGGTCGCCGTCATCCAGCTGCGCGTCGGTCTGTCGGCCTGTTCTGACGGCACTTCGGCCGGCACCGCCGCCGCGGCCGGCAGCGACACGGTGAAGGTGGTGCCCCTGCCCTTGATGCTGTGCACGTCGATGGCGCCGCCCATCTGTTCGAGCAGCAGCTTGACGACCACCAGGCCCAGTCCGGTGCCGGGCACGCTGGCCGAGGCCGCCAGGCGCTTGAACGGCCGAAAGAGCTGGTCCTGCTCCTGCGCGTCCAGGCCCTCGCCCTCGTCGCGCACGCTCACCTTCACCCAGCCGTCGGCTTCGGCGTGCTCGATCACCAGCACGCCGCCACGGCGGTTGTACTTGCAGGCATTGCTGAACAGATTGACGAACACCTGCTCGAGGCGTTGCGCGTCGGCCACCACGTGCAGCGGCTGCGGCGGCAGACCATGCACCACCTGCACGTCATAGGACTGGCGCTCCTTGTCCACCAGTCGCAAGGCCGCGTCGACCACCGGCTGCAGGGCCATCGGGCGCAGCGACATGGAGAAGTTGCCCGAGTCGATGTGGGTGATGTCGAGCACGTCTTCCACCAGCCGCAGCAGGTGTTCGCCCGCTTCGCCGATGTGCTGCACCCGCGCACGCTGGGCAGGCGCCAGCGGCTGCGACGCGTCGGCCAGCATCAGCTGCGCGAAACCGAGCACCGCGTTGAGCGGCGTGCGCAGCTCATGGCTCAGGCGCGACAGGAACTCGATGCGCGCGCGCGCCACCCGCTCGGCCGCGGCCTTGTCGAGCGCCAGCTGGGTGTTCTGCACCTCGTCGGTCACGTCGCGCACCACGCCCAGCATGCGCGCCGCCTGCTGGGCGCCCGCATCCCGGTACAGCAGGCCGGTCACCGCGAGGTGGCGCTCGGCGCCGTCGGTGGGACGCCGGACGCGGTAGCGCTGCTTGAACAGCTCGCCGCTGGCCACGGCCTGGGCAAGCGCCGAGCGCACCGGGGCGCGATCGTCTGCGTGCAGCAGCTTGCGCAGCTCGCTGCGCAGCAGGCGCAGCCCGTCGGCACGGAACTCGAATCCGTAGGCCGCGGCCGCCCGCGCGTCGAGAAACACCTCGTCGCTGTCGAGGTTCCAGTCGAAGAGCCCCAGGCCGTCGCTGGCGGTGGCCAGCGTCCAGCGCTGGTTGGCCTGGGCCAGCTGCTGCTGCGCCTGCTGGTGACGCAGCAGCCCGCGGCGGCCCAGGGCCACGCCGGCCATCGCCAGCAGTGCCGCCAGTACCAGGGTCACTGCGCACAACAGCCACACCACCGCCCGCGAGGCGGTGCCGAGCGAGGCCGAAAAGCGCCGCTCCTGGGCGATCAGGCGAGTCTCGAGCGCGTCGAGCTGCCCCATGGCATCGACCCGTTCCGCCGCCGACAGGCTCTCGCGGCCATCGAGCCGCCGCGAAAGGCGTGCCCCCACGGCCACCAGCTCGGCGATGAGCCGGTCGCCCTCGACCCAGGCTTCCACCGCGTCGCGCATCAGCGGCGTGCGGCTGCAGCAGCGGTACATCCACACCATGGCCGGCACGTCGCCGGCATGGTTGCCCCCTCGCAGGAAGCCGTTGTGCGCTGCGGCCAGATCGGCGGGGCGGCGATCGAGCGCCTCACGCGCCTCGCGGTCGCCCAGGGGCACCTCCAGTGCCTCGGTGAAGCGGGCGTAGGCGACGGGGCTGCCGGTCACGGCATACAGGCGCAACTGCGCCACCGCGACGCTGCGGCCCTTGGACCACAGGCTCTCGCCGCCCACGTAGGCCCTCACGCCCGAAAGCGCATAGAAGCCGGCCACGCTCAGCAACGCGAGCAGCGCCGTGGCAGCCACGAACGGGCCCAGCACCCGCGCCATCGACACCCGGTGCTCGATCGTGGCCACCCCGGCGGGGGGCGCCTGGGCAGCGGCGGGCCGCCCGGCGCGCTCGTCCAGCGGGCCGGCGAGCAGCCCGCCTTTTCCCTGAGTAGTGCTGGCCACGTTGGTGTGTCTTCGTGAAGCCCGATGAGCGTAGCGCAAGGCCCCGTGCGTGTGTCAGGCAATCGCTACAGTGCGCGCATGGATGCCCCGTTCCAGTTGCCGATTTCACACCGTCGTCGCCTGCGTGAGATCTGGCGGTCCGCCGGATGGCCCTGCCAGGACCTGATCGAGATCGACCTGCTGGCCGCGGGCCTGCTGCAACGCGTGCAGGACCCCGATGGCCGCGAGCGCCTGCGTGTCAGCGACACCGGGGTGCAGGTGCTTGCGCACACCTTGCAGAGCAATCGGGGTGCCTTGACTGCCCACGAAACCCTGGTGGCCCGCGTGGCGCTCGAGATGCAACGCGCCGGGCGCATCGCCTGGCGCGGCCTGAGCCTGCGCGCCCGGATCGAGCAGCCCGGGCTCGCCGAAACGCCCGCCGTGCTGCCGCTGGACCCCGCAGGAGCAGCGCCGCCGGCCGGTGGCCCGCCGCACCGCTGGGTGATGGCCATGCCCGACGTCTACTCGATCCGCAACACCACGGTCGAGGACTACGCCTGCCCCATCGTGCACGAGGTCAAGGTGCGCAGGGCCGACCTGCAGAGCGACCTGCGCAACGCTGCCAAGCGGGCGGCCTACCTCGACTTGTGCAGCGAGTGCTGGTACGTGCTGGCCGAAGGCATCGCGCAGCCCGACGAGGTACCGGCCGAGTGCGGCGTGCTGGTCGCCCGGCCGGCGGCCGGCGGCGGCACCGTGCTCGACGTGGCGAGGCCGGCGCCGCGCCGGGCCATGCGCCTGCCGTTCGGCGTGTGGCTCGCCCTGGCCAAGGCCACGCCGGTGGCCCCGCCGTTGGACGAGGCGCAAGGCTGGCTGGGGGACCCCGACGCGCTGTAGCCGGGCGCGCCGGCCCACAATCGCCCCACCCGTGAACTTCCGTCAACGAAGCATGAACACCTCATGGTTCACCCCGGCACGCCGCCTTACCCTGGCGGTGCTGCTCGCGACGACAGCCTTGGCGGCGCCGCTGCGCGCCGCCGCGCCTGCGGCCGGCGTGGCCTGGCAGGACGCCGCGACCGACGCTGACATCGAACGCGCCTTCGCTCGGGCCAGGAACGAACGCAAGCCGTTGCTGCTGTATTGGGGTGCCAGGTGGTGCCCGCCGTGCAACCAGCTCAAGGCGACGCTGTTCAACCGGCAGGACTTCATCACGCAGTCGCGCGCCTTCGTGGCGGTCCACGTCGACGGCGACCGGCCCGGCGCGCAGAAGCTGGGCTCGCGTTTCAGGGTGAGCGGCTATCCGACGCTGGTGCTCATGTCGCCGGCAGGCACCGAGATCACCCGCCTGCCCGGCGAGGTGGATGCTCCCCAGGTGATGCAGCTGTTGCAGCTGGGCCTGGCCGGCGGCCGGCCGGTGAAGGCGGTGCTCGCCGACGCGCGCGCGGGCCGGCCGATCGGCGCGAACGAGTGGCGCCTGCTCGCCTTCTACTCCTGGGAAACCGACGAAGAGCGGCTGCTGCCGCAGGCCGAGCTGCAGGCCGTGCTCGCGAAGCTCGCGGCCGCCTCGCCGGCCGGCGACACCGACACCTCGACCCGCCTGTGGCTGAAGGCGCTGGCCGCCCGCGAAGAGGACAAGCCGCCCGCCTTCAAGCCCGACGCCGCCTTGCGCGAGCGCGTGCTGAAGCTGCTGGCCGACCCGGTGGCTGCACGCGCGCAGATGGACGTGCTGAGCAACAACGCCCGCAGCCTCGCCCTCGCGCTGGCCACGCCCGAGCCCGCTGCGAACCAGGCCTTGCGCGACGCATTCGACGCGGCGCTGCGCCGCTTCCAGGTCGACGCCACCTTGTCGCGTGCCGATCGCATGAGCGCCAGCATCGCCCGCGTGGAACTCGCGCGCCTCGACCTGCCGCGCAAGGAGCTCCACCCGAAGCTGCCCGAGCCGCTGCTGGCCGATGTGCGTGCGCAGGTGGTGCGCGCCGACCGCGAGATCACCGACGGATACGAACGCCAGGCGGTGATCACCGCCGCCGGCTACCTGCTCGGCCGCGCCGGCCTGTGGGACGAGTCCGATGCGCTGCTGAAGGCCGGCGTCGCCCGCAGCCACTCGCCCTACTACCTGATGAGCCAGCTCGGCGGCAATGCCCGCAAGCTCGGCAGGAAGGAGGAGGCCCTGCGCTGGTACGAGGAAGCGTTCGACAAGAGCGAAGGCCCGGCCACGCGGCTGCAATGGGGCGCCAGTTATCTCGACGCGCTGGTGGACCTGGCGCCGCAGGACGCCCAGCGCATCGAGCGCATCGCGGGCCAGCTGTTCGCCGAAGCCGGCCGGCAGCAGGGCGGCTTCCACGAACGCAATGCCAAGGCGCTGCAGCGCGTGGGCAGGAAGCTCGTCGACTGGAATGCCGACGGCAGCCGCAACGCGAGCCTAAGGCGCCTGCAGGGGCAGCTCGATCCGCTGTGCCGCAAGATCAACAGGACCGACCCGCAGCGCGCCGCCTGCGAAACGCTGCTGAAGCCGACGACGAAGGAAAGCAAGGCATGAGCGCAACACCGAGGCTCTGGTGGGAAGACTTCGAAGCCGGCAGCGTGCGCGAGTTCGGCGGCCACACCCTCACCCGGGAAGAGATCGTGCGCTTCGCGGCCGAGTTCGACCCGCAGCCCTTCCACCTCGACGAAGAGATCGCGAAGCAGTCGCTGTTCGGCGCCCTGGCGGCCAGCGGCTGGCACACCTGCTCGCTGGTGATGCGCATGATGTGCGACGCCTACCTGCTCGACGCCGCCAGCCTCGGCTCGCCGGGGCTGGAGAACATCCGCTGGTTGAAGCCGGTGCTGGTGGGCGACACGCTGTCGGTGCGCATGGAAGTGCTCGAGGCCCGCGTGATGAACAGCCGGCCGACCGTGGGCCTCGTGCGCTCGCGGTGGGAGGCGCTCAATCAGCGCGGCGAGGCGGTGCTCAGCATGGAAGGCTGGGGGATGTTCCGGCGGCGGCCGCAGTAGCGGCGACACCGTCTGTCGAGACGCAAAGCACCGCCGCGACGCAAGCGTGAGGCTCCAGATAGCGTTAACAGGCCCTAGTCAGGAGCCTGCGGGCTTGAACGCCACCACCTTCACCGGCGCCCCGGCGGCGTCTCCTTCCGCCAGCACCCGCGCCCGCAACTGCCCGCACCCGCCCTCCACGTCCTGCCCGGCCGAATGCCTCAGCTTGGTGAGCACGCCGCGGCGGTGCAGGTAGCGGGCCATCTCGGCCGCGCGTTCCCATGACGGGCGCCGGTACGGCAGGTCGGGCACCGCGTTGTACGGGATCATGTTCATGATCGCGTAGCGCCCCTTGAGCAGCGCAACGATGCCGTCGAGCTCCTCGGTGCTGTCGTTGATGCCTTCGAGCAGCGTCCACTGGTACTGGATCGGGTAGCCGGTCGCGCGGGCATAGCGCTCACCCTGCTCCACCAGCTCGGCCGGGTCGATGCGGGGTGCCCGCGGCATGAGCTGCGCGCGCAGCTCGGCGCGGGTGGAATGCAGCGAAAGCGCCAGGGCGGGCTTCACCCGGCCCTGGGGCAGGCGCTCGAACACGCGCGCATCGCCCACGGTGGAGAACACCAGGTTCTTGTGGCCGATGCCGCCGGCCGTGCCCAGCAGGTCGATCGCCTCGAGCACGTTGTCGAGGTTGTGCGAGGGCTCGCCCATGCCCATGAACACCACCTTCTTCACCACACGCTTCGTGCGCGCCAGCACCACCTGCGCCACGATCTCGGCGCTGCCGAGCTGGCGCAGCAGGCCGTCGCGCCCGGTCATGCAGAACACGCAACCCACCGCGCAGCCGGCCTGGGTGGACACGCACACGCCGTCGCGCGGCAGCAGCACGCTCTCGACCGTCTGGCCGTCGGCCAGCGCCACCAGCAGGCGGGCCGAGCCGTCCTCGCCGGGGTGTTCGGACTGCAATCGCGCCAGCGAAGCCAGCTCGTCGCCGAGCGCGGGCAGCGCATCGCTCAGCTCGGCGGGCAGCAGGTGGCCGCGACCGCGCCGGCCGTGGCCTGGCGGCAAGGCATTGGCCCACTGGCGCAGCACGCGTTCTTCGTGGCAGGGCTTGGCGCCGAGCGCTTGCAGGCGCTGGCGGATCTGTTCGATGCGCATCACGACTCACTCTTCGAGCCCCGGATTGTCCGTCGGCCACCGGCATTTTTTGCGGCAGCTGCCGATGCTGGTGTGCACCCTGTCGCGTCGCCATGCGGCGACTGCCTGGGCGTGCTGCTCCTGGCGTGAACGGCGCCACGCCGTGGGCACAGCATTTGCGCCGTGAGGGTCGGCAACCTCTCACCCACCGTTGAAGGAGACCCCCATGCGACAACGAATTTCCGAAGTGATGACCCGCGACGTGCGTGTGCTGTCCCCGCAGGACACCCTGCAGCGCGCCGCGCAGGCGATGGACGAGCTCAACGTCGGCGCGGTGCCGGTGTGCGACGGCGGCAAGCTCGTGGGCATGCTGACCGACCGCGACATCACGGTGCGGGCCGTGGCTGGCGGCATGGACGGCGCGTCGCCGATCAAGGAGGTGATGACCGAGCAGGTGCGCTGGTGCTTCGAGGACCAGCAGGTCGACGAGGTGATGCAGCAGATGGGCGACGTGCAGATCCGCCGCATGCCGGTGGTGGACCGGCAGCAGCGGCTGGTGGGCATCGTGTCGCTCGGCGACCTGGCCACGCGGCATGCGGACGGCCAGGAGGTCGGCCACACGCTCGAAAGCATCTCGTCGCCTTCGGAGCCCGACCGTTCCACCACCGGCAACACCGGTGCGCGCAACGGGGGCAGCGTGAAGAGCGGCGGCAGCGAATCGCGGGCGAGCCGCCACCACTGACCGCCCCGGGGCCCGCCGCCTCCGGTGCGGAATCCGCCGCCGGCACCCGGAGGAGCAGAACGGCCCCACAAGTGCGGGGCCGTTGAGTACGATGCGCATCACCATGCCCATCGATCCTGCGCTGCGTTCGCTCGACACCGACATCCCCGCCTGTCCGCAGGTGCTCGTGCAGCTGTCGCTGCTCATGAACGATGAAGGCGCCAACACGCAGGCCATCGCCGGACTCATCGAGGGCGACATGGCGCTGGCCTCGGCGGTGGTGCGCGCGGTCAACACCGCCATGTTCGGCCTGCTGCGCCGTGTGGAAACCGTGCGCGATGCGGTGCGCTACCTCGGCACGCGCGAGGTCTCGGCCATCACCTTCGAGATGGGCTTGCGGGCGGCCTTCCCGCCCGGGCCGCTGCTCGACACGCTGTGGCAGCGTGCCGGCCAGCGCGGACTGGTGATGGGCCGTGCCGCCGTGCAGCTCGACATCGACCCGTGGCTGGCCCACACCGCCGGGCTGTTTGCCGAAAGCGGGCAGGCCGTGCTGTATGCCCACGATCCCACCCGTTATGCCGCGCTGGCGGCCACCACGCCCCAGGGCAGCCCCGAGCGCCTGGCCGCGGAAATCGAGGCCTTCGGCGTGAGCCACGCGGCGCTGGGCGCGGCGCTCTGCCATGCGTGGGGGGTGGCGAGCGAGGTGGCGGAGGCGGTGCGCTTGCGACCGCTGCCCATGGGCGAGTGGCCGCGGCATGAAGGCAACCTGCGCAAGCTGCTGGCCCTGGGAGGGGCGGTGGATCGCCTGTTGGCAGCCGAGCCCGGCGGTGCATCCACGCTCGAGAGCGCCGACTTTGAAGAAGCGGCCCGGGCCTGCGAAGAGGATTCCCAGGTGTTGCGCGACGCCGTGACACAGGCCGCGCGTCGCCTCGAAGCAGAAGACTAGGAACGAACGAGCCCGGTGCGGCGTACTTCACGGCTTGCGCGCCTGTGGCGCATGCACTCCCCGGCGCAGGGCATGCGAGCCACTGTGCGGCGCTACATTCCGTTCCGTCAAAGAAGGAAGCCAACGTGAGAGAACGAATCCTCGCCATTGCCGCGGCAGTGCTTCTCGCCGCATGCGCCGCACCCGCGCCACCCATCGCGATACCCGATATCGAGAGGTCTGCTGCGGCCTCAGTGCGCGATCTGCGCCCCGGCAGCGAGAAGGAGGCCACCCATTTCAGCCTGCTGATCACGAACGACGCCTACGGCACGGGCCGGGTCGGCGACGACCCTGTCAAGCCTCCTCCGGTGCGAGTTCTGCAACACCGTGCGTTCGAGAAGTTCGGGGCACTGGCAGGCGCCTTGTCCATCGACGTCCATCACTTCGTCATCTACCGAAACCTGCAGGCCTTCGGCAGACGCGTCGCCCTTGGCGCCGCATTCGGCGCCGTGGGCTCGGTCATCGCGGGGGGCACCGCCACCCAGCGGTCGCCCGGAGGTTCTACCGTTGTGAGCCCCGATGCTTTCGCATCCGTGGGCGCGGACGAATGGAAGCTGGCCATGTTCAGTCCGGCCGAAGACCCGGGCCCCGTCATCTCCTACATCGTCTACCTGGACACTGAGATCCAAGGCAGGCGCGCGGCGACGCGGACGGTGTTTCCGAGCCAGGACGACAACGCGAACCTGGCCATCCCGGCTGCGGTGGAGGCGGCCATCGCGTTCCACTTGGCCCATCATGCGAACGAGTGGCCGCTCAGCGGCCCTCGCGCTGCCGCCGACAAGCCCGCGCCCGCCCCTGGCGGCAGCGCCAGTCGGTAGACAAGTCCGGCGCCCGCGCCGCATTCCTTTCAACAGGGAGCACACATGGCCACGATTCGAGAAGGCAGCCGGCCCGTCCTGCTGGTG
>CAMLNA010000151.1 GCA_946481025.1 uncultured Rivibacter sp.
CCTTCGCCTTCCAGGCGGTACAGGCGGGTCTGGCTGGTGAACAGGCCCATCAGGCCCGCGGCAAACTCGCCGGCCTTGCCGGCGGCAGCGGAGGCCAGCTCATTCAAGTTCATGTTGTGACTCCCTGGTTCACACGTCTCGCGGCTTCGACAGCTTTCGCAGCCGTCAGAGCGCCGAGCGTGGCAGCGATGAGCACTCGGGGTCGGCGCCCCAGCGGCCCGAACACACCTTGGCGCGGCATGCGCTCGCGTCGGCGCCGCTTTGCGCCTTGCAGCGCTTGAGCTGCTCGCGGGTGCTGGAACGGCCGCTGCGGGGCGCGCTCGTGGCGGCGGCGCCTGCACTGCCGCCGCGCTGGCCGCTGTTGATGTGCGCCACCATGGCCTCGAGCAGGGCCACGTCGGCATCCGGCGTGCGGGCACCGGGGGCAGCGGCCACCGCCTGCCGCTCCTTGCCGTCCTTGCTGGTGGACGCCTTGCGGGCGGGCTCGCGTTTCGACGGCGCAGGCGCCGCTGCGGCAACCTTGCGCGGCGCAGGTTCGGCGGCCGGCGCCGATGCTGCTGCCGGTGCCGATGTTTCGCCCGGCGCGGTGAGTGCTGCCAGGGGCGAGCCGGTCGAGGCCGGCACCGAAGAGGCGGCGGCTTGTACTTGCGAAGGGGCTTCGATCAGCACCGCACCCGCAGCAGCCTCCGAGGCTGCTGCGGCCGGCGGCGAGGCCATGGCGGCGCTGGCCGCTGCCGGAGCGGGCGCCGGGGCTTCAGCCGCGGCGGAGGCCCGGGCCAGTTGCGCAGTCGGCTCGGGCGAGGCGCTGTTCCACCACGTGAAGCTCGCGCCCACGGCCACCACGAGCAGCAGGGCGAGCATCCACTTGCGGCCGTTGTTGCCTGGCTTGCGTGCAGGGGCGGCAAGGTCGGCATCGGAGGCGAGCGCCCATAGAATCCGCGTGTCTTGCGCGTCGTTGCGCTCCGCGCCGCCACTTTGGCCGGGGCGGCCGGGTCCCAGCAGGCTGGGCATGCCTTCCGGCGCCGGCCGGCTCGATGATGGTTCGATGCTCAAGCGCCACCCTCCCTGGATTGGCTCTGATTCTTCAGCTTGTTGACACACCGCGTGATGCGTCCATTGAGGTGAGCGCCGGATTCTAGGGACGCCCCGCGATGGCCTCGCCCGATACGAAACTACTCGTTACACCGTGTTCGTCCTGATCGTTGTCGCGTACCTTCTGCTGGCGAGCGCGCTGGTCGCACTGTGGCTGTTTCCCGAGCCGCGTCAACACCTGATCGGGTGGAGCAGGCGTCGCGCGAGGCAACTTCACAACGCCATGCAACGGCTGTTCGATGGCGGGCGCGGTGGCGTTCAGAGCGCTCAGCAGCGCTCGGCCGCCGCAGCCGGCTGGCTGCAGCAGCGGGCGGCGCTCATCGCCGCCACGGCGGGCCTCGTGCTGCTGCCGGCGCTGCTCATCCTGCTGTGGCGCGGCGTGCACACCTTCGACCCGCTGGAGCCCGATGCGCTCGACCCGCAGTCGCAGGTGGCGCAACTGTTGCGCGGCGAACAGCTGGTGCCGCCGCCGCCGCTGCCGCCCGAAGTGTTCACCCGGGCCGAGATCGAGGAGTCAAGGCCGCAGCTCAGCACCGCGGACCGTCGCTGGGACCTGCTCGATCATGACTTCCAGCAGCGCCTGCTCCTGGTGTTCAAGCTGATGCGCGAAGAGCACGGCTACGAGATGGTGCTGCTCGAAGGCTATCGATCGCCCGAGCGCCAGGCCATGCTGCAGGGCCTGGGGCCGCACGTCACCAACGCCGCGGCCTTCCAGAGCTTCCACCAGTACGGCTTGGCGGCCGACTGCGCCTTCCTGCGCAACGGCCGGGTGGTCATCAGCGAAAAGGACCCGTGGGCGCAGCGCGGCTACGAGCTCTACGGCCGGATGGCCGAACGCATGGGCCTGCGCTGGGGAGGCCGCTGGCAGATGCTCGACCTCGGGCACGTGGAGCTGCCCCGCGCCGGCACGCTGGGCAAGAAGCCCTGAATCGCCGGGTCCTGATACCAACTGTCACATCTGGTGTTGTTGTTTGTCCCCTCAAACGGGGGTCCATGCCATGCATCGCACGTGTCCATGGATAGACTGCGCAGCGGCCGCCGGCGCCTCTGTCATGCGCAGCAGCGCGGCCCACAACACAGGCAAAGCAGCTACAGGGAGCGGGCAGTATGGGACGACCCTTCATCACCTTGGGTGACAAGACCGACCACGGCGGAACCGTGATCGAGGCATCGGCCGTGTCCGACACCGGCGGCAAGCGTCTCGCCCGCGTGGGCGACAAGGTCTCCTGCCCGAAGAAGGGCCATGGCGGCACCACCGTCATCGCCACCGGCGACCCCACGATGATCATTGACGGCAAGCCGGCCGCGCGGCACGGCGACAAGACCGCCTGCGGCGCAACGCTGATCGCCTCGCAGGCGGTGAGCACCGACATCTGAGCCGGCTCTCGCGATGGGAGCGGTGCTGCGCCGGGCAGCAGTGGCGCTGTTGCTGCTGGCCTTCATCTTCGCGCTGGTCTGGGGCGTCACCCTGTGGCGCTGGGACAGCACGCGCAGGTTGATCGAGACACGCGATGTCGTGCTCTATCTGTTCTTCCTGCCGGTGTGCGCCTGGCTGGTGGTGCTGCTGGCCCGATGGGCCTGGAACAGCTCGGCCCACAAGGCTTCGGCAGCGCCGGCCGGTGCAGCGGCGGCCGCGCCGGCTGTCGCTGCCGCGCCTTCGGCGGCAGAACAGGAACGCGCCTGGTCGTTCGCGGTGTTGTGGCACGGCCTGCACACGAGCGCCGCGGCCGATGCGGCGGGCACCGCAGCCGCGCTGGCCGGCGGCCAGCAGCGGCCGCAGCTCGACCCCGCCCTGCGCGACCCCGACGGCCTGCCGGTGCTGAGCGGCCGCGCCGAAGGCGTGGACGGCGCGGTCGATGCGTTGAAGGCCGAATGGGCGCAGCTCGTGCTGCCTGCCCAGCTCACCGCCGCGCAGGCCGCGCGCACGCAGGCCGCCTCGCAGGACGCGCAGACGCCGTGGCTGCGTGCCGCCGCGCTGCTGCAGCTGCAGTGGCACGCCACCCTGGCCCAGCTCGACGAAGTGCTGCCCCCGCCGCGCAGCGATGCCGCCGCGCCGCCGCGCATCCCGCGCCTGGCCGTGCGCTGCGGCGTGCCGGCGCACTGGCCGCAGGGGCAGCGTTCCGTCGTGGAGCAATGGCTGCTGCAGTCGTTGAAGCAGCGCCGCGCCGAGCTGGCCGGCGTGGCCGCGGTGACGGTGCAGCCGCTCGAATCCGGCGAAGAGCTGCTGTCGGCCGGAGAGCAGCAGCTCGTGATGTGGCGCCGCGAGCAGATCGACGGCCTGCTGCTGCTGCTGTGTGCCGACAGCACGCTCGACGAGCAGCAGCTCGAACGCTGGGCTGCGGCGCAGCAGCTGCTGTCCGGCCCGCGCACTGAGGGCCGGGTGCCCGGCGAAGCGGCCGCCGCGGTGATGCTGGCCGCGGGGGCGTGGCCGGCGGAGGCCGCCGACAAGCCTCATCTCCAGCGCATGGCGCTGATGCGCCGCGACAAGCCGGCCGATGCGGCGGGCCGCATCTCGAGCGAGACCGCCGAACGCGTGCTGGCCGACAGCCTCAAGGCCGCGCAGCTGCCCAGCGACAAGCTGGCCGCGCTGGTGAGCGACGCCGACCTGCGCCCGCGCACCATGCGCGAGCTCACCGGCGCGCTGCTGCCCGCGGCCGAGCACCTGCAGCTCGGGGAAGACGTGCTTTGCCTCGGCACGGCCTGCGGCGAACTGGGCATCGCACGGCCCTTGTGCCTGCTGAGCCTGGCCGCGGCGCAGGCCACGCAGCTCAAGCAGCCGGTGGCCGTGCTGGCGGTGGCCCCGGCACACGAACGCCTCGCGCTGCTGGTGCAGCCGGACGGCAAGCCACCCGAACCCTCTTCCCCCTCTTCTGCTTCGAAGGCGAGCTGAGGCTGCGCCCCGCGAAACCCGAACACCGACACGACCCCCCGTCAGTCATGCAACGCATCTGGACCTTCCTGTTCGACCCGCGCACGCTTGCCGTGATCGGCCTGGTGGCGCTGGCCACCTTCTTGCTGCTGGGCGCGGACGTCCTCAAGCTGGGCATCGTGTGGGCGTTCGTCGCGCTCGGCGTGCTGCTGCTCGGGTGGGGGTTGTGGCGAGCGTTCCAGTGGTGGCGCGCCCGGCGCGCGGCACAGCAGTTCGAGCAGGGCATCGAAGGCGAGGCCGAGCGTGCCGCGAAAAAGGCGTCGGGCACTGCCAAGCGTGCCGAGGTGGCGGCGCTGCGCGAGCGCATGCAGGAGGCCGTGAAGACGCTGAAGAGCTCGAAGATCGGCGTGATGTCGGGGTCGCAGGCGCTCTACGAGCTGCCCTGGTACATGGTGATCGGCAACCCGGCAGCGGGCAAGAGCTCGGCCATCACGATGTCGGGCCTCAAGTTCCCGTTTTCCGACAACAGCGGCGCGGTGATCCATGGCATCGGCGGCACGCGCAACTGCGACTGGTTCTTCACCACCGAGGGCATCCTGCTCGACACCGCGGGGCGCTATTCGGTGCATGAAGAAGACCGGGAGGAGTGGCTGGGCTTCCTGTCGCTGCTGCGCAAGTACCGGCCCAAGGCGCCGATCAACGGGATCATCCTCGCGGTGAGCGTGGCCGAGCTGGCAGGCAAGAAGCCGGACTTCACCATCCAGCTCGCCAAGCAGCTGCGCCAGCGCGTGCAGGAGCTGACCGAAAACCTCGCGGTGTTCGCGCCCATCTACGTGGTGTTCACCAAGGCCGACCTGATCGCCGGCTTTGCCGAGTTCTTCGAAGACGGCGACCGCGACGAACGCGAGCGCGTGTGGGGCGCGACACTGCCCTACGACGCGCCGCACAAGCCCGGCGGTGAACACAAGAGCGATGCGATCGCGCTGTTCGACAAGCACTTCGACGAGCTCTTCCAGGGCCTGAAGGCCGCGTCGGTGGCACGCATGTCGCTGCAGCGCGGCGAGGCCATGTCGCCCGGCGTGCTGAGCTTTCCGCTCGAGTTCGCGACGCTCAAGCCGTCGCTGCGCACCTTCATCAGCACGCTGTTCGAAGACAACCCCTACCAGTTCCGCCCGATCTTCCGCGGCTTCTACTTCACGAGCGCGGTGCAGGAGGGCACGTCCACCAGCCGCGCCAGCGAGCGGGTCGCGCAGCGCTTCGGCCTGCAGGTGCGCCCGCACACGACCACCGCGCAGGTGTTCTCGCGCGACGGCTTCTTCCTGAAGCAGCTGTTCTCGAAGGTCATCTTCGCCGACCGCAATCTCGTCAAGCAGTACGCGAGCCCGGTCAAGGCGCGCTGGCGCCGCGCCACCTTCGCGGCCAGCGTGGTGCTGCTGGCCACGGTGCTCGGCCTGTGGAGCTGGTCGTATGTCGGCAACCGCCAGCTGGTGGCCAACGTGCAGGCCGATCTCGACAAGGCGGTCAAGCTGCAGGCCAGCCGCACCGACCTGCAGTCGCGCCTGGAGGCGCTGGAGCTGCTGCAGGACCGGCTGGTGCAGCTGCAGTCGTTCCGCGAGAACCGGCCGTGGTCGGTGTCGCTGGGGCTCTATCAGGGCGAGGCGATCGAGCAGCTGGTGCAGCGCGAATACTTCACCGGCATCCGTGAGCTGATGCTGGTGCCGGTGGCCGGTGCGATCGAGTCCTACCTTGCCGAGGTGAACGCGAATGCGGCCGAGCTGAAGCCGGCCACCGCCGGCAGCGAGGCGGCGGCGCCCACGCCGGCCTCCACGCGCAACAGCAATGCCGCACCGGGCAGCCCCTACACCAGCGCGTCGGCCACCAACGTGAACGACGCCTACAACGCCCTCAAGACCTACGTGATGCTGGCCGACCGCAGCCGCATCGAGCCGGGCCACCTGAGCGACCAGGTCACGCGCTTCTGGCGCGTGTGGCTGGAAGCCAACCGCGGCGTGATGCCGCGCGAGCGCATGATCCGCAGCGCCGAGCGGGTGCTGTCGTTCGCCTTGTCGCAGATGGCCGACCCCGCCTTCCCGCAGATCCAGAACAACCTGGGCGTGCTCGACCAGACGCGCGAGAGCCTGCGCCGCGTGGTGCGCGGCATGCCGGCGCGCGAGCGCGTCTACAGCGAGATCCGGGCGCGCGCCTCCACCCGCTTCGCGCCGATGACGGTGGCCCGCATCGTGGACGAGGCCGACAAGGACATCGTGGCCGGCAGCTATGCGATCTCGGGTGCCTTCACCCGCGACGCGTGGGAGAAGTACGTCGAGGACGCCATCAAGGACGCCGCGTACAAGGAGCTGCAGTCCGAGGACTGGGTGCTCAAGACCTCGGCGCGCGACGACCTGTCGCTGGAGGGCAGCCCCGAGCAGATCCAGAAGGCGCTGATCCAGATGTACAAGACCGAGTACGTGCGCGAATGGCAGAAGTTCGTGCAGGGCGTCAGCGTCGCCGAGTTCGGCAGCTTCGAGCAGGCCGTGTTGCGCATGAACCGGCTCGGCGACCCGGCGGCCTCGCCGGTGGGCAAGCTGATGCAGACGCTCTACGACGAAACCTCGTGGGACAACCCCTCGCTGCTCAACGACCGCCTCGCCAAGACGCAGCAGGGCTTCATCGCCTGGATCAAGCGTGTCGTGCTCGGCCAGTCGCCTTCGCAGGTGCAGGTCAACGTCAACGTGCAGACCGGACAGGCCGGCATTCCCATGGGGCCGATCGGCAAGGAGTTCGCCGGCCTGTCACGGCTGATGATGTCGCGCGACAACTCGCCCACGTTGATGAAGACCTACCTCGAGACGCTGGCCAAGGTGCGTTCGCGCTTCAACCAGATCAAGACCCAGGGCGACCCGGGGCCTGCGGCGCGGCAGCTCATGCAGCAGACGCTCGAAGGCTCGGGCTCCGAGCTGTCCGACGCGCTGCGCCTGGTGGACGAGCAGATGCTCAACGGCATGACCGACACCGCGCGCAGCGCGCTGCGGCCGCTGCTGGTGCGCCCGCTGCTGCAGGCCTTCGACGTGGTGGTCAAGCCCACCGAGGCGGAGCTCAACCGCAGCTGGACGGCCCAGGTCTACGAGCCGTTCCAGCGCACGCTGGCCGACAAGTACCCGTTCGCGCAGAACGCGCGCGTCGAGGCATCGCCGGCTGACATCGCCAAGATCTTCGGCGCCGACGGTGCCATCGCGAAGTTCGCCGACAAGTCGCTGGGGGTGCTGGTCACGCGGCGCGGCGACGTGCTCACCCAGCGCACCTGGGGCGACCTGGGCATCCGCCTCACGCCCGCCTTCAACGCCGGCTTCCCGACGTGGGTGGCCCCGCTCGGCGGCGCGAGCGGCGGTGGCAACGGTGCCGCGGGAAGCCCGTCCGGCGAGGCGCAGACGATGTTCCAGATCCTGCCGCAGCCGGCATCCGGCCTCACCGAATACACCATCGAGATCGACGGGCAGACACTGCGCTACCGCAACACCGCCGCCAGCTGGACCAACTTCGTGTGGCCGTCACAGCAGGGCGCTCCGGGCGTGCGCATCAGCGGCGTCACCTTCGACGGGCGCTCGGTCGAGTTCATCAACCACCCTGGCCGCTTCGGCCTCGAGAAGATGATCGAGTCGGCACAGCGCCGCAAGCTCGACGGCGGCGGCTTCGAACTGAAATGGCCTTCGGGCGAGCTGGCGGTGCCGGTGCACCTGCGGATCGTGAGCGCCCCGGGGGCCGGCGCTGCCAGCGGCGCGCCCGCGGCAGCGGCCGGCGGCAATGGCCTCAAGGGCGTGACGCTGCCGGCCACGATTGCCGGCGTGGTGGACGCCGGGCCGCCTGTGGCCCAGGCCTCTGCGCAGGGGGCACGTTGATGGATGCGCGCATGCGAGACGAGCGCCGGGCCGCTCCCAAGCCGGCTCGCCTCCCCTCGGGGGAGCGGGCGATGTACTCGTCGACCGAGGGGCAGTCATGAGGGCAGTGCCGCTCATCTACTTCGGCAAGCTGCCTTCGCGCGGCGACTTCGTGCGCAGCACCACCGGCGCGGGGCTGATCCAGATGCTCGACCGCTGGCTGTCGCAGGCGATGGAGCTGCTGGTGGCCGACCTGCGCTGGAAGCTCGTCTATGACGAAGCCTCGCCGATGCATTTCGCGGTGCTGGGCTCGCGCAGCCCGCTCGGCCTGGCCGGCTACCTGATGGCCAGCCAGGACAGCTCGGGCCGCCGCTTCCCGTTCGTCACCGGCGGCTCCTTCGAAACACCGCAGCCGCTCGAGTTCATCGCGCGCAGCCCGCTGGCGCTGAGCCGCCTGTGGGCGCGGCTGGAGCGCACCGCGCAGCAGGCGCGCACCGCCGGCGACTTCGCCGACGTGCAGGGCCACCTGCAGCAGGGCACGCTCGAACTCGAAAGCTCGCCGGCCGCCTACGAGGCGCAGTTTCGTGACTTCGCCGAGATGCAGACGGTGGCGTCGCTCGAGTCGCTGCTGTCGCAGTCGGGCTTCGACATCTCGGTGCGCCAGAGCCTGCTCGCGCTGGGCATGCTGCTGCGGCCCCTGCTGGTGCCAGGCAGCGGCCGGCTCGAGAAAGGCCTGGCCCTGCCGCTGGCGGCCGACCCGCTGTACCGCCCGCTGGTGGCTGCGTTCTGGCTCGACCTCATCGTGCCGTTCGTCGCGCGCTCCGACGTCGAGCTCGCCATCTTCATGACCGCCGGCACGGTGCAGCGACCGGTGCTGCTGCTGGGCTTTGCCGGGGCATCGCCGCACACGCTGCTGTCGGCGCTCGACCCGCAGGTGCGCGAGCGCGAGCACGTGTGGCTGCCGGCGGCCGAATGGGTCGAGGGGTATGTCGATGCCGACTACGGCGTGCGCAAGCTGTCGACCTACCTGCGCGAGCCTCAGATGTCGATCGCGCAGGCCCTTGCCACCTTCCGTGAAGTGTTTCTAGGAGAGTGAAGAGATGAACTTCACCCAGCCTCTGGCGGCAGTTGCCTTGCTTGCGACCGCCTTCATGTCGATGCCGGCCTGCGGGGCACCCGCTGCAGCGCCGTCTGCGCCGAACCAGATCGTGGTGACGGGCAGCGTGCCCGACGAGGCCACGCGTGCTTCCATCGTGGGCCGCCTGCGCGACCTGTACGGCGCCCACCGGGTGGTCGACCAGCTCAGCGTCGAGCCGGTGGTGGCCCCGCCGAACTGGGGCACGCTGGTGCCCAAGCTCCTGACGCCGGCACTCGGCCAGGTGAGCCGGGGCCAGCTCAGCGTGCGCGGCCAGGACGTCGAGTTGCGCGGGGAGGTCGCCCAGGAAGCGCAGCGCCAGCAGATCGCCGCCGACGCCGCTGCCGCGCTGAACCCGACCTACACCGTGACCAACCTGCTGCGCGTGTCGGCGGCCGAGCAGAACCTGCTCGACGCCGCGCTGGCCAACCGCATCGTCGAATTCGAGCCGGGCAGCTCGGTGCTGCGCCCGCAGGGCGTGGCCATCCTCGACGAGATGGCGGCGGTGCTGACCAAGGTGCAGGGCAAGAAGGTCGAGATCATCGGCCACACCGATGCGCAAGGCTCGCGTGCCGCCAACCTGGCGCTGTCGCAGGCGCGGGCCGACACGGTGCGCAACTACCTCGTCACCCGCAAGGGCGTGAACCCCGGCGTGCTGTCATCGTCGGGCGCTGGGCCGGACCGGCCGGTGGCTGCCAACGACACGCCGGAAGGGCGGGCGCGCAACCGGCGCATCGAGTTCCGCGTGGGGCAGTAAGCGCGCCACTGG
>CAMLNA010000152.1 GCA_946481025.1 uncultured Rivibacter sp.
TGGAATGCCTGGTGGTGCAGGACATCTTCCTGAACGAGACGGCCAAGTACGCGCACGTGTTCCTGCCGGGCGCCTCGTTCCTCGAGAAGGACGGCACCTTCACCAACGCCGAGCGCCGCATTTCGCGGGTGCGCCGCGCGATGAAGCCGCTGGCCGGCCTGGCCGACTGGGAAGTGACGGTGAAGCTCTCGAACGCGCTGGGGTACCCGATGAACTACACGCATCCGTCGCAGATCATGGACGAGATCGCGGCGCTCACGCCCACCTTCCACGGCGTGAGCTATGCCAAGCTCGACAAGCTGGGCAGCGTGCAGTGGCCCTGCAACGAGGGCACTGCCGAAGAAGGCACGCCGATCATGCATGTGGACGAGTTCGTGCGCGGCAAGGGGCGCTTCGTCATCACCCAGTACGTGGCCTCGCCCGAGAAGGTGACGAAGCGCTTCCCGCTGGTGCTCACCACCGGGCGCATCCTGAGCCAGTACAACGTGGGCGCGCAGACGCGGCGCACCCCCAACAACCTGTGGCACGACGAGGACCGGCTGGAAATCCACCCGCACGATGCCGAGGAGCGCGGCATCCAGGACAACGACTGGGTGGGCATCACCAGCCGCGCCGGAGAAACCGTGCTGCGTGCCCGGCTGAGCGACCGGGTGCAGCCGGGCGTGGTGTACACCACCTTCCACTTCCCCGAGTCGGGCGCCAACGTCATCACCACCGACAGCTCCGACTGGGCCACCAACTGCCCCGAGTACAAGGTGACCGCGGTGCAGGTGACCAAGGTGACGCAACTGTCGCAAGGAAGCGCCGAGCCGTCCCAGGATGCCTTGGCCTCCTCGGGAGCCGGCGACCCCGATGGGGCCGCCTGGAGGCAGTCGAAATGGCAGCGCGACTACGGCCACTTCAACCGCACGCAGCTCGAGCTGCTCGGGCGCGAGTGATGGCTGCGCTCATGCAGGCGGAGGCCGTTTCGGGCGCCGCGGCCCTGCAAGTTCTGGCCTGCCACGGCGGCGTGCCCCGGCTGGCCGACGACTGGGTGGCCGACGAGGTGCCGGTGGCACTGCAATACAACGGCATCTCGCATGCGGTGATGCTGGCCACGCCGATGGACCTGGAGGACTTCGCCTGCGGCTTCTCGCTCGGCGAAGGCATCGTCGATCGTGCCGGCGACGTGCACGACGTCGAAGTCGAAACGGTGGACGACGGCATCGTCGTGCACGTCGAAGTGGCCGGCCGCTGCCTCGACCGGCTGAAGCAGCGCCGCCGCACGCTCGCCGGACGCACCGGCTGCGGCCTGTGCGGCGTGGACAGCCTCGCGCAGGCGCTGCCGCGCGGCGCCTCGCAGGTGCCGGCGCTCGGCATCGAGGTCGACGCCCTGTCGCGCGCGCTCGACCAGATGCGCGCCAAGCAGGCGCTGCAGAGCGCGACCGGTGCCACCCATGCGGCCGCGTGGTGCAGCCCGAGCGGGCAGATGCAGCTGCTGCGCGAGGACGTGGGCCGCCACAACGCGCTCGACAAGCTGGTCGGCGCGCTGCTGCGCCAGCGGCTCGATGCGAGCGGCGGATTCTTCGCCGTGACCAGCCGCGCCAGCTACGAGATGGTGCAGAAGACCGTGCGGGCCGGCGTGGGCCTGCTGGCGGCCATCTCGGCGCCCACTGCGCTGGCCGTGCGCCACGCCCAGGCCGCGGGGCTGTGCCTGATCGGCTTCGCCCGCGGCGTCGACTGGGTGGCCTACAGCGGCGCGGAGCGGCTCACCCTGGAGACGACCGCATGAACAGCATCCAGCACCTCGTGCAGATGGCCAACAGCATCGGCGACTTCTTTTCGGCGATGCCCGACGAGGCTGAAGCGCGGCGCGACCTCGCCGCGCACATCCGCCGCTTCTGGGAGCCGCGCATGCGGCGCAGCATCTTCGAGCACATCGACCAGAGGCAAGGCGACGGGCTGCAGGCGATCGTGCTGCAGGCGCTGCAAGAGCACCGCGCCCAGTTCAAGTGAAAGGCGCAAGCCTTCGACTGCGCCGGGCGGCGGCCGCGAGCTGGCGCGACTTCCTGCCGCCCGACCAGCAGGTCGATGCGCGCGAGCGCTGGCGCGCCGCCTGCGGGGCGCTCTTCGGCGTGCTGCTCACCGGCTGGCTGGGCGTTCTGCTCGCACCCGCGCACCCAGCCGCGCCCTGGCTGGTGGCCCCCATCGGTGCGAGCGCGGTGCTGGTGTTCGCGTTGCCGGCCAGCCCTTTCGCACAACCCTGGAGCGTGGTGGGCGGCAACACGCTGTCGGCCCTGGTCGGCATCGCCTGCGTGCAGTTGCTCGGGGTCGTGCCCTGGGCCGCGGCGCTGGCCGTCGGGCTGGCCATCCTGCTGATGTTCGCGCTGCGCTGCCTGCACCCGCCGGGGGGCGCCTGCGCACTGCTGGTGGTGCTGGGCGGCGTGACCGACCCGCTGTTCGCGCTGGAGCCGGTGCTGCTGAACTCGCTGCTGCTCATGCTGGCCGGCGTGGCCTACAACCGCGCCACCGGTCGCGCGTATCCGCAGCGCGGCACGAGCGTGCCCAAGGTCGACGAGCCGCGGCTGCGTTCATTCACCGACGCCGACCTCGACGCGGTGCTGGCCCGCTACAACCAGGTGCTCGACGTCAGCCGCGACGACCTGCATGTGCTGCTGGAACAGGCACAGATGCAGTCCTGGCGCCGCCGCCTGGGCCAGGTTCGCTGCGCCGACGTGATGTCGCCCGATCCGATCGCGGTCAGCTTCGGCACGCCGCTCGACGAAGCCTGGGCGCTGCTGCGCCGGCACCGCATCAAGTCGCTGCCGGTGGTCGACCGGGTGAGGCGCCTGGTGGGCATCGTCACGCTGGCGGACTTCATGCGCGAGGCGCGCATCGAGGCGCATGCGGACTGGCAGCAGCGGCTTTCGTCGCTGATCCGGCCCACGCCCACCACCCATAGCGACAAACCCGAGACCGTGGGCCAGATCATGGCCAGGCAGGTGCGCGTGGTGAGCGCCGACCGGCCCATCGGCGACCTGCTGCCGCTCTTTTCCACCACCGGCCACCACCACGTGCCGGTGATCGACGGCGAACGCCGACTCGTGGGGATGATCACGCAGTCGGACGTGGTGCGGGCGCTGGCTAGTCAGGAGTGACCCCGCCCGGGGGGCCGTCTCCCGGGACAGCGCGGCGACCCCAGGTGTTCGATGCGGTGTCGAACCATCGCCGGCGGCTTGTCGTGCTCCCGCCGCCAGCTGCCTTGCCGCCCGCGGCTTCATGAGCTGATGCCCCGCGAGGGCCTCGTCGACCTCATTCGATGCGCAACCGAATGCGTTGCAACGCACGATCCCGTGCCACGCGACCCTCCGCTTATTTACTGTACTTGACAGTCCAGTAAGTTGATGTACATTTACTGTACTCGCGAGTACAAGCAACCTGCGGCACTGCTCGCGATTGAGCACTTGAATGCGGAGACGGCGGTCATGAAGAGAATTTCAGTGTGGATCAGCCTCGTTGCGGGGCTGCTGCTCGGCGGATGCGCAACGGCAACGGACAGGGACTACACGACCCAGTGGGCGTCCTCGGCGTCGGAACTCATGAAGCTGGACGACGGCACGACGCTGCGGTACGTGAGGTCCGGCGACGGCCCCCCGCTCGTCCTGATTCACACGATCCGCACGCAGCTGGACTACTTCGACAAGCTGGTGCCTGAGCTGAAAGGGCGCTACCGGGTCTACGCGCTGGACCTGCCGGGGCACGGAAGATCCAGCCTCCAGCCCGGGGCCTACACGGAGCCTCTCCTGCGCAAGGCAGTGGGCGAGTTCATCACCAGGCTCGACCTGCGCGACGTCACCCTGGTGGGCGAGTCCATTGGCGGAGTCCTCGCGCTCACCGTCTCCGTCGACCAACCCGACAGGATCAGGCGGGTCGTCTCGCTCAACCCGTACGACTATGGCGAATCGTTCGGTGGCGGCATCCGGCGCAGCGCCAACGGCTGGATGGTGGGCCTGTTCAACATCTTCGGCAGCTACACCTTCGAGCCGAGATTCGTCACGGCCGCGGTGCTGCGTGGTGGTTTTCACGATGCGACCCGCCTGCCCGAGGATCTCCTCGACGAGTTCTCCCGGACGGGAAGCCGCGACGGCTACCGCGCCGTGGAGTTCTCCGTCTTCAAGCACTGGGCCACCTGGCTCGAAGCCCGCGAGCTCTACGCCAGGGTGAAGGTGCCGGTGACCTTCATCTACGGCCAGGAAGACTGGTCTCTGCCCCAGGAACGCAACCGCAACCGCGACGCGATCCCGGGCTCGGCGTTGTTCACGATCGACCAGGCCGGGCACTTCACGGCGCTCGAGAAGCCTGCGGAAGTGGCCGAGCTCATCCTGACCCAGCGCGCCAGGTAGCGCCCCTTGCTCGCGCCGCAGATCGGCCACCCACCATCCCGGCGCTGTCCCCTTCCCTCCAACCCAAGAGAAACACATGTCCACTTCCAAGGTCGTCTTTGTCACCGGTGTCTCGTCTGGCATCGGGCGCGCCACTGCAGAGCGGTTTGCCAAGTCCGGCAACCGGGTATTCGGTTCGGTGCGCAACAGCAGGAAAGCACAGGCGATCCCTGGCGTCGAGCTGGTCGAGATGGACGTGCGCGACGACACCTCGGTGAAGACGGCCGTGGGAGCCATCATCGACAAGGCCCGGCGTATCGACGTGCTCGTCAACAGTGCGGGCGGGACGATGCTCGGTTCGGTCGAAGAAACCTCGGTCAGCGAGGCGCAGGCGCTGTTCGACACCAATGTGTTCGGCACCTTGCGCACGACGCAGGCGGTGCTGCCGCACATGCGACAGCAACGGTCCGGACGGATCATCAACGTGAGTTCGGTGCTGGGTTTCCTGCCAGCCCCGTACATGGGCCTCTACTCCGCGTCCAAGCATGCGATCGAAGGGATGTCGGAGACGCTCGACCACGAAGTGCGCAACTTCGGAATCCGCGTGGTGCTGGTCGAGCCGTCCTACACCAGGACGAACCTCGACACCAACGCACCCCAGGCAGCCAACCGGATCGCGGCCTACGACGCCGATCGCGACCTCGTGTCCCGCGCCATCGTGCGAAACGTTCAGAACGCTCCCGGCCCCGACAGCGTTGCGGCCACCATCGTGGACGCCGCATTCGGCGAATGGAAGATGCGCCGGCCCCCGAAGGGAGAGGCCTCCCTGCTGAGCAAGCTGCGCCGCTTCATGCCTGCCGGCCCCGTGGACGCCAGCCTGCGAAAGACGTTCGGCCTGGCCTGACCCGGGCGCCGCCCTGCCCCTCGTGGCCGCCGAGATTCACTCGGCGGCCCCACAAGCCGCCACGAAGGCCCGCACGGCCTCCCAGAGCCGCGCCTTGTACCTCCCCGCTTCGTTGGTGCGTCGCGGGTACGCGGCGATCACCGATCAGCCGCTCTGCCCGCCGCCGATAGAACGCCGCACACCTCGGGTCGCGCCCCGATGGCCATCAGTGCCTTCTGGGGTTTGTTCGGGACCCATCGCTTCGACACCGGCAAGCCCGCCCACCACCCGATCGGTGCGTTTCGTGGCACCCACTCAATTTGTGTACTTGACAGTCCAGTATATGAGGCTACACTTATTGGACTAACGGGTCCACTAAATGAAGTCACTCATGACGTTTTCATCGCACCGCAGTCGCGACGCCCTCGGAAGGTCGAGCCGTCCAGCGGCGGCCGCCCTGGCACTCGCCATCCTGTCGGCTTGCTCGACGCCCTCGATCCAGCCCCTCGAGCCGGCCGTGCCTCTGGCCGACAGCTTCTCGCACGAGTCACCGCAGACCGGTGCCACGCAGGCGCTCGATGAAGGGTGGTGGGACGGCTATGGCGACCCGACGCTGGCGCGGCTGGTCAGGCAGGCCTTGAGCGCCAACCAGGATGTCGCGATTGCGCTGCAGCGCGTCGTTCAGGCTCGCGCGGGTGCCGATGCCCAGGGCTCCAGGCTGTGGCCCACGCTGGGCCTGCAGGCTTCCGCATCCCGCAGCGAAAGCGGGCTGCCCGAACCGGTCAAGCAGGGCATGCCGGACACCCGCGCGCTGCGTGCCGGTGTCGACGTGTCCTGGGAGCTCGACCTGGCCGGCGGTGTTCGCGCGGCACGCGACGCGGCGCAGGCCGATGCCGCCGCCGCCGCGGCCGGCGTCGGCGGAGCCCGGCTCCTGGTCGCCAGCGAGGTGGCACGGCAGTATTTCTTGCTGCGCGGCGCCGAGGAGCGGCTGCGCATCGTGCAGGCCCTGGCAGCCGCCCAGCGCGAGACGGCAAACCGCGTGGAAAGCCGGCTGCGCGAAGGCCAGGCCAGCGCATTCGATCTGGACCGGGCGCGGGCCGAGGCCGACGCGCTCGACGCCCAGGTGCCGGCGCTGCGGATGCTCGTCGGCGTCACGCAAACGAGGCTGGCCGTCCTGCTGGGCGGCAACCCGTCGGCCAAGGTCGTCGAAAGCGACAGCGCCTTCGAGTGGCCGGCCGTGCGCACCCTTGCAGCCGGCCAGCCGAGCGAGCTGCTCCGGCGCCGCCCGGACCTGGTCGCGGCCGAGGCGCGCGTCGGCGCCGAAACGCTGCGCAGCGCCGAAGCTCGCGCGCAATGGTGGCCCAAGCTGTTCCTCAGCGCACTGGTGGGTCGCCAGGACCTGCGGTTGAACTCGCTCAATCTCGCGCCGGTTCACTTCTCGAACGTCGCCCTGGCCTTTGCGACACCGATCTTCAACGCCGGCCGCATCGACGCCGGAATCCGCGCGCAGTCCGCCCGGGCAGAAGAAGCGCTGCTGGCCTGGCAGAAAGCCGTGCTCGTGGCGGTTCAGGAGGTCGAGGACAGCCTGCTCGTGCGCTCGCAGGAAGCCGAGCGCACCGCAGCCCTTGCGCTCACGGCCGAGCATCGCCGCCGCTCGCTGCAGCGTGCCGAGTCGCTGCAGCGGGAAGGACAGATCGACCTGCTGGTCCTGCTGGACGTGCAGCGCTCCGTGCTGGCCAGCGAACTGGCCCTTTCGGACGGCCGCCTCCAGCAGGTGCTGGCCGACGTTCAGCTCTACAAGGCGCTCGGAGGAGGCCTTGCGCAGGCCCGGGCCGGCGCCGACACGACACCTCTTGCCACAAGGACGACCCCGTGAACAGGATCCCCCCCTTCGTTTCGCTTTCCGCCATTGCAGCGGCCAGCCTGCTGCTCGCCGGCTGCAGCGAACCACCCGCCCCTGCCGCCGCCGCGAAGCCGGTCTTCGTGACGACCGTGACCCACGCCATGTCCGCGCAGACCCGCACCTTCACCTCGGTGGTCCGGGCGCGTGTCGAGAGCGACCTGGGCTTTCGCACCGGCGGCAAGGTGGTCGAACGCCTCGTCGAGGTCGGTGACCGCGTCAAGGCGGGCCAGGTGCTGGCCCGCCTCGACCCCGTCGACTACCAGCTCGCGGTGAAGGCGGCCGCCGACCAGGTGCAGGCGGCCACGGTGGACGCGCAACAGGCCGCCTCGGACGAGGCACGGCTGCGCCGCCTGCTGGCCGACGGGTCCGTCGGCTCGGCCGACCACGAGCGGCAGAAAGCACGTGCCGACGCCGCCGCCGCCCGGCTCGACCAGGCGAACCGGCAGCTGCAGCTGGCGCGCAATCGCGAGGGGTACGCCGCGCTGGTGGCTCCCTACGCCGGGGTTGTGACGGGGCTTCGCTTCGAACGAGGCCAGGTGGTGGCCGAAGGCCAGCCCGTCGCATCGCTGGCGCGTGAAGGCGAGAACGAGATCGTCGCCGAACTGCCGGAAGACTGGGTGGGCCGCGCACGCAGCCTCGGTGCCACGGCCACCCCCTGGAACGACCCGAAGTCTGCGGTTGCGCTCACGCTGCGTGAACTGTCCCCCCAAGCCAGCGCGCAAGGCCGCACCTACCGCGCACGGTATGCGGCCGTCCCGCACTCGCGGGCCCAGGTCGCCGCGCTGCCGCTGGGCAGCACGATGCGATTGACCCTCGCAGGACCGCAGGCCGGCCCCGCCACCACGGTGCTGCCGGTCAGCGCCCTGGTCAAGGGCAGCGGGCCCGCCGGCGTGTGGACGCTGGACGCAAAAGGATCGGGCCTCGTGTTCACGCCGGTCCAGGTGGTGTCCGTCGACGACGCCACGGTCCACGTCTCGGGCCTGCCCCTGGGCAGCCGGGTGGTCAGCGTGGGCGCCCAGAAGCTCGATGCCGCCACCGCCGTGCGCCCCATCGAGCGGGCCACCGACTCCGCAACGGCCACTGTCGCAAAGAGCAGCTGATGAAACGCTTCAACCTTTCGGAATGGGCCGTCACGCACCGGCCGATGGTGCTGTTCCTGATCATCGCGACGCTCATCGTCGGCGGCCTGTCCTTCAGCCGTCTCGGCCGCCTGGAAGACCCCAACTTCGACGTGCCGCAGATGACCGCCATCGTCGTGTGGCCGGGCGCCACCGCACAGGACGTGCAGGACCAGGTGCTCAACCGCATCGAGCGCAGGCTGCAGGAGCTGGATCACTTCGACTACGTCCGCAGCTTCGCGCGCCAGGGCTACGGCGGCATCACGCTGTGGATGAAGGGCGGCAGCAGCAAGGCCGAGCTGGAGAACGCCTGGTACCAGGTGCGCAAGAAGATCGGCGACGTGCGGCAGGAATTCCCCGAAGGCGTGCGCGGGCCGTTCTTCAACGACGAGTACAACGACCGCTACAGCGTGCTCTACGCGCTGAGCGCCCCCGACCTGTCGATGGCCGAGCTGGCCGACGTCACCGAAGCGGTGAAGCGGCGCTTCCAGAGCGTGCCCGGCGCGGCCAAGGTCGACGTGCTGGGCAAGCAGGCCGAGCGTGTGTATGTGGAGCTGTCCACGCGGCGGCTGGCCGCGCTCGGCATCGCGCCCACGGCGGTGTTCGATGCGCTGGCGCGGCAGAACCTCGTCGCGCCGGCCGGTTCGTCCGACGCCACGCACGACCGCGTGCAGGTGCGCGTGGACGGCCGGCTCGGCAATGCACAGGACGTGTCCAACGTCACCCTGGAGGTGGGTGGCCAGCTGCTCCGGCTGGCCGACATCGCCACCGTGCGCGCCGGTTATGAGGATCCGCCCAGCCTGACCATCCGGCACAACGGCGTGCCGGTCCTGGCCATCGGCGTGACCATGCAGCCCAACGGCAACGTGCTGGACTTCGGGCATGCGCTGGAGCAGCGTCTTGCACAGGTGCGCCAGGAGCTCCCGGCGGGCGTGGAGATCCAGCAGTACGCCGACCAGCCTCGCGTCGTGGGCGAGTCGGTGTGGGAGTTCGAGCGCTCGTTCCTGGAGGCGCTGGCCATCGTGCTGGCCGTGTCGTTCCTGTTCCTGGGCTGGCGCACCGGCATCGTGGTGGCCGCATCCGTGCCGCTCGTGCTGGCGCTCGTGGCCGCGGTCATGTACGCGGCGGGCTGGAACCTCGACCGCATCTCGCTCGGGGCCCTGATCATCGCGCTGGGCCTGCTGGTCGATGACGCCATCATCGCCGTGGAAATGATGGTGGTGAAGCTGGAGGAAGGCTGGGACCGGCTGCGCGCCGCCACCTACGCCTACACGTCCACGGCATTTCCGATGCTGACCGGCACGCTGATCACCGCTGCCGGCTTCATGCCGGTGGGCTT
>CAMLNA010000153.1 GCA_946481025.1 uncultured Rivibacter sp.
CGGCTTCCGCCGCCGAGACCAAGCCCGCCGCGAAGCCCGACCTCAAGAAAGGCGAAGCGATCTCCACGCAGGTCTGCGCGGCCTGCCACACGGCCGACGGCAATCGCGGCGCACCGGCCAACCCCATCATCGCCGGCCAGCACCCCGAGTACATCGTCAAGCAGCTCTCCGAGTTCAAGGCCGGCAAGCGCGTGAACCCGGTGATGCAGGGTTTCGCGGCGCAGCTGAGCGACGACGACATGAAAAATGTCGCCGCCTTCTATGCCAGCAAGAACGCCAAGCCGGGCTTCGCCAAGAACAAGGACCTGGTGAAGCTGGGCGAGAAGATCTACCGCGGCGGCATCGCCGACAAGCACGTGCCCGCCTGCGCCGGCTGCCACAGCCCCACGGGCGCCGGCATCCCGTCGCAATATCCCCGCCTGGCCGGCCAACATGCCGACTACACCGAGGCACAGCTGAACGCCTTCCGCCTGGGCGGCCGCAAGAACAACGCCCAGATGAGCACCATCGCCTATGCGATGAACGAGCGCGAGATCAAGGCGGTGGCCGACTACATCGCCGGCCTGCGCTGATCGAACGACAAGCGGAGCTCCGCCACCTCCAAGAAGGCCGGTTGAATCAACCGGCCTTCTTTTTTGTTCGCCCGCGCGGCGCCTGCACCACTTCGCCTTCTCGCGGCTCGTTTCGCATGGCCGCGCCTGCCTGCGCATGACGCCCCTCACCATGCCCCCGGCTCGCCAATGGGCGGGCCGCCCAGCATGCGGAGAAGGAAGCGTTGTCGAACTCGGTGGAAGGCATCGGCTGGCGCGCCACTCCAGCACTGAACGCCCCGGGCGCCCCCCAGCGAGGCGCCGAAACGAATGGCGCACAGGCTTCGACCTCGAGTGCCTTCGCCGAACTGCGTCGCGCGCCGAAGGCTTCGGCCGACACGGCGGCGATACGCTTGCGAAGCCCGTTGCCTTCGATGCCGAAGCGCGAGGGCCGCACCGAGCTGCCCACCTCGGCCGCTCCGCTGCCGGCGCAGGCCCGGGATGCCTGGAGCCCCGCGCAGAAGCTGGCCTTCGACCATGCAGGCAAGACCGGCATGGGCCTGTCCGAGGCGATCCAGCTGACCCGGGTGGTGGCCATCAAGGAACAGGTCGACGCTCTGACCGCCAGGCTTCCGGAGATCCGGCAGGCCCAGCCGGAGACGGCGAGCCGGATCGAGCAGCTGGCAGCGCTGTTCGACCAGGCGCTGCTGGCGCGCGACGTCTACTACGACGAATCCGTTCCGGGGCTCCTGCCGCAGGGGCATTCACGCCTGTCCGCGGCAGAACTTGCGCAGCTGAACCTGAGCCCGAAGGATCTCGTCAATGAGAAGTCGGGGTATTTCGCCGCGGTCTACAAGACCGGCGAAGGCCACCACCTCCTGGTGAATCGCGGCACGGAGGCCGGCAGCGAGGGACGCAAGGACTGGGCCGCCAACCTCAAGCAAGGCGTCGGCATCGGCTCCCACCAGCACACCCAGGCCATGCAAGCCGCCAGGCGGATCGCGCAGGCAGCACCGGGACAGGTGGCGTTCGTGGGTCACTCCCTGGGCGGCGGCCTGGCGCAGGCGCAGGCGCTGGTCACCGGCCACAAGGCCACGGTGTTCAATGCGGCAGGCCTTCATTCGCGGACGATCAAACCCCTGGACACCGATCTGGGCGACGCCAGGAAGCTGATCAGCGCGTTCAACGTCCGGGGCGAGGTGCTGAGCACCATGCAGGACGCGGCCGGCAAGCTCATGCCTTCGGCTCGCGGAGAACGCCAGCGACTGGCCGCCGTGCGCGCACCGGACGAGTCGGACGGCCTGCAATGGAGTGAACGAAAGATGGGCCGGCTCACGGCGGCAAGACACACCCTGGGGCTGCATTCGATGGACAGCGTGATCGCTTCGCTGGGCTGGCAGTTGAACCAGTTGCAGCACGCAACCAGCCCATGAGGCCGGCGCACGGGCGTATAGTGGCCCGATCTCCCGACTGCCAGCCGCCATGCCCTATGCACTGCGCACCCGCGACGGCCTGATCGCCAGCCTGCACCGCGAACCCGAGCCGGGCGCCGAATTCCTGCCGCCGGACCATCCCGACGTGATGGCCTTCCTGGGCCGCGAGGAGCAGGCCAGCAAGTTCGCGAGCATGGACGCCGGGCTGGTGCGCGTGCTCGAAGACCTGGTCGACGTGCTGATCATGCGCAACGTGATCCGCATCACGGATCTGCCGCCCGAGGCGCAGCAGAAGCTGTTCGACCGCAAGCACTTCCGCGACCGCATGCACAAGCACTCGCTGCGGCTGTTCGAAGGCACCAACTTCGGTGCCGACGACGTGATCCACACCGACTTCGGCAACCTGTAAGGTCCGGGCCCTTCCCCACGACAGACGCGGAACCGCCTCGTGCGCCCCGCCTCGAACCGTGACCGTCCCGGAGACCTTGCATGCTGATCCACCGCCACACCCGCACCGACAACGGCTTCGTCCACCCCTTCCCGTCCGAGATCACGCCCCGCGCCGCCTACGAGCAGCGGCGCGACTTCCTGCGGCTGGCTGCCGGCGGCGCGGCAGGTGCCGCGCTGGCCGGCTGGACCGCCGGCGATGCCCGGGCACAGGCCACCGCCCGGCCCAACAAGCTGGCCGCGCTGGCGGCCACCCGCAGCACCCTGCCCGGGGCGGTGGTCATGGACAAGCAGACCCGCTACGAAGACGTCACCGGCTACAACAACTTCTACGAGTTCGGCACCGGCAAGGAAGACCCGGCGCGCCATGCCGGCTCGCTGAAGCCGCGGCCGTGGACCGTGACCATCGAAGGCGCGGTGAAGAAGCCGCAGACCCTCGACCTCGACGCGCTGCAGAAGCTGTCGGCCATGGAAGAGCGCATCTACCGCCTGCGCTGCGTCGAAGGCTGGTCGATGGTGGTGCCCTGGGTCGGGTATTCGCTGGCCGAACTCGTCAAGCGGGTGGAACCCACCGGCAACGCGAAATACGTGGAATTCGTGACGCTGGCCGACCGGGCGCAGATGCCCGGGCTTCGCTCGGGCGTGCTGGACTGGCCGTATGTCGAAGGGCTGCGCCTCGACGAGGCGATGAACCCGCTCGCGATGCTGGCCTTCGGGCTCTATGGCGAGGTGCTGCCCAACCAGAACGGGGCGCCGCTGCGGCTGGTGGTGCCCTGGAAGTACGGCTTCAAGAGCGGCAAGTCGATCCAGAAGATCCGCTTCGTCGAAAAAGAGCCGCGCACCTCGTGGGCCGTGGCCGCGCCGCAGGAATACGGCTTCTACTCGAACGTGAACCCCAAGGTGGACCACCCGCGGTGGAGCCAGGCCACCGAGCGGCGCATCGGCGAAGACGGCATCTTCGCGCGCAAGCGCCCCACGTTGATGTTCAACGGCTACGAACCCCAGGTCGGCCAGCTCTACGCGGGCATGGACCTGGCGAAGTTCTTCTGAGCGCGCAGTGACCAGCGTCTCGTCGCGCGGCGCCTCCGATCGAGGCACGGCGAAAGCCTTGCTGTCCAAGGCCCTGCTGCACCCGGCCGCCAAGCCGCTGCTGTTCATGGCGGCGCTTGCGCCTGTGGCCCACCTGCTGTGGGGCGCCTTCGCCGGCACGCTCGGCGCCAACCCGGCCGAGGCGCTCATCCGGGGCACCGGCGACTGGACCCTGCGCCTGTTGTGCGCCACGCTCGCGATCACGCCGCTGCGGCAGGGGACCGGGCTGCATGCGCTGGCGCGGTTTCGGCGCATGCTGGGCCTGTTCACCTTCTTCTACGGATGCCTGCATTTCCTGGCCTACGGCTGGCTCGACATGGGTTTCGTGGTGGCGGAGATCGCCGGTGACATCCCCAAGCGGCCGTTCATCCTGGTGGGCTTTGCCGCGCTCGTGCTGATGCTGCCGCTGGCGGCCACCTCGTTCAACCGCGCCGTGAAGGCGCTGGGGGCCCGCCGCTGGCAGTGGCTGCACCGGCTGGTCTATCTGGTCGTGCTGCTGGGCCTGCTGCACTTCTTCTGGATGCGTGCCGGCAAGAACGACTTCGCCGAATGGTCGGTCTATGCGGTGGTCGTGGCCGTGCTGCTGGGCTGGCGCCTGCGCGGCAGCCGCAGGCGAAACCCCGCGGCGGGCCCCCCATGAGTGTGGTCTAGTGGCGCCGGGTGCGTGACCGCAGAATGCGCCGCTCGGGCATTCCGCCCAGCCGAGCATGAGCCAGTCCACGTCTTCCCCGGTGCCGATGCCCGATCACCCCACGCCGCAGCCCGCCGATGCGGCCTGCGCAGCGCTGCTGGCCGAAGCCCGGCAGGCGCAGCAGCGGGGCGACCACCGCAGCGGCGTGCGCTGTGCAGAAGCGGCACTGACCGCCTGCCCCCGCGAAGATCACGGGCTGCGTGCCGCGGCCTTGCGACAGCTGGCCCTGCATCGCTGGCGCCTCGGGCTGTTCGAAGACGCCATCCTGGCAGCCCGCGAGGCCTTGTCGCTGCTCGACCCCGCTGAAGACATCTCGCCGCGCTGCGAGGTGCTGTGCCTGATGGCCATCTCGTACAGCGAGATCGGCCTGCAGGAAGAAGCGCTGAAGCAGGCCACCGCCGCCTTCGAGCTGGCGCGCCAGCATGGCGACCGGCTGTGGATGTCGTGGTCGCTCAACCGCATCGGCACCTGCTACGAGCGGCTGGGCGATCCCGCCCAGGGTGAACGCTTCCTGCTGCAGGCACTGGGCGAGGCCCAGGCGCTGCAGGACCCGGACACCACCCTGACCGCGTTGAACAACCTCATGGCCACGATGGTGGGCTCGCACTACCTGCTTCGCCGGCGCGGCGACGAAGACGCTGCGGCGGCTGCGCTCAAGAGGGCGCGACTGTACGGCAGCGAGGCGCTGGCGCTGGCGCGCCAGACCGGCGACAGCTACCGGCAGGCGGTGACCGGCGGCAACCTGGGCGAGGTGCTCGGGCTGTCCGGCGACCGCGAGGCAGCGTTCGAGCTGCTCGACGGCACGCTGGCGATCGCGCGCGCCCAGGGGTATCGCGCGGTGGAGCTGCGCACGCTGCACAGCTGTGGAGAGGTACTGACCCGCTGCGGCGACCACCAACCCGCCATCGAGCTGCTGGAGGCGGCATTGGGCGAGCTCGAGAACAACGAGCACGAAGCGACCCGCATGCGGGTGCATTCGGCGCTGCACCGCAGCTACAAGGCGCTGGGCCGCTATCGCGAGGCGCTCGAGCACTGCGAGACCTACCACGCGCTCGAACTCAAGCGCGCGGCCGCGCAGCACCAGGCACAGGCACGGCTGATGGTCAACCGCATCGAGGTCGAGCAGGCCCTGCTGCAGGGCGAACGGGCCCGCCTCGACGCCGAACGGCAGCGCCTGAAGGCCACCGAGCTCGAGGCCGAGAAGCACCGGCTCGAGGCCAGCGCCCGCGAACTGCATCGCCACGCGCTCGAAGACCAGCTCACCGGCCTGGCCAACCGCCGCCGCGTCGATCGCGACCTGCCGCAGCTGTTCGGCCGCGCCCGCGAGCTCGGCCACCCGCTCAGCATGGCGGTGGCCGACCTCGACAACTTCAAGTCCATCAACGACGCCCACGGCCACCTCGTCGGCGACGAAGTCCTGCGCGCGGCGGCCAGGATCTTCCGGGCCAACACCCGCGGCTCCGACGTGCTGGCCCGTTTTGGCGGCGAGGAGTTCCTGCTGCTGTTCGTCGATACGCCCCTGGCGGTGGCACAGGAAGTCTGCGAGCGCCTGCGTTCCGAATTCGAAGGCTACCCGTGGCACGAGCTCGCACCGGGCCTGTCGGTGACCATCAGCCTCGGCCTGTGCGATGCAACGCCCGACCCCGACGCGGCGCAGATGCTCGCCCGTGCGGACGGCGCGCTCTACCACGCCAAGCGCGCCGGCCGCAATCGCGTGAAGGTCGACCCGACCTGCGGCGCACCGGGTTCAGGTGGCGCCCCCTCCTGAAGCGCCTTGGTTGCACGCCCCGCCCGGCCTGGACGAGGTGCGCCCGGCCGACCCAGCCCATGAACCCATCCGACCCATGACCGCCATCACCGACTCCGACCTGGCCCGCCTGCGCAGCCGCCTGACCCCTCGAACCATCGCGCTGGCCCTTTGCGTGGCCACCGTGGCGACACTGGCCGCCTGCGGCAGCGGCGGCGGCACCCCGACACCGTCCCCCACACCCTCCCCCACGCCGGCGCCGGCACCCACCCCGACACCCATCCCGACGCCGCCACCGGCATCGGCCGACCTCGCGCTGTCGCTCCTCAGCGGCACGGGCGGCACCGCCGTACCGTTCACCGTGGGCCAGGCGCTGCGCCAGGGCGACGTGCCCCAGGGCTCGACCGTGCTGGCCGGCAACGTCGCGGGCTTCCAGGCGGCCATCAGGAACCGCTGGCCCGACGGCAGCGCGAAGTACGCAGTGCTGTCGGGCCGCGTCGACCTCACCGCCAACACCTGGCGCAGCCTGGCACTCGCCGTGGCGGCCGAGCCCGCGCCGCAGCCGGCGCTGGCCACCGCCGAGCTCAAGGCCACCGGCGTCACGGCCTCGGTGCAGTTTTCGCCCTACGGCACCGCTGCCTGGAGCGGCAGCGACTGGGACGCGCCGGCCCAGTCGCTGGTGTCCGGGCCCGAGATGTCTTCATGGACGTACCGCAAGCCCATCGGCAGCGATGCGCACCTGGTGGCCTGGCTCGAGGTGAGGGCCTACAGGGGCGGCCAGGTCGAGGTGCTGCCGTGGATCGAGAACGGCTACCTGCGCGTGGCCGGGCCCACCGCCAAGCCGGGCACGGCGACCTTCACCCTCGGCGGCACGCAACGCTTCTCGCAGCCGCTCGACCTGCTCAACCACCAGCGTGCGGTGCTGGCCTCGGGCACCACGCTCACGCACTGGCTGGGCACCGACCCGCAGCTCACCGCGCGCCATGGCACCGCCTACCTCATGGCATCGAAGCTGGTGCCCAGCTACCGCGGCGTCACCGCCGCCGGCAGCCCGCTGTTCAACCGGCAGGCCACCCGCTACACGCCGCTGGCGCAGGCCGACTTCCCCGACGCGATGGGCTCGGCGGGCTACGACCGCTCGATCGGCCTGCTGCCTGAATGGGACGTGGCCTACCTCACCAGCGGCGGCGACCCGCGCGCCTGGCGCACCGTGCTCATCAACGGCTACGCCGCCGGCCGCTACGGCATCCACTTCCGCGACGAAACGACCCACCGGCCGATGCGCTTCTCCAGCTACCCGACGCTGGTGCTGGGCAACGGCTCGGGAGTCAGCGCCATCGGCGGCTCCACCACCAACAGCTACACGCCCAACGCCACCGGCGCGTCGCCGCCCAACTACACGAACTCGCACCACCCCTCGATGGGCTACATGGCCTACCTGCTGAGCGGCTGGCACTACTACCTCGAGGAGACACAGTTCCTCGCCACCGTCCACTACCTGAAGCAGAGCGACAACATTCGCAAGACGACGCAGGGCGTGCTCGAAACGAGCACCGGCGCCAACACCACGCGCGGCGCCGCCTGGGCCCTGCGCACGCTGGCGCAGGCAGCCGCGCTCACGCCCGACGGCGACCCGCTGCGCACCGAGTTCGTCAACAGCGTCACCGCCAACGTCAACCACTACCACGGCCGCTACATCGCCACCACGGGCAACCAGCTGGGCCTGGTGCATCCCTATTCCGACTACGAACCCGGCAACGGCGCGTGGCAGTCGGCCATGTGGATGGACGACTTCTTCACCGGAGCCTTCGGCTACCTGAAGGAGCTGCAGGCTCACGACACCTCGGTCACCGGCAAGCTCGACGCGTTTCTCGAGTGGAAGTACCGCTCGGTGATCGGACGGCTGGGCGGCAGCGGCACCGGCGCCTACAGCTACCGCCAGGCGGCGCAGTACACGCTCAACTACGCGCCCAGCGAATCGGCCGACTGGACCGGCGGCACGGGGCCCTGGTACGCCACCTGGGGCGAGGTGGCGCGCTCGATGAACCTGCCCACCGAAGGCGAGCCGGGGCAGTCGCTCGACACCGGCTACCCGACCGACCCGAAGGGCTACTGGGGCAACCTGATGCCGGCGCTGGCCTATGCGGTGGACCACGGCGCGACCGGTTCGGCCGAGGCCTGGAACCGCGTCGTCTCGGCGTCGAACTTCCCGGCCCAGGCCGCCGGCTACGACGATGACCCGGTGTGGGGCGTGAAGCCGCGCACGAGGTAGCCGCCCCCCGAAGGCAGCCGCATCACTTCGCGGCCACCGGCTCGCGCCGGTCGGGGGCGGCGGCCTTGCCCTCGCCGCGGGCCAGCACCGGCTTCAGCGCCACGCCGGTGTGGCTGCCGGCCTTCACCACCGCCTCCGGCGTGCCGCCCACCACCACCCGGCCGCCGCCGGTGCCGCCTTCGGGCCCCAGGTCGATGACCCAGTCGGCTTCGGCGATCACGTCGAGGTCATGCTCGATCACCACCACGCTGTGGCCGCCGTCCACGAGGCGGTGCAGCACGCGGATGAGCTTCTCGACGTCGGCCATGTGCAGGCCGACGGTCGGCTCGTCGAGCACGTAGAGGGTATGCGGCGGCTTCTGGCCTCGGCGCGTGACGTCGTCGCGCACCTTGGAGAGCTCGGTGACCAGCTTGATGCGCTGCGCCTCGCCGCCGCTCAGCGTGGGTGACGGCTGGCCGAGCGTGAGGTAGCCCAGTCCCACGTCCTTCAGCAGCTGCAGCGGGTGCGCGATGGAAGGCATCGACGCGAAGAACTCGACCGCCTCGTCCACCTCCATCTGCAGCACGTCGCCGATGCTCTTGCCGCGCCAGGTGACGGCCAGCGTCTCCGGGTTGAAGCGCGCGCCGTGGCACAGGTCGCACGGCACCTTCACGTCGGGCAGGAAGGCCATCTCGATGGTGCGCATGCCCTGGCCCTCGCAGCCCGGGCAGCGGCCTTCGCCGGTGTTGAAGCTGAAGCGGCCGGCGGCATAGCCGCGGGCCTTGGCCTCCAGCGTTTCGGCGAACAGCTTGCGGATGGTGTCCCAGAAGCCGATGTAGGTGGCCGGGCAGGAGCGCGGCGTCTTGCCGATGGGCGTCTGGTCCACCTCGAGCACACGGTCCACGCCGTCGAAACCGGACAGCCGCGTGCAGCCGCTCCAGGCCGGCGCGGTGCCGGCGGCCAGCGCATCGCGGCCGGCCTTGCTGCCCTTTTGCGACACGGCCGCCTGCACGTTGGCCAGCAGCACGTCGCGCGCGAGGGTGGACTTGCCCGAGCCCGACACGCCGGTCACGGCCACGAGGCGCTGCAACGGCACCCGCACGTCGATGCCGCACAGGTTGTGCAGCGATGCGCCGTGCACCACCAGGGCCGGCGCGTCGCCGGCCACCGCGCGGCGCGGCTGCAGCGGATGCCTGAGCGGCGCCAGCAGGAAGCGGCCGGTCAGCGAGTCCTCGTGCTCGGCCAGCTCCGCGGCCGTGCCTTGCGCGATGACCCGCCCGCCGCGCCTGCCCGCGCCGGGCCCGATGTCGATGATGTGGTCGGCGCGGCGGATGGTGTCTTCGTCATGCTCCACCACCACCAGCGTGTTGCCCTGGTCGCCGAGCTTGTGCAGCGCGTCGA
>CAMLNA010000154.1 GCA_946481025.1 uncultured Rivibacter sp.
GCGTTCACCCGCAGCGCGATGCTTCGAGTGCCATAGGGCCGCAGCAGCGAATGCATCGCGAAGGCCGCGCCGCCCACTGCGGTGGCCAGTTCGCCGTGGCGGGCCACGCGCACCAGCGGCATCGGCATGCCCGCCTGGACCGCGAAGTCCGACAGGCGTTCGATGGCCGCATCCATGAAATGCGCGCCGCCCAGGGCCACCGTCTCGCCGCCCAGCACGATCGCCTGCGGGTTGAAGATGGTCCACGCGTTCTGCAGCAGCACGCCCAGTGCGTCGCCCGCGTGGCGGAACGCCAGCCGCGCCTTCTTCATGCGCGGGTTGGCGAGGTCGGCGCGCAGGGCGTCGCGGTCGATCCTGTCCTGTCTGCCCATGTGACCTGCTTCGTGGGCGATGGACTTGAGCCCCACATAGGCCTCGGCGCAGCCGCGGCGCCCGCATGAGCACGGCCGGCCGTCGATCTGCAAGGTCGTGTGGCCCAGTTCGCCGGCGGAGCCGGTGGCGCCGGTGAACAGCGCTTCGTTGAGCACGATGCCGGCGCCCACGCCGATGCCGCAGCTGATGTAGATGAGCGGGTCGTCGGTGGGACGCCTGCCGAACTCGATCTCGCCGATCGCGGCCAGGTCGGCTTCGTTGTGGCAGTACACCGGCACGTCGCCCAGCCGGGCGAGCTCGAGCTCGCGCGCCAGCCGCCGGCCCACCTCCACCTGGCGCCAGCCGATGTTGGGAGCGAACTGCAGCACGCCGCTGGCCGTGTCCACGGCACCGGGCAGGCCGACGCCCACGCCCAGCAGCCGCGAGCCGGACTGCGCCACCTTCGCGGCCTGGGCGGTCACCATCTCCACCAGCTGGTGGCAGGCGCCGTCGGGCGCACGGTCGGCCAGCGGCGCCTGGTTGACCTCCTGCAGGTCGCCGTGAACGGTGGTGCTCACCACGCTGATGCTGTCGGGGCCGAGTTCGGCGCCGATCAGCGTGAGGCCTTGCCCGAGCAGCCGCAGCGGCGTGGGACGCCGCCCGAGTGCGCCGGTGACTTGCGCGTCGTCCTCGGCCAGCCAGCCTTCGTCGATCAGCTCCTTGGTCAGCAGGCTCACGGTGGACTTGGTCAGGCCGCTGCGTGCCACCAGGTCCGCGCGCGAGATGCCCGGGTGCTCGCGCAGCAGGCGCAGCAGGGCCGTGCGGTTGATGTTCTTCACGAAGCGCTGGTCGCCTGTGATGGGGGTGCTGGGCATGGGGACGCTGTTCTCCTGTGGGCCGATTCTTGCGCAGGCCCGGTGCGTGGGCGAGTCGAGCGCCGCCGAAAAAGAAGCCGCCCGCAGGCGGCCGAAAGGTGTCACGGCGACAGGATGACGTGCGTCGTGACCCTGGTTGGAGCAGCGGCGTCGCCCACCGCCACGCATGCCGCCGAAGGTACGAAGAGCCGGCCCGCCCGCCCATAGGGGAAAACATTAGTTCGAGTGTCGATCGAACTAGATACGCTTCGCTTCCGCCAGTCCGAAGGGGAGCTTCGCGGCTGCGCAGGCAAACACCACAGGAGACAAACCGATGAGAGCAACGATCACCCTCGCGCTGGCCGGCATGCTGACCGTGGGCAGCGCGTGGAGCCAGACAGTGGTTGGCGTGAGCTGGTCCAACTTCCAGGAGGAGCGCTGGAAGACCGATGAGGCGGCCATCAAGGAGCAGCTGGCCAAGCTGGGCGCCACCTACGTGAGCGCCGATGCCGGCGGCTCGCCCGAGAAGCAGCTGGCCGACGTGGACGGCCTCATCGCCAAGGGGGCCAAGGCGCTCATCGTGCTGGCGATGGACAAGGACGCCATCGTGCCCGCGCTGGCCAAGGCCCGGCAGCGCAACATCCCGGTGATCGCCTACGACCGCCTGATCGAACAGCCCGGCGTCTTCTACATCACCTTCGACAACAAGGAGGTCGGCCGCCTGCAGGCGCGTGCCGTGCTGCAGGCCAAGCCGAAGGGCAGCTACGTGATGATCAAGGGCTCGCCCACCGATCCGAATGCCGACTTCCTGCGCGCCGGCCAGCAGGAGGTGCTCGACGCGGCCCTCAAGAAGGGCGACATCAAGATCGTGGGCGAGGAATACACCGAAGGCTGGAAGCCCGAGGTGGCGCAGAAGAACATGGAGCAGATCCTCACCCGCAACGGCAACAAGGTCGACGCGGTGGTGGCCTCCAACGACGGCACCGCCGGCGGCGTGGTGGCGGCGCTGTCGGCGCGCGGCCTGTCGGGCGTGCCGGTGTCCGGCCAGGACGGTGACCAGGCGGCGCTGAACCGCGTGGCCCTGGGCACCCAGACGGTCTCGGTCTGGAAGGACGCACGCGTGCTGGGCCGCGAGGCAGCGGAGGCCGCCGTGCTCATCGCGGGCGGCAAGCCGGTGCCCGGCACCGTGACCTGGGCCGAAGGCGAACGCAAGGTCGCCATGGCGTCGAAGTTCCTGAAGCCGGTGGCCATCACACGGGACAACCTCGACGTGGTGGTCAACGCGAAGTGGATCTCGAAGGACGCACTGTGCCGCGGCGTGAGCGCGGCCAAGGCGCCGGCAGCCTGCAAGTGAAGTCGCAAAGCCTCGATGCCGGGCTGCCGGCGGCCGACACCTTCTCTTCGCTGCAGGTGTCGGCGCTCGACGTGCGCCTGGGCGTCATGGCCGCGGTGCTGGTGGCCATGGCGGTGCTCTTCCATGCGCTCACCGGCACCTTCCTCACACCCGAGAACCTCTACAACATCGCGCAGCAGACCGCGGTGGTGGGTATCGTCGCCACCGCCATGGTGCTGGTGGTGGTGGCCCGCCACATCGACCTGTCGGTGGGCTCGGTGATGGGTTTCGTCGGCGTGCTCATCGCCTACCTGCAATACACCGCCGGCTGGCACTGGCTGGCCGCCTGTGCGGCGGGCCTGGCCGTTTCGCTCGCGGTGGGCCTCTACCAGGGGTGGCTCACCGCCTATGTCGGCGTGCCGTCGTTCGTGGTCACGCTGGGCGGGCTCATGTCGTTCCGGGGCGCCGCCTTCCTGGTGGCCGACGGCAAGACGCAGCCGGTGACCGACGAGACCTTCCTGGTGATCGGCGGCGGCATCGACGGCGCCCTCGGCGTGGCCGGCAGCTGGACGCTTGCGACCGCGCTCGCCGCGCTGATCGTGTGGCGCGTATGGACCGCTCGGCGTGCCCGGGCCCACCATGGCTTCGCGTTGCGCCCCATGTGGCTGGAGATGCTGCTGACCGCGGGCCTGCTGCTGCTGCTGGCAGCCTTCACCGCGGCGATGTGCAGCTACCAGCTGCCGGGCAAGGCCGGTGCGCAGGGCGTGCCGGTGCCTGTGGTGATCTGGGCCGCGGTGGTCATGACCATGGCCTTCATCGTGCGGCGCACCCGCTTCGGCCGGTATGTCTACGCCATCGGGGGCAATCCCGAGGCGGCGCGCCTCGTGGGTATCCGGGTGCGATGGGTCACGCTGCAGCTGTTCGCGCTGCTGGCGGTGCTGGTGGCCATTGCCGCCGCGGTGTCGGTGGCGCGGCTGAATGCGGGCACCAATTCGATGGGCGGCAACATGGAGCTGTACGTGATCGCCGCCGCCGTGATCGGCGGCGTGTCCCTCGCCGGCGGCAGCGGCACGGTGCTGGGCTCGGTGCTGGGCGCGCTCATCGTGCAGTTCCTCGACAGCGGCCTGCTGCTGCTCGACGTGAGCATCGGCAAGCGCATGGTCATCATCGGCCAGGTGCTGATCATCGCGGTGGTGTTCGACGTGCTGTACCGCCGGGCAACCGGGGAGCGAAATTCATGAGCTCAGCGTTGATCGAACTGCGGCACGTGCACAAGTCCTTCGGCGGCGTGCGGGCGGTGCACGACGTGAGCCTCGCGCTGCATGCCGGCGAGGTGGTGGCGCTGCTGGGCCACAACGGCGCCGGCAAAAGCACGCTGATGAAGGTGCTGGCAGGCGCCAACCCGGCCGATGCCGGCGAGGTCCTGGTCAACGGCGAGCCCGTCACCATTGGCACCCCAACCGACTCGCAGGCGCTCGGCATCGAATCCATCCACCAGACGCTGGCGCTGGCCGACAACCTCGATGCGGTGTCCAACCTGTTCCTCGGGCGCGAGATCATGACGCCCTGGCGCACGCTGGACGACTATGCGATGGAGGCCGCGGCCCGCAAGGTCTTCGCGCGGCTCAACCCGAACTTCCGCAACATCCGCGTGCCGGTGCGCGGGCTGTCGGGCGGGCAGCGCCAGGTGGTGGCCATTTCGCGGGCGCTGTACTTCAATGCCCGCGTGCTGGTGATGGACGAACCCTGCGCCGCCCTCGGCCCCGAAGAGACCCGCATGGTGCACGAGCTGGTGCGGCGCCTGAAGGCGCAGGGCGTGGGCATCTTCCTCATCACGCACGACATGCCCGACGTCTTCGGCCTGTCCGACCGGCTGGCCGTCATGAAAAACGGCGAACTGGTCGGCACCTACCGGACGCAGGACGTGCAGGAAGACGAAGTGCTGGCGATGATCATCGGCGGGCGGCCCGTCACCCGCGTGCCGCAGTGCCACCGTCTGGAAGAGCCGGCCACCACGCCATGAACACCGAAGCCACCACCCTGGGCATCGACCTCGGCACCTCCGAGGTCAAGCTGCTGCTGCTCGACGAGCAGGGCGCCATCGCGGCCACGGCCGGGGCGCCGCTGTCGGTGCAGCGGCCGCATCCGCATTGGTCCGAGCAGTCGCCCGCCAGCTGGTGGGAGGCCACGCAGCAGGCGGCCCGCGAGTTGCGTGAACGGGCGCCGCTGGCCTGGCAGCGGGTGCAGGCGATCGGCCTGTCGGGCCAGATGCACGGCGCCACGCTGCTCGGCGCCAACGACGAGGTGCTGCGCCCGGCCATCCTGTGGAACGACACGCGCAGCGCCGACGAATGCGAACGGCTCACCCAGGCGGTGCCGCGCCTGCACGGCATCACCGGCAACCTGGCCATGCCCGGGTTCACCGCGCCCAAGCTGCTGTGGGTGCGGCGGCATGAGCCCGAGCTGTTTTCGCGGGTGCACAGCGTGCTGCTGCCGAAGGACTACCTGCGCTGGTGCCTCACCGGCGAGAAGTGGACCGACCCGTCCGACGCCGCGGGCACCTTGTGGCTCGACGTCGCGCGGCGCGACTGGTCCGACGAGGTGCTGGCCGCCACGGGGCTGGGCCGCGCGCACATGCCGCGGCTGGCCGAAGGCAGCCAGGTGGCCGGCCGCCTGCATGCCGCGGCGGCGCATGCACTTGCATTGCCGGCGGGCATTGCGGTGGCGGCAGGCGGCGGCGACAACGCCGCCAGCGCCGTCGGCATGGGCTGCGTGAGGCCGGGCGACGGTTTCGTGTCGTTGGGCACCAGCGGCGTGCTGTTCGTGGTGACCAGCGGCTACCGGGCCAACCCCGAGGCGGCGGTGCACAGCTTCTGCCATGCGCTGCCCGGCCGCTGGCACCAGATGAGCGTCATGCTGTCGGCCGCGAGCTGCCTGCGCTGGGTCACCCGCCTGGTGGGCGAAACGGACGAGGCCGCGCTGATGGCACGGGTGCAGTCGCTGGCTGCGGCGGAGCATGCGCAGGCGCCGATCTTCCTGCCCTACCTCGGCGGCGAGCGCACGCCGCACAACGATGCCCACGCACGCGGCGTGTTCTTCGACCTCGACCACGACACCGATGCCGCGCGCCTGGGCTACTCGGTGATCGAAGGCGTGTGCTTCGGCCTTTGCGACGGCCTGCTGGCCCTGCAGGCCGCGGGCACCACGGTCGAGCGCCTGGCGCTGGTGGGCGGCGGTGCGCGCAGCGAGCTGTGGGCCCAGTTGCTGGCCGACACGCTGAACCTGCAGGTGGCCAGGCTGGAGGGCGCCGAAACCGGCGGCGCGCTCGGCGCGGCGCGGCTGGCATGGCTGGCACTCGGCGCCGACGAAGACCGCGTCTGCCAGCCTACGCCCGTGCGCGAGGTGTTCCACCCCCGGCCCGCCTCGCGCGCGTTGCTCGTGCAGCGCCACCAGCGCTTCCAGGCGCTCTACCAGCACCTCAAGCCCCTGTTCCGCGCCCGGCCGGCGTGACGGGCAACCCAGTTTCCATTCCAGGAGTCGCATACATGTCTGACTATTTCGCCGCCATCGACAGGATCGCCTACGAAGGGCCGCAGTCCCGCAATCCGCTCGCCTTCCGCTGGTACGACAAGGACCGCCTCGTGCTGGGCAAGCGCATGGAAGAGCACCTGCGCTTCGCCGTGTGCTACTGGCACAGCTTCTGCTGGAACGGCTTCGATCCGTTCGGCCCGGCGGGCACCTTCGAGCGTCCGTGGCAGCAGATGAGCGATCCGATGGCGGCCGCGCGCGCCAAGGCCGACGCGGCCTTCAGCTTCTTCAGCAAGCTGGGCGTTCCGTTCTACTGCTTCCATGACCGCGACGTGGCTCCCGAGGGGGCGACGCCGCGCGAAAGCGTCGACAACCTGCACCGCATGGTCGACGTGCTCGGCGAGAAGCAGGCCGTCACCGGCGTGCGCCTGCTGTGGGGCACGGCCAACCTGTTCAGCCACCGCCGCTTCATGGGCGGCGCCGCCAGCAACCCCAACCCCGAGATCTTTGCGCTGGCGGCGCTGCAGGTGCGCGAGGCCATGGACGCCACCGTGCGGCTGGGCGGCGAGAACTACGTGCTGTGGGGCGGGCGCGAAGGCTACGAGACCCTGATCAACACCGACCTCGCGCAGGAGTCGCGCCAGCTCGGCCGCTTCATGCAGATGGTGGTGGAGTACAAGCACAAGATCGGCCTCAAGGGCCACGTGCTGATCGAGCCGAAGCCGCGCGAGCCGACCAAGCACCAGTACGACTTCGACGTGGCCACCGTCTACGGCTTCCTGAAGCAATACGGGCTCGAGAACGAGATCAAGGTCAACATCGAGGCGAACCACGCCACGCTGTCGGGCCACAGCTTCGAGCACGAGATCGCCACCGCGGCCTCGCTCGGCATCCTCGGCTCGCTCGACATGAACCGCGGCGACATGCAGTGCGGCTGGGACACCGACCAGTTCCCGAACAACGTGCCCGACACGGCGCTGGCGCTCTACCACGTGCTGCGTGCCGGGGGCTTCACCTCGGGCGGGCTCAACTTCGATGCCAAGGTGCGCCGCCAGTCCATCGACCCGGAAGACATGTTCTTCGGCCACGTCGGCGCGATGGACGTGTGCGCCCGCGCGCTGCTCATCGCCGCGAAGATGATCGAGGAGGGCGAGCTCGCCTCACGCGTGGAGCAGCGCTACGCAGGCTGGCGCGGAGCGTTCGGCCGCTCGGTGCTGGCGGGCGAGCTGTCGCTGTCGCAGGTGGCCGAGCATGCGCTGCAGCGCAATGTGGACGAGCGCCCGGAAAGCGGTCAGCAGGAGCTTTACGAGAACCTGGTGAACCGGTACTGCGAGGCCTGACGCGCACGCGTGGCGCCCAGGGCGGCCACGCCGGCCAGCAGCAATGCCCAGGTGGTGGGCTCCGGCACGGGGGTCATCAGGAAGACGTGCGTCTCGCCGGCGATGGACGTGTGCAGGGCGATCTGTCCCGCTTCGTTGAGCCATGCAGCGTCGATGAGCACGTCGTTGAACGAGGCTCGCATGTACTCGGTCAGGTCGATGGCCTGGCCGTTGTCGTAGAAGAACAGGTGGGCTGCTCGTGTGTTGAAGCGCCGGTCGGTCACCATGGCGGTGGCCAGGACCTGGCCCGCGTTGTTGATGCGGGTCGCGAAGCTTCTGTTGCTGTCAGCGAACAACGGGTCGAGGTCGATCATCCGCCCGTCGCGGTACAGGAAGGCATGGGACTCCTCGCTGCCTTGCGCCGGGTCGACGTCCGAGTGGCCCACCGCGTGGCCGAGGTCGTTGAGGTCGGCCGAGACGCTGATGGTGCCGCCCAGCGTGCCGAGGTCGGTCATCGTGCCGTTGTCGTACACGAAGGCGTGCCACTCGTTGCCCGTGGACGCCTCCCCCAGGACCTGGCCGCGCTCGTTGAGGTCGCGGGCCCTGCTCTCGCTGCCTCCCAGGGTGCCCAGGTCGGTCATCGTTCCGTTGGAGTACAGGAATGCATGCGTCGGTTGGGCGCCGAGCGTGCCGGGCAGGTTGCTGATGCCGGCGACCTGGCCTGACTGGTTCATGGCGACGGCCCAGGTGGCGTGGCCGCCCAGGGTGCCGATGTCCACGAAGCTGCCATCGGGCTGGATGAGCGACGTGCGATAGGACTCGTCCTGCATCCGGTAGGTGGTGACCAGTTGACCGCGGTCGTTCGGCCCGAACGCCTGGCCGCCGGCCATGGTGGTTTCGCCGGGGGCCACCAGCGGGACCGCGGCGCCGTTGCGGTAGACGTAGGTGCGCTGCAGGTCGTCGCGGCCGATCCCGCGGATCTCGCCTCGCGCGTTCATGCGGCTGGCCACCAGCGGATCACCCAGCTCCCCGATGAACCGGATCGTGCCGTGGTCTTCGATGTAGCCGCGTGTCTCGTACCCGCCGGGCAACTGGCTGTTGAGGTACACCCGCCCCAGGTCGTCGAGATCGACGACATAGGTGGCATAGCCACCGAGCCCCGGTATGGGCCGCACGTCCCAGGCGAAGTTCTGGGCGGCAGCGGTGCCGGCAAGGCACAGGCCGCAACTCAACAGCAGCGATCGCGTCGGGCTTCGCATGGTGATCTCCCTGGAAGGCAGCCACTCTTGCGGAGCAATTTAGGTCGCGGCGCGACCTGCATCTGTAAGCTGCAATGCACTCTTACGTTTGCGTGAGGCGCGGCCGCGCAGGCGGGTCAGGCGCCGGCCGGCAGGCTCAGGTAGTGGCGTCCCAGGGCCGTCAGCTCGCCATCGGTGCCGAGCAGGGTGGTGAAGCGGTTGTCCAGGTCGGCGCCGCCCCGGCCGGTGAACCACGCATAGCGGAACACGTCGGCCCGGCTCTCGCACAACGCAACCATCTCGGTCATCTGCACCATCTGCTTCTCGACGGAGTCGATGGCTGCGTTGCCGTCGCCCACATGCCAGTTGGCCATCTCGGTCACCCAGAACGGCTTGCCGTACTTCAACAGCCGGTCGAGCTGGCCGGCGAGGCCGTAGTCGTACCAGTGGAAGCCGAGGTAGTCGATCTGGGGGCTGCGGCCGGCGTTCGCGCCACGGTAGGCGGCCAGGAAGGCGTCCATCCAGACGACCGGGTCCTGGTAGCCGGCGAGCGTGCCCCAGGTGATCTGCGGCCCGACGATCTTCACTCCGGTGGCCTGTGCGATCGCTTCGATGCGAGGCCACAGCTCGGCCGCCTGCTGCGGTGTGCGCGTCGCCTGGCCGATGAGGTTGGGCTCGTTCAGCGCGAGCAGGTAGCCGATGCCGGGGTTGGCCAGCAGCATCTGGGTGATCTGCGCGTCGTTGAAGTCCTGGTTCCACAGCATCGGGATGAAGTCCATGCCATGGCGGCTGCGCAGCTCGCTCACCGTGCCGCCCTCGGGGGCGCTGCTCCAGTCGTACCACCAGCTGACGCCCGGAGCGAGGGCCGCGAAGTCGGCCGCGCTGCTCAGGGCATAGGCGATGCCTCGTTTCGGGCTCTTGTTCGAAGGCGTTGGTGTTGGTGTTGGTGTTGGTGTTGGTGTTGG
>CAMLNA010000155.1 GCA_946481025.1 uncultured Rivibacter sp.
TCTGGTCGGAGAACACCACGCCCCAGCCGAAGGTGTCGCCGGCGCGGTTGCGCTCGTACACGGTGACCTCATGCGCGGGGTCCTGCTTTTTCATCAGCAGCGCGAAGTACAGGCCGGCGGGGCCGCCGCCTATGCAGGCTATGCGCATCGGGAACCTCCTGGTTGAGGCAACTTTAGGATTCAATACTTTAGATGTCAACTAAACGGGCGAGACGGAAGCTCAGGGAAATCCCTCCCGGTATGGCGATTGCCGGCAATGGCTGCGTCCACTTTTCGAAAGGAGTCTTCGATGGAAAGCAAAGCCAAGCTGTTTGGCCACCCGATCCACCAGATGCTCGTCGTCTTCCCGGTGGGGCTGCTCGCCACCTCGGTGGTGTTCGATGCGATCTACCTGGGCACCGGCAACCCGTTGATGGCGATGGTGGCGTTCTGGATGATGGCCGCCGGCATCGTGGGCGGCCTGCTGGCCGCGCCCTTCGGCTTGATCGACTGGCTGGCGATTCCGCAACACACGCGGGCCAAGTCGGTGGGCGCGATGCACGGCCTGGGCAACGTGGTGGTGCTGCTGCTGTTCGGCGCGAGCTGGCTGCTGCGCCGCAGCGCCCCCGAGGACCCCGCCGCGCTGGCCAGCGTGCTGTCGTTCGCGGGCGGCGGCGTGGCCATGGTCACCGCCTGGCTGGGCGGCGAACTGGTGGACCGCCTGGGCATCGGCGTCTCCGACCGCGCCGGCGTCAATGCGCCGAGTTCGCTGCATGCGCATCACCAGGAGGCGCACCGGTTCCCATGATTTCCTGCTCGCCCGGGGCCGCATTCCAGCAAAGGAGAACGAAAATCGCGGCCCATGACCGAAGCCATCGTCGCGATCTTCCTGCTCGTCTACCTGGGCATGATCCTGGGCGGCCTGCCCTTCCTGCAGCTCGACCGCACCGGCGTGGCGCTCCTGGGCGCCATTGCGCTCATCGGCATCGACGCGCTCGGCCTCGACGAGGCGGCGCGCTCGGTGCACGTGCCCACGATCATCCTGCTGTTCGCCTTCATGGTGGTGTCGGCCCAGATGCGCCTGGGCGGCTTCTATGACTGGGTGACACGGCGCATCGCAGCGCTGCGGCTGCCGGCCGCCGCGCTGCTGGGCGTGCTGATCGCCGCAGTGGCCCTGCTGTCGGCCGTGTTCAGCAACGACGTGGTCTGCCTGGCCATGGCCCCGGTGCTCACCGACGCCTGCCGAAGGCGCCGGCTCGACCCGGTGCCCTTCCTGCTGGCACTGGCCTGCGCCGCCAACATCGGCTCGGCCTTCACGCTCATCGGCAACCCGCAGAACATGCTGATCGGCGAGACGCTTCGGCTGTCGTTCGCCGGCTACCTGGCCCAGGCGGCCCTGCCGGTGACGCTCGGCCTGATCGCCACCTGGGGCGTGCTGCTGATGCATACGCGCGGCCGCCTGACCGACGCCACGCCGGCCGCCCCGCACGAGCGCGACGACGAGATCCCGCTCGACCGCTGGCAGGCGGCCAAGGGCCTGGCAGTGGCCGCCGCGCTGGTGCTGGCCTTCCTGTTCACCGACTGGCCGCGCGAGGTCGCCGCCCTCACCGCCGCCGGCGTGCTGCTGCTCAGCCGCAAGCTGCACTCGCGCCGCATGCTGGGGCTGGTGGACTGGGAGCTGCTCATCCTGTTCGTGGGGCTGTTCATCGTCAACCACGCGCTGCAGAAGACCGGCCTGCCGCAGCAGCTCGTGGACGACCTGGCGGCCCTCGGCATTGCCCTCAAGGACCCGGCCGCCCTGTTCGCCGGCAGCTTCGTGCTGTCGAACCTGGTGTCCAACGTGCCCGCGGTGATGCTGCTGCTGCCGGTGGCCGAACATGCCCTGGCCGGCGTGACGCTGGCCCTGGTGAGCACGCTGGCGGGCAACCTCCTGGTGGTGGGCAGCATCGCCAACATCATCGTGGTGGACGCGGCCGCCCGGCACGGCGTGATGATCGACTGGCGCCGGCACGCGGCCGTCGGCGTGCCGGTCACCTTCGTCACGCTGGCCATCGTGGCGGCCTACCTCGGCTGGCTGGCGAACTGAAGCGCCAATTCATTCACCGCGGAGGTGCGGAGGACCGCAGAGAAGGCCTTGTATTCCTCCGCGGTTCTCCGCGCTCTCCGCGCCTCCGCGGTGAAGGTATTGGGACGATTCATGCAATCCGCGCACTCGGTTCATGGGGGATCCCTGCGAGGCTGCATCGCCACCGCCGGCGGTGCCAGCTCGGTGAACTGCCCATTCCAGTACGGGTAGTACGGATACGGTGCCCCCACCGCGCTGGCCGCATCGAGCCGCGCCATCTGGTCGGCGCCGAGCTGCCAGCCGATCGCCCCGAGGTTCTGCTTCAGTTGCGCCTCATCGCGCGCGCCGATGAGCACGCTGGAGACGGTGGGCCGCCGGAGCAGCCAGTTGATGGCGATCTGCGGCAGGGTCTTGCCTGTTTCCGCGGCCACCTCGTCCATCGCATCGACCACCCGGTAAAGCCGCTCGTCGTCCACCGGCGGCGCGAAGCCGGCGGTTTCGTGCAGGCGGCTGCGCTCGGGCAGCGGCTGGCCGCGGCGCAGCTTGCCGGTGAGCCGGCCCCAGCCCAGCGGGCTCCACACCAGCGCGCCCACGCCCTGGTCCAGGCCCAGCGGCATCAGCTCCCATTCGTAGTCGCGCCCGACCAGCGAGTAGTACGCCTGGTGGGCGACGTAGCGTTGCAGCCCCAGGCGCTCGGCCGCGGCGAGCGACTTCATCAGCTGCCATCCAGAGAAATTGGACACCCCCAGCAGGCGCACCTTGCCGGCGCGCACCAGGTCGTCCAGCGTGGACAGCACCTGCTCGACCGGCGTGGCGGCATCGAAGGCATGCAGCTGCAGCAGGTCGATGTAGTCGGTGCCCAGGCGCTCGAGCGCCGCGTCCACGCCTTCGATCAGGCGGTGGCGCGAGGTGCCCACGTCGTTGGGGCCGTCGCCCGTGCGCAAGGCGAGCTTGGTCGAGACGATGGCGCGCGACCGGCGCCCTTTCAGGGCCGCGCCGAGGATGCGTTCCGAGGCGCCGTTCGAGTACACGTCGGCGGTGTCGAACAGCGTGACGCCCGCGTCGAGGCAGATGTCCACGATGCGCCGCGCGCCCGCCGTGTCGGTGTTGCCCCAGGCGCTGAACAGCGGGCCTTCGCCCCCGAAGGTGCCGGCGCCGAAGCCGAGCACAGGCACCTTGAAGCCGGAGCGGCCCAGGTATCGATGTTCCATGTCCATCAATGGGTTCCTTGCGTTTGGGTTTGCAGTTGAACGAGACCGGCCTGCCGGTCGGCCCCGCGGCTCCACAGCGCGATGGCGAGGCCCGACAAGGTGATGAGCGCCGCCACCCAGCCGAGCGATCGCAGGCCGGGCCCGTGGTCCACGGCCATGCCACCGGCCCAGGCGCCCAGGGCATTGCCGAGGTTGAAGGCGGCGATGTTCAGACTCGACGCGAGGTTCTGGCCGGCGCCGGCCGCCTGTTCCAGCACGCGCAGCTGCATGGGCGCGGCGGTGGCGAAGGCGGTGGCCCCGAGCAGGCCGACGAACAGCACCGCGCTCCATGGCGTGGCGATGGCCCAGTGCATGGAGCCCAGCACCACCGCCAGCGCCGCCAGCGTGCCCAGCACGGCCGGCAGCGTGGCGCGGTCGGCCAGGCGCCCGCCCACGAGGTTGCCGACCGCGAAGCCGCCGCCGAACACCAGCAGGATCGGCGAGACGGCCGACTCCGGCAGCCCCGTCACGCGGGTGAGCAGCGGCTGGATGTAGGTGACGACGGTGAACACGCCGGCATAGCCGAGGGCGGTCATCGCCAGGCCGCGCAGCACGCCCGGGCGCGCCAGCACCGCGAGCTCTTCGCGCAGCCCCGGCATCGACCCGTCGCGGGGCACCGACGGCACCAGCAGCGCCACCGCCGTGAAGGCGACCACACCGACGGCGGTCACTGCCCAGAAGGTGGCGCGCCAGCCGAAATGCAGGCCGATCCAGGCACCGGCCGGCACGCCGAGCAGCGTGGCCACGGTCAGGCCGGTGAACATGATCGCGATGGCCGAGGCGCGGCGGTGCGGCGGCACCAGGCCGGTGGCGACCACCGAGCCGATGCCGAAGAAGGTTCCGTGCGCCAGCGCGGTGAGCACGCGTGCGGCCATGAGCCAGCCGTAGCCCGGCGCCACCGCGCAGGCAAGGTTGCCCAGCGTGAAGATGAACATCAGCGCGAGCAGCACCCGCTTGCGCGGCAGCGAGCGGGTGGCCAGCGTGAGCATGGGCGCCCCCACCGCCACGGCCAGCGCATAGCCGGAGATCAGCAGCCCGGCGGCCGTGATGGAGACGCGAAGGTCCTGCGAGACCTGCAGCAGCAGGCCCATGATGACGAACTCGGTGACGCCGATTCCGAAGGCGCCGGCGGTGAGGGCAAGTAGTGCGACAGGCATGATGGCCGCTACTTTGCGGGCATCGTTCTCCGGTGACTAGAATGCCTTCACGACCATCTTCTGTGAGTTCGATTCACAGATCACCATGCCGCGCATCGACGTCAACCGCTCCGGCGAAATGGAAGTCTTCGTCCAGGTGTTCGACCGCGGCGGCTTTTCAGCCGCCGCGCGCGTGCTGGGCATGACGCCTTCGGCGGTGAGCAAGCTGGTGGGCCGGCTGGAGGCGCGACTGGGTACGCAGCTGGTGCGCCGCTCGACGCGCCGGCTGCAGCTCACCGCCGAAGGCGAACACTTCTACGAGCGCAGCGTGCGCGTGCTGGCCGACATCGACGAGGCCGAGCGCTGCGTCGCCGCCGACGCGGAGCCGCGCGGCCGGGTGAGCATCAACACCAGCGTCGCGTTCGGCACCCACGTGCTGGTGCCGCTGGTGCCCGCGTTCCAGGCCCAGCACCCCCAGGTCACGCTGGACATCGTGCAGACCGACCGGGTGGTCGACCTGCTCGAGGAGCGTGCCGACATCGCCATCCGATGGGGTCCCCTGCCCGCTTCCGACCTGGTGGCGCGCAGGCTGGGCAGCACGGTGCAGGCGATCGTCGCCTCGCCCGAGTACCTGGCGCGCCATGGCACGCCCCGGCGGCCCGAGGACCTCGAATCGCACCACCGGCTGGACTTCACCTACCGTCGCCGCGTGCCCGACTGGCCGTTCGTCGTGAAGGGCCAGCGGCTGGAAGTGCCGATGCGCGCGAGCGTGCGCGCCAGCGACGGCGAAACGCTGCGGCAGCTCGCGCTGGCCGGTGCCGGGCTGGCATGGCTGTCGCGCTACCACGTCCACCACGACCTGCTGGCCGGCCGCCTGGTGCCCGTGCTCGAGAAGTACAACCCGCGCGAGCCGATGCCGATCCACGCGGTGTACCTGGGCAAGCCGGGGCGGCTGTCCTCGCGCGTGAGGGTGGTGCTCGACTTCCTGGCGGCGCGCCTGCGGGGCGATCCGCGCTTCCTGCCGGGCGGCGACGCGTGAGCGGCGTGGCGTCAGCAGCGGCCCGAGCGGCGGCTGCGCGGCTGCAGCTTGTCGAGCTCGGCGATCTGCTGCTTCAGCAGGATGAGCAGGGTGCGGGCGTGTTCCACCGGCAGGCGGATGCAGGTGCTGGGCGCTTCTTCGTCGCGGACGGATCGATTGGCGATCGACACGTCGGCGCCAAGCTCGATCAGGCCCTTGTCATGCCTGGCTGACTTGAGGCGCTGGACATCGATGTCGTAGATCTTCACGGGAATCCTCTGCGGCTGGTGCAACAGCGGATTGTCGGGCCTCCTCAGGCGTCAGGCTGCGCGGCCGGCGCGGCCCGGCGAAACGCCTCCAGCCGGCCGCAGGCCTCGTCGATCGCCAGCAGCCGCGGCCAGCGCGTGAGGTCGACCTGGAAGCGCCTGGCGCTTTCGAGCTGGGGCACCAGGTACACGTCGGCCAGCGTGACGTGTCCACCGAACGCGTAGGCCCCCGGCCGCCCGTGTCTTTCGACCAGCGCCGCGAAGGCATCGAGCCCCGGCGTGATCCAGCTCGCGCACCAGGCATTCACCGCGGCCTCGTCGGCGCCGAACCGGTGCCGCAGGGCCTCCAGGACGCGCCGGTTGTTCAGCGGGTGGATGTCGCAGGCCACGATCGCGGCGAGCGCCCTCACCTGCGCCCGTTCGTCGGCGTCGGCCGGCAGCAGCGGCGGCTGGGGGTAGCGTTCCTCGAGCCATTCGATGATGGCCGGCGACTGGGTCATCACCCGGCCATCGACCTCCAGCGCGGGCACGAGCTGCTGCGGGTTGACGGCCCGGTAGGCGGCCTGCAGGTGCTGCTCGCGCCGCAGGTCCACCGCCACCGGCCTGCAGGCCAGGCCCTTCAGGTTCAGCGCGATGCGCAGCCGGTGCGAGGTGCCGCTGCGGAAGAAGGTGTAGAGCTGCATGGTTCAGACACCGAGGTACTGGCGGACGATGTCCGGCTGCGACTGAAGCTCGCCGGAGCTGCCCTGCCAGACCACGCGGCCCTTCTCGATCACCACGTGCCGGTCGGCCAGCCGCAGCAGGCGCCCCACGTTCTTGTCGATGACGATCTGCGCGAGCCCTTCTGCCTTGAGCTGGCCCAGCGTGCGCCAGATCTCTTCGCGGACCACCGGCGCCAGGCCTTCGGTGGCCTCGTCGAGCACCAGCAGCTTCGGGTTGGTCATGAGCGCGCGGCCGATCGCCAGCATCTGCTGCTCGCCGCCCGAAAGCTGCCAGCCGAGGTTGCCGCGCCGCTCGCGCAGCCGCGGAAAGAACCGGTACACGCGCTCCAGCGTCCATTCGCGGCCGCCGTGTTCGCCTGCGGCACGTGCGGTGGCCACGAGGTTCTCCTCCACCGTGAGGTCCGTGAAGATCTGCCGCCCCTCGGGCACGAGCGCGATGCCTTGCCGGGCAATGCGGTGCGGCGGCCAGCCGCGGGTGCGCTGGCCGCCCAGCTCGATCTCACCTGCCCGGCTGGCCAGCAGGCCGAACAGGCACTTGACGGTGGTCGAACGCCCCATGCCGTTGCGGCCGAGCAGCGTGACCACTTCGCCGCGGCGCACCTCGAACGAGATGTCGAACAGCACCTGCGCGCGGCCATAGCCGGCCTGCAGGCCGCGCACCGAAAGGTAGGGATGGTCCATTGCCTTGTGCTCTCTCTTTCAGTCCTCGTCCCCGAGGTAGACGGCGCGCACCTCGGGTTGCTCGCGGATCTCGTCCGGCGTGCCGGTGAACATCACGCGGCCGTACACGAGCACGGTGATGCGGTCGGCCAGCGAGAACACGGCTTCCATGTCGTGCTCGACCAGCAGGATGGTGTAGCGGCCCTTCAGCCCGCGCAGCAACGCGGTGACGGCGACGGACTCCTGCGCACTCATGCCGGCCATCGGCTCGTCGAGCAGCAGGAACTTCGGCTCGGCGGCCAGCGCCATCGCGAGCTCGAGCTGGCGCCGCTGGCCGTAGGCCAGTTCGCCGGCGGGCACGCCGGCCTGCGTGGCCAGGCCGGCGGCGGCCACGGCCGCCTCGGCTGCCGCGCGCGCAGGCGCGTCGGCCAGCATCGGTTTCCAGAACTGCCACGCATGCCGCCTGGCGGCCAGGGCGGCGAGCACCGCGTTCTCGGTGACGGTGAACTCCTCGAAGATCGACGTGATCTGGTACGAGCGCAGCAGCCCGCCGCGGGCGCGCTGGTGCACCGGCAGTGCGCTGACGTCGCGGCCGTCGAAGACGACACGGCCTTCGTCGGCCGCCAGTTCGCCGCTGAGCTGGTTGATCAGCGTGGTCTTGCCGGCGCCGTTCGGCCCGATCACCGCGTGCAGCTCGCCGGCGCGGACGTCGAGCGACACCTGGTCGGTGACCAGCAGCGCGCCGTAGCGCTTCACGAGGCCCTGGGTCTGCAGCGCGGCCATCAAGCGCCTCCTTCACGCACGGCCTGCGTCGGCGCCACCGGCGCCAGTTGCGCGGCACGAGGCGCCTTCACCGGCCGCTCGATCAGCCCGACGATGCCGCGCCTGCCCACCAGTGCCATCAACACGATCAGCGGCCCGAACACCGCCATCCAGTGTTCGGTCAGGCCCTTGAGCACTTCCTCCAGGCCCAGGAAGACCAGCGCCCCCACCAGCGGGCCGAACACCGTGCCGATGCCGCCGAGCACCACCATCACGATCAGTTCGCCGGAGAGGGTCCAGGCCATCGTGCTGGGTGAGGCAAAGGCGTTCAGGTTGGCCAGCAGCAGCCCGGCCGTGCCGCACACCGTGCCCGAGATCACGAAGGCGACGAGCTGCAGGCGCCGCGATTGCAGGCCGATGGCATTGACGCGCCGTGCGTTCTGGCGGGCACCGCGCAACGCCATCCCGAACGCGGACAGCCGCAGCCGCGCCATCCACACCGTGAGCAGCGCCAGCACCACGAGCGCCGTGCCGTACAGCGCCGGGGTCGAGCCGAGGTTCAGCATGCCGAAGCGGCTGGTGGCCGCCACCGGCAGGCCGTCGTCGCCGCCGTACTGCTTGAGGCTCACGAACAGGAAATAGCCCATCTGCGCGAACGCCAGCGTGATCATGATGAAGGCCATGCCGGAGGTGCGCAGGCTGATGGCGCCCACCAGCAGGGCGGTCACGGCGCAAAGGACCACGCACAGCGCCAGGTGCAGCCAGCCGCTCTCGATGCCGTGGAAGGCCGGCAGCGCGACCGCATAGCTGCCCAGGCCCATGAACAGCGCATGCCCGAAGCTGACGAGGCCGCCGTAGCCCAGGGCCAGGTTCAATGCCGAGGCCGCGATCGCATAGATCACGATGCGCGCGAAGAAGGAAGTCCAGAACGGTTGCTCGATGGCGTTCGCAACGAACGGCACCGCCGCAAGCCCGAGGAACACCAGCCACGGCAACAGGGTTGCCGGGCGCGGGAACGAAGTCGACATGTTGAGCCTCTCCTTTCAGCCGTGGCGGGCCGGGAACAGCCCTTGCGGCCGCAGCGCGAGCACGAGCGCCATCAGCAGGTACACGCTCATCGAGGCCAGCGCCGGGCCGGCCGCGTCGGCCAGCGATCGCTCGGCCACCTGGCGCAGCAGCATGGGCAGGTACACGCGTCCGAGCGTGTCCACCACCCCGACGACGAGCGCTGCGTACAGTGCGCCGTTCACCGAGCCGATGCCGCCGATGACGATGACCACCAGCGTGGTGATCAGCACCGGCTCGCCCATGCCCGACTGCACCGACAGCAGCGGCCCGGCCATCGCCCCGGCCACCCCCGCGAGCATGGCGCCCACGCCGAACAGCATGGCGTTCAGCCGGCCGATGTTCACGCCCAGCGCCGAGACGAGCTGCGGGTTCTGGGCGCCCGCGCGGATCAGCATGCCCACCCGCGTCATGTGGATCAGCACATGGGAGCCCACGGCCACCAGGATCCCCACCGCGATGATCGCGAAGCGGTAGGCCGGGTAGCTGAAGCCGAGCAGCTGCACCGTGCCGTTCAGCACTTCGGGCACCTGCACGAACAGCGGCTGCGGCCCCCACACGATGCGCACCAGCTCGTTGAAGAACATCACGAGCCCGAAGGTCGCGAGCACGTGGTCGAGGT
>CAMLNA010000156.1 GCA_946481025.1 uncultured Rivibacter sp.
TTGCCGCCACCTTGCTGTGTGCGTCGGCGGTGATCTTCTTCGTGCTGGAGGTGCTGCCCGGCGATGCGGCGCTGGTGAGGCTGGGCGACACGGCCACGCCCGAGGCGGTGGCCGCCCTGCGCGCCCAGCTCGGGCTCGACGAGCCGGCGCTGGTGCGCTACAGCGCCTGGCTGTCGGGCCTCTTCACCGGTGACCTGGGCACCAGCGCGGCCTACGGGAGCCCGGTGTCGGAGCTGATCGGCGAGCGGCTGGTGGTGAGCCTGCCGCTGGCGGTGCTGGCCATGCTGCTCACCACGGTGGTGGCGCTGGCGCTGGGCATCTATGCGGCGGCCCACCACAACAAGTGGGGCGACCTGGGCGTGATGGCCTTCAGCCAGCTGGGCATCGCGATTCCCAACTTCTGGTTCGCGATCCTGCTGATCCTCGTGTTCTCTGTGCAGCTGCGCTGGTTCTCGGCAGGCGGGTTTCCCGGCTGGACGCAAGAGGCCGGCGGCGGTTTCTGGCCGGCCTTGAAGGCGCTGGTGCTGCCGGCGGTCGCGCTGGCGGCGGTGCAGGCGGCCATCCTCGCGCGCATCGTGCGGTCTTCGGTGCTGGAGGTGCTGCGCGAGGACTTCGTGCGCACCGCACGGGCCAAGGGCCTGTCGCGGCGGGCGGCGTTGTGGCGCCACGTGCTGCGCAACGCCATGGTGCCGGTGGTCACGGTGATGGGGCTGCAGTTCGCCAGCCTGCTCACCGCGACCATCGTGGTCGAGAACGTGTTCTACCTGCCCGGGATCGGGCGGCTGGTGTTCCAGGCCATCGCGAACCGCGACCTCGTGGTCGTGCGCAACGTGGTGATGCTGCTGGCGGGGGTGGTCGTGGTGGTCAATTTCGGGGTGGACGTCCTGTATGGGGCGATCGACCCGAGGCTGAGGAAACAATGAGCTCGTTCTGGCACCAGGCCAGGCAGCACCGCAGCTTCCTGCCGGGCGCCGCGCTGGTCGCGCTGCTCCTGCTGGCCGCCGCCGTTTCGCTGGCCTGGACGCCCCACGACCCCGCCGACCTCGACATCCCCCGCAAGCTCCTGCCTCCCGACGCGGCGCACTGGCTCGGCACCGACAGCCTGGGCCGCGACGTCGCCAGCCTCCTCATGGTGGGGGCCCGCAACTCCATCGCGGTGGGTGTCGTCGCGGTCGCCATCGGCGTGCTGCTGGGCGTCACCCTGGGCGCCATCGCCGCGGCGCAGAAGGGCTGGGTCGAGGAGCTCGTGATGCGCGCGTCCGACTTCACCTTCGCCTTCCCGGCGCTGCTCACCGCCATCATGCTCACCGCGATCTACGGCCCGGGCCTGCTGACCTCGGTGGTCGCGATCGGCATCTTCAACATCCCGGTGTTCGCCCGCATCACGCGCGGCGCGGCCAACGCGGTGTGGTCGCGCGAGTTCGTGCTGGCGGCGCAGGCCTGCGGCAAGGGGCACGCGCGCATCACGCTCGAGCACGTGCTGCCGAACATCGCCTCCATCCTCATCGTGCAGATGACCATCCAGTTCGCCACGGCGATCCTGGCCGAGGCGGCGCTGTCGTACCTGGGCCTCGGCACGCAGCCGCCGCAGCCCTCGTGGGGCCGCATGCTCAACGAGGCCCAGACCCAGATGTTCCAGGCGCCGCAGCTGGCCATCTATCCCGGCCTCGCGATTGCGCTGTCGGTGCTCGGGCTCAACCTGCTGGGCGACGGGCTGCGCGACCTGCTCGACCCGCGCCTGGCGAGGACCCGGTCTTGAGCCCGCCGACGTCACCGGCGCTGCTGGAAGTGGAAGACCTGCGGGTGCGTCTTCGCACGCCGCGAGGCGAGGCCGAGGCCTTGCGGGGCGTGGGCTTCTCCCTGCAGCGCGGCCACACGCTGGGCTTGATCGGCGAGTCGGGCTGCGGCAAGTCGATGATGGCGTTGGCCGTGATGGGGCTGCTGCCGGAGGGCGCCACCCCGAGCGGCAGCATCCGCTTCAACGGGCAGCAGCTCGTCGGGCTCGACGAAGAGGCGCTGTGCCGGCTGCGCGGCAACCGCGTCGCGATGGTGTTCCAGGAACCGATGACGGCGCTGAACCCGCTGCACACGATCGGCCGGCAGGTGGCCGAGCCGCTGCGCCTGCACAAGGGGCTCGACGCGGCCGCGGCGCGCGCCGAAGCGCTGCGGCTGCTGGACCGGGTGCAGCTGCCGCAGGCGGCACGGCGGCAGGAGGCCTACCCGCACCAGCTGTCCGGTGGCCAGCGGCAACGGGTCACCATCGCGATGGCGCTGGCCTGCGGTCCCGAGCTGCTGATCGCCGACGAGCCGACCACCGCACTGGATGCAGGCACGCGGCGCGAGGTGCTGGCGCTCATCGGCGAGCTGGTGCGCGATGCGGGCATGGCCCTCCTGCTGGTGTCGCACGATCTGGCGTTGATGGCCGGACAGGTGCAGCAGGTCATGGTGATGTACGGCGGCACGGTGGTCGAAAGCGGGCCCACGGCCGACGTGTTCGGCCGCCTGGCCCACCCTTACAGCCGTGGGCTGTTCGCGGCGCGGCCGCAGCTCGGGCGCGGGCGCGGCCGGCGGCTGCCGACCATCGCCGGCCGCGTGCCGGAGTTGGCCGACCTGCCGCACGGCTGCCCGTTTGCCGACCGGTGCCCATGGGTGGTGCCGGCCTGCCGCGAGGCGCTGCCGCCGCGGCTCGAGGTGGGGTCGGGGCATCACGCCCGCTGCATCCGCATCGGCGACGCGCCGGGGGCCGCCCGATGAACGCGCCGCCGCTGCTCGAGGTGCGCAACGTGAAGCGCCATTACCGGCTGCCGCGCGAAAGCCTGTTCCGCACGCCGCCGGTGGTCGAGGCGCTCGACGGCGTGAGCCTTCGCATCGAAGCCGGCCGCAGCCTCGGCATCGTGGGCGAGTCGGGCTCGGGAAAGTCGACGCTGGCGCGTCTGGTCATGGCGCTGGAAAGGCCCGACGCCGGCCAGGTGCTGCTGGCGGGCACCGACCTGCATGCCCTGCCGCGTGCCGCGCTGCGGCGCGCGCGGCGTGATTTCCAGATGGTCTTCCAGGACCCGTACGGCTCGCTCGACCCGCGCCAGCGGGTTGGCACCATCGTCGCCGAGCCGCTGGCGGCGCTGGGCGGCAGCCGCGGGGTCGAGCGCATCGCGCGCGTGGCCGAGTCGCTCGAAGCCGTGGGCCTGCGCGCGGCGGATGCGCAGAAGTACCCGCACGAGTTCTCGGGCGGCCAGCGCCAGCGCATCGCCATCGCGCGCGCGCTCATCACGCGGCCGAAGCTCATCGTGGCGGACGAGCCGGTGAGCGCGCTCGACGTGTCGGTGCAGGCCCAGGTGCTCAACCTGCTGCAGGACCTGCGCGAGCAGTTCGGCATCAGCTACCTACTCATCAGCCACGACCTCGCGGTGGTGGACCAGGTCTGCGACGAGGTGGCGGTGATGCAGCACGGCCGCATCGTCGAGCAGGGCCCGGCGCAGCAGGTGTTCGGTGAGCCCCGGCATGCCTACACCCGCGCTCTGCTCGACGCCTTGCCGCCGGTTTTGTCATGATGGCGCGTCCACAGCCCGCCCCACAGGAGAAAGCACCCATGAGGTTCCCGCTTCGTGCCGCAGCCGTGTTCGCCGTTTCGAGCGCTGTCGCGCTGGCCGCTGCCGCGCAAGGCCGCAAGGATGCCGCGGTCATCGGCATCACGCTCGAGCCGCCGGGCCTGGACCCCACCACCGCGCCCGCCGCGGCCATCGGCGAGATCGTGCACTACAACGTGCTCGAAGGCCTCACGAAGATCCAGATGGACGGCACGGTGAGTCCGCTGCTGGCCGAAAGCTGGAAGCTCGAACCCGACGGCAGGACCTACACCTTCAAGCTGCGCCGCGGGGTGAAGTTCCACGATGGCGAAGCCTTCGATGCGGCCGACGTGAAATGGAGCTTCGAGCGGGCCCGCGCCGAAGGCTCCACCAACAAGGCCAGGAAGCAGGTGTTCGACAACATCGCCCGCATCGACACGCCCGATCCGCACACGGTGATCGTCACGCTCGACAACGCCGACGGCGACTTCCTGTTCCGCATGGGCGAGAACACGGCGGTGATCCTCGACCCGAAGAGCGCGCCCACCACGGCCACCCGGCCGGTGGGCACCGGCCCGTTCGTGTTCACCAGCTGGGCCAAGGGCTCGGCGGTCACGCTGACCCGGTGGGACGGCTTTCGCAACGCGGCCGCGGTGAAGCTGAAGCGGGTGACCTTCCGCTTCATCAACGACCCGGCCGCACAGGTGGCGGCGCTGATGGCCGGCGACGTGGATGCCTTCCCGCGCTTCCAGGCCTCGCAGAGCCTGGCGCAGTTCAAGAGCGACCCGCGCTACGCGGTGGCCGTGGGCGGCACCGAAGGCAAGACCATGCTCAGCATCAACAACCGCAGGAAGCCGCTCGACGACGTGCGCGTGCGCCGCGCCATCGCCCATGCCATCGACCGCAAGGCGCTCATCGACGGCGCGATGGACGGCTACGGCAAGCCGATCGGCAGCCACATGGTGCCCAGCGACGCCGGGTACGTGGACCTGACCGGCACCTACCCGTACGACCCCGAGAAGGCGAAGGCCCTGCTCAAGGAGGCGGGCGTGGCCACTCCGCTGCAGCTGTCGCTCACGCTGCCGCCGCCGCAATACGCGCGCAAGGGCGGCGAGGTGGTCGCGGCCCAGCTGGCCAAGGTGGGCATCGTCGCGAAGATCGAGAACGTCGAATGGGCGCAGTGGCTGTCGGGCACCTTCAAGGGCAACTTCGACCTGTCGATCGTGAGCCACGTCGAGCCGCTGGACATCATGGTCTACGCCAACCCGCAGTACTACTTCGGCTACGACTCCAAGGCCTTCCAGGCGCTGATGAAGAAGTACAACGAGACCACCAACGCCAGGGAGCGCACCCGGCTCATCGGCGACGCGCAGCGACTGCTGGCCCACGATGCGGTGAACGCCTGGCTGTTCCAGCTGCCGCAGTTCGCGGTGGGCAACGCCAGGCTCAAGGGCCTGTGGAGCAGTTCGCCGGTGTTCGCCAACGACATGGCGGCCGTCTACTGGCAGTGAGGGCGGGCACGTGGCGCAACTGCATGAACTGAGTGCCGTCGAGCTGGTCGAGCTCTACCGCAACGGACAGGCCTCGCCGGTGGAGGCCACGCAGGCGGTGCTCGACCACATCGGGCGCTGGGAGCCGCACCTGCAGGCCACCTATGCGCTCGATGCCGACGTGGCGCTCGCGATGGCGCGCGAGGCCGAGGCGCGCTGGCTGGCCGGCCGCCCGCTGGGCGAGGTGGACGGCGTGCCGGCCATGCTGAAGGAGAACATCGCCACCCGCGGCGTGCCGGTGCCGCTGGGCACCGCCGCCACCGAGCTGGTGCCGGCACCCGAAGACGCGCCGCCCGCCGCACGCCTGCGCGAGGCCGGGGCGGTGTTCCTGGGCAAGACCACGATGCCGGACTACGGCATGTTGTCGTCCGGCCTGTCGAGCTTCCACCCGCTCACGCGCAACCCCTGGGACCTGCGCAAGAACCCCGGGGGCTCCAGTTCGGGTGCCGCGGCCGGTGCCGCCGCCGGGTACGGCCCGTTGCACGTGGGCACCGACATCGGCGGCTCGGTGCGCCTGCCGGCCGGCTGGTGCGGCCTGTTCACGCTCAAGCCCAGCCTGGGCCGCATCCCCATCAAGCCGCCGTACCCGGCGCGGGTGGCTGGCCCCATGACCCGCACCGTGGCCGACTCGGCGCTGCTGATGCAGGTGCTCTCGCGTCCGGACTGGCGCGACCACATGAGCCTGCCCTACCAGCCCATCGAATGGCAAGCGAGGCTCGAAGGCCGCGAACTCAAGGGGTTGCGCATCGGCTTGTGGCTCGACGCGGGCTGGGGCACGCCGGTCGAGTCGCAGGTCCAGGCTGCCGTCACGGCCGCGGCGAAGCAGTTCGAAGCGGCCGGCGCCGTCGTCGAGCCGGTGGCACCGTGGTGCCAGCGATCGATGATCGAAGGCGTGGACCGCTTCTGGCGCATGCGCTCGTGGATCGACATGAGCGCCTTGCCCGAGGAGCGGCGCAACAAGGTGCTGCCGTTCATTCGCGCATGGGCCGAGGGCGGCGCCGGCCTGGGCGGCGAAGAGGTGTTCAGGGGCTACAGCCAGATGCTCGCCATCCGCGAGGCCACGGTCGCGGCCACGCAGGCCTTCGACTACGTGCTCTCGCCCACGTCGCCGATGCCGGCCTTCGCCGCCGAGCTGCCTTGCCCCACCAACGACGTGACGCGCCCGTTCGACCACATCGCCTTCACGCTGGTCTACAACATGAGCGAGCAGCCGGCGGCTTCGGTCAACTGCGGCTACACGAGCGAAGGCCTGCCCATCGGCCTGCAGATCGCCGGCCGGCGCTTCGACGATCTCGGCGTGCTGCAGGTCGCCCGTGCATGGGAGCGCATGCGCGGGTCGCAGAGGCCCTGGCCAACCCCACCGCAAGCGTAGTCATGGCGGCGGGGGTATCGTCGCGCGCAGCTTGTGGAGTGAGTGAGCCGGTCATGAAAACAGATGCTCGCGGCTGCGCGGTCGGCACCCGGTCACAGGCCGCGGTCGACCACCTCGAACGTGCCTGCTGGCGGCTGGCCTCCTTCTACGGCACCCCCCTCGAAGACCTCGACGCCGCAAGCGCCGCCGACCCGCAGTGGATGCTGCCCCACGTGGTGCGCGCCGGGTTCCTGCTGTCGGTCACCGAGCACAAGCTGCTGCCGCAGGCGCATGAGGCGCTTTCCAAGGCCCAGGCCCTTGCCGCGGGGGCCAACGAACGAGAGCGGGCCCACCTCGCTGCCGCGCACCGCTGCTTCGGCGGCGACTGGCACGGGGCCTGTGCCGCCTGGGACGCCATCCTCGCCCGGCACCCGCGCGACCTCGTCGCGCTGCAACTCGCGCACCTGTTCGACTTCTACCGCGGCGACGCCCGCAACCTGCGCCAGCGGGTGGCGCGGGTGCTGCCCGAGTGGGACCGGTCGGACGCGCTGTATCCCTACGTGCTGGGCATGTACGCATTCGGACTCGAGGAATGCAACCTCTACCCGCAGGCCGAGCAGGTCGGCCGCGAAGCCGCCGGCGGCAGCGCCTGCGTCCCCTGGGCCATCCATGCGGTGGCGCACGTGATGGAAATGCAGGGGCGCCACGAGGAAGGCCGCGCCTGGCTCAACACGCGTCGCAGCTGCTGGGCCGAAGACGGCAACGGCCTGGCCGGCCACAACTGGTGGCACCTCGCGCTCTTCCACCTCGAAACGCTGGACTTCGCCGGGGCCCTGCAGATCCACGACGAGCAGATCGCCACGCAGGCCGCGGTGGACGTGACGCTGCAGCGGCTCGATGGCACGGCGCTGCTGTGGCGGCTGCACCTGCTCGGCAGCGATGCCGGCGCCCCGCGCTGGGCCGCCAATGCCGCCGCCTGGCAGCAGGACGAAGGCGCCGTCGGCTTCTATGCCTTCAACGACCTGCATGCCCTGCTTGCCTTCGTGGGCAGCGGCCAGCTTGCGCGCGCCGAGGCGCTGGTGGCCGACGTCGCGTTGAAGGCCGAACGCGACGAAGGCATCAACAAGGCGATGGCGCGCGAAGTCGGCCTGCCGCTGATGCGCGGCATGCTGGCGTTCGCGAAGGCGCGATACGACGAGGCGGTCGACCTGCTGCAGCCGGTGCGTGCGGTGGCCCACCACTTCGGCGGCAGCCATGCCCAGCGCGACCTGATCGACCAGACGCTGCTGGCCGCTGCGGCACGCAGCACGCACCACAAGGGCCTGGGCCGTGCGCTGCTCAACGAGCGCCGGTTGGCCAAGCCCACCACGCCGCTCACGCAGCATTGGGCGGCTCGGCTCTGAGCGGCGGCTTGCCCGGCTCCTGGTGCAGCTTGATGCGTTCCGCCAGGTGGGTCGCCACCGTGGCAATGCGCCGCAGGTGGCGTGACTCGGGGTGGGTGAGCAGCCAGATCTCGGTTTCGCAGTCGGCCAGCGGCTCGGTGAGGGCCTGCAGGCCCGCCTGCCGCTCGGCCAGGAACACCGGCATGATGCCGACGCCCAGCCCGGCCGCCACCGCGTCCACCACCATCGAGATGCTGTTGACCAGCAGCATCGGCGTCACACGCGGCAGCTGCTTGCGGCGCCAGCGCACCGAAGGGTGTTCGGGCAGCGCCTCGTCCGGTGCGATCCACGGATAGCTGTCGAGCGGGCCGACGCGGCCCTGCAGGCATTCGGCGCGGCCGTACACCGCCACCCGCAGCACGCCGAGCTTGCGGCCCACCAGGTGGTCGGGTGGGCGCCTGGTGGCGCGCAGCGCGATGTCGGCGTCGCGCCGGGTGAGGTTCACCACTTCGTTGGTCGCATTGAGCTCCAGCCGCAACTGCGGGTGCAGGGCCTTGAGGCTGCCCAGGTGGGGGATCACGAGACCGTGCGCCAGGGTGTCGGTGGTGGTGATGCGCACCAGCCCGGCCACCGCATCGCCCGGGCGCTGCGACGCCGCACGGGCGGCCTCGAGCTCGGCCTCGATGCGCTCGGCATGCTGGGCGATCGCCAGCGCCTGCTCCGAAGGCAGGTAGCCGCTGCGCGAGCGCTCGAACAGCCGCGTGCCCAGCTGGCGCTCGATGCGCTGCACCGAGCGGAACACCGTGGAGGCATCCACCGCCAGGCGCCGCGCTGCTTCGGCCAGCGTGCCGGTGCGGGTGAGCGCCAGCAGCACTTCGAGGTCGGTTGCCTGCAGACGGTATTGCGTGGGCGCATTGGGGTCTTGCATGGCAGCCTATTTTCATTGCGTGAATGCAATCCTAATCTTGCCTCACCGATTCACCACCCCTGAACCTGAAAGCAAGAGGACCGCATGAAGCTCTACTTCACTCCCAACGCCTGCTCGCAGGCCGTGCACATCGTGGCCCGCGAGGCCGGCCTGCCGCTCGAGCTGGCCAAGGTCGACCTGATGACGCACAAGCTCGAAGACGGCAGCGACTACTACACCGTGAACCCGCGCGGCTACGTGCCGCTGCTCGAGCTGGACGACGGCAGCCGTCACACCGAGGTGAGCGCGCTGATCCAGTACCTGGCCGACCAGGACCCGACGGGCCGTCTGCTGCCCGAGGCCGGCACCCGCGAGCGCTTCGAGGCCCAGCAATGGATCACCTTCGTGAGCAGCGAACTGCACAAGGCCTTCAGCCCGTGGCTGTGGCACAAGGAAACGGCCGACTCCACCGTGAAGGCGGTGAAGGACAAGCTCGCCACGCGCTTTGCCGAGCTCGACCGGCACCTCGCCACGCGCAGCTACCTGCTCGGCGAACAGTTCACCGCGGCCGACGCGTACTGCTACGTGATCGTCAACTGGAGCCACCTGCTGGGCATCGGCCTCAAGGGCTACCCGGCGCTCAGTGCCTACCTGCAGCGTGTGGCCGCACGGCCGAAGGTGCGCGAGGTGCTCGTGGCCGAAGGGCTGCTGAAGGCCTGAGTCGTAGTCGCGCC
>CAMLNA010000157.1 GCA_946481025.1 uncultured Rivibacter sp.
CCTCTCCTGTGGATCGTTGTACTTCTACAAAAAACCGCGGCCATCCTAAGCCGCATCACGCCGTACGAACACCGGATGCGCCGTAGCAAGTTGTGTGGTTACGCGACAGCATGTTGGAATCTGCTGGCGAGCCCGCACCAGGGAGTTGCGCCGGGCGGGTGGTGCATGCGGCTCATCGGCGCTATCGTCGGCGCCGAAAGGAGCACCCGCCATGTCTCTCGTCACCCGGACCGAAACCGATTCGATGGGCGCGATCGAAGTGCCCGGCGACCGCTACTGGGGCGCGCAGACGCAGCGCTCGATGCATCACTTCCCGATCGGCGTCGATCGCTTCAAGTGGCAGCGGCCGGTGATCCGCGCGCTGGGGCTGCTGAAGAAGGCTGCCGCGCAGGCGAATGCAGAGCTCGGTGAGCTGCCGGGAGACGTGGCCCGCCTGATCGCCGCGGCAGCCGACGAGGTGATCGATGGCCGACTCGACGATCACTTCCCGCTCGTGGTGTTCCAGACCGGCTCGGGCACGCAGTCGAACATGAATGCCAACGAGGTGATCGCCAACCGGGCGATCGAGATGGCCGGCGGCGTGATGGGCAGCAAGAAGCCGGTGCACCCGAACGATCACGTGAACCGTGGGCAGTCGTCGAACGACACCTTCCCGACCGCGATGCACGTGGCGGTGGTGGAGCAGTTGCATGCGCGGCTCTTCCCCGCGGTGACGGCCTTGCGCAACACGCTGGCCGCCAAGGCGCGCACCTACGACCACCTGGTGAAGACCGGCCGCACGCACCTGCAGGACGCCACGCCGATCACCCTGGGGCAGGAGATCGGCGCCTGGGTCGCGCAGATCGATTTCGGTTTGAAGGCGGTGAGCACCTGCCTGCCGGGCCTGCATGAGCTCGCGATCGGCGGCACTGCGGTCGGCACCGGCCTCAACGCGCACCCGGAGTTCGGCGACCGGGCGGCGCAACGGCTGGGCGATCTGACGGGCCAGCCTTTCGTGTCGGCACCCGACAAGTTCTTCGCGTTGTCGGCCCACGATGCGCTGGTGCAGACCTCAGCCGCGTTGCGCACGCTGGCCGGAGGCCTGATGAAGATGGCCAATGACGTGCGCTGGCTGGCGAGCGGCCCGCGCTGCGGCATCGGCGAGCTGCGCATCCCCGAGAACGAGCCGGGCTCGTCGATCATGCCTGGCAAGGTGAACCCCACGCAGTGCGAGGCGATGACGATGGTCTGCGTGCAGGTGTTCGGCAACGATGCGGCGGTGGCGTTTGCCGGCACGCAGGGCAACTTCCAGTTGAACGTCTACAAGCCGGTGATGGTGCACAACGTGCTGGAGAGCCTGGAGCTGATCGCCGATGCGTGCGCGGCCTTCGATGCGTATTGCGCGCGCGGGCTGGAGCCGAACGAGGCGGTGATCGACGAGCACCTGGAGCGCAACCTGATGCTGGTGACGGCGCTGAACCGCCACATCGGCTATGACCTCGCGGCGCAGATCGCCAAGCGCGCGCATCACGACGGGTTGACGCTGCGCGAGGCGGCGCTGGCGTCGGGCCATGTCAGCGCGGAAGACTACGACCGCTGGATCGATCCGTTGGAAATGACCCGGCCGGGATAGGCCGCGGGCAGGGGGGGCGCCAGCGCTGCGCTTTCGCCCCATCAGCTGCCGTGGAGACGACGATGGGCGCGCCTTGCGCGATGCGCCTGGGCGTTGTTGCCCGGACGGGGCAATGAAAAAGCGGCGGGGCTGGCGCCGCGCCGCTTTTGCTGGGGACGTGAGCCGAGGCTCAGCGTGACCGGGGATCAGTAGCCGCCGCGGCCGCCACCGAAACCACCGCGGCCGCCACCACCGCCGCCGCCGAAGCCGCCGCGACCACCACCGCCGCCGCCGCCGTAACCACCTTCACGGCGGCCACCGCCACCGAAGCCGCCACCACCACCGCCGCCGCCACGCGGGCCGCCGAAGCCGCCCGGACGCTCTTCACGGGGACGGGCTTCGTTGACGACGATGGCGCGGCCGGACAGGGACTGGCCGTTCATGCCGTTGATGGCGGACTGGGCTTCCGCGTCGGAGCCCATTTCGACGAAACCGAAGCCCTTGGAGCGGCCGGTGTCGCGGTCCATCATGACCTTGGCGGAGGTCACGGTGCCGAATTGCGAGAAGGCGTCGTTGAGTTCTTCGTCGCGCACGGTGTAGGCGAGATTGCCCACGTAAAGCTTGTTGCCCATGAGAGAGCTCCTTTCAATACACGTCAGTCAGTTGGAGCTTCTACCCATCATGAACCACTCAGATCGAGGCGCCGCATCCAGACACACGAAGAGCCATTATGTGGTCAGTGGGGGGGGATGTGGACACCATGTGTGAAAAAGTGTTGTTTCATTACGCTATCGGGCGGGCAGAATCGCACGCTCCCGGCCGGTTTTCCCCCTGGTGGGCGATTGGTGAACGCAGGGGGGCTGGGTATCATCGCCGCGCCGCTCCCGGCCTGGGACGCGGTTGCACAAGAACGTGGGCGCGTACTGCCGTTGCAGCGTGCTGCCACAGCCCGATGCCCCAAGCGGCATGCGGGCTCTTCTGGAGGAAGAAATGAGCTTGATCTGCCCGAAGTGCGGAACCGACAACCGCGAAAAGGCGAAGTTCTGCCGTGGATGCGGCGCGTCGCTGGCAGGGGTGGTTGCCGATGCGCCTGCACCGATCGAGCCGCCTCCGCCCGCCATGTCGACCATTCCGCTGAAGCCCTGCCCGGCGTGCGGCACGCCGAACGAGGTCGGCGCCGCGGAGTGCCGCGTGTGCGGCTTGCCGATGAATGCTCCCGCGCCGACGCCTGCCGCGGGCGACGTGGACCTGTTGCTGGGCCTGGGCAACACCGCGCCGTCGCCGCTCGATGCGGCACCGGTGCCGCCGATACCGCCTGCGCCGGAGCCTGTGCCCGCGCCCATGCCGGCACCCGCACCCGCCTTCGACCCGCTGGCGGCACTGCCGCCGCAGGAGCCTCCCGCCGCGCCGGTGCCTCCCCCGCCGCCTGCGCCGACCCCTGCGTCGTTCGCGGAGCCGGCCCCGGGCGGCAAGAGCAAGGCGCCGCTGGTGCTGGCGGGGCTGGTCGTGGCCGGCGTGCTGGCCGGCGCCGGCGTCTGGTGGATGTTGCAAGGCGACAAGGCCGAGCCGGCCCCGGTGGCGGAAGTGCCCGCTCCGGCCCCGGCGCCTGCCGCTGCGCCGCCGGAACCGGTGGCGATGCCGCCGGCGACGCCGCCTGTCGTCGCCGAACCGGCCAGTGCAGAGCCCCCGCTGGCCGCTGCGTCCGAGCCCGCGCCTGCCACCGCCCCGGCCGACCCGCTCGGCGCGTTGGCCAGCGACGACGCCGCGGCCCAGAAGAAGGCGCAGGAGGAGGCCCGTGCCAAGGCACGCGCCGAGGCCCGCGCGAAGGCCAAGGCGGAGGCGGAAGCCAAGGCGAAGGCCAAGGCCGATGCGGCCCGGGCGGCCGAGGCCAAGCGGGCCGAGTCCGCGAAGCCGACCTACGTGCCACCCCCCGCCCCGACACCGGCGGCCGCGCCGGCAGCGCCTGAAGTGCCCAAGGATGTCTGCGGTGGCCGCGTATTCATTGCGCTGCTCAGCTGTCTGAAGAACGAATGCCAGGACCCGGTGAAGGCGAAGCACCCGCGTTGCGTCGAGTTCCTCGAGGCTGAACGACGACGCGAGCAGCAGAACCAGTTCCGCTAACGCGGAGAGCGGTGCCGTGTGACGTTGGCGCGGCATCGCTTTCCCCAGATCCCCATGTCTGCAAGCAACGACAAGCTCCGATCAGCTGCCGCCCTGTTGGGCTGCATCGACGCGGTGCGCAACGGCCCGGCACTGGCGGTGCTGCTCGGCACCTTTTCAGCCTCCGGCCTGCTGCTCGCGATGCTCGCGCAGGCGCTTGCAAGAGGGCAGGCGGCCACCTCCGTGCTCTACGGTCTGCTGGCGCTGGCGGTGGCGTTCTATGGCGGCAATGCGGCTGGCCTGCTGGTGATGGACGACGCCAAGGGCGTGCCCCGGCGCAGCGTGTTCGACGCATTCGGCGCCTCGCTGCGCACGGCGCACCGGCTGCTCGGCGCACTGCTGCTGATTGCGATCACCTATGCCGCCGGTGCCTTCGTGCTGGCCGTGGTGCTGCTGGTCTGCAAGACGCCGCTGCTGGGGCCGGTGGCCTTCACGCTCGTGCTGCCCGTTGCGGTGGTGGTGGTCGGCCTCGCGCTGCTGGCGCTGCCGACGGTCATCGTGCCGCTGGCGGCCCCCGCCGTCTGGGACGGAGCCGACACGCTGCAGTGCGTGAACCGCTTGTTCTCGATCGCCCGGCGCCAGTTGCTCGACGTGGCGTTGATGATGTTGCTGGTCGGCGTGCTCGCCACGGTCATCGGGGCCCTGGTGATGTTCGTCGTGCTGGTCGGCGGGCAGACCGTGGCCCGGCTGTCGGCGCTGATCCTGGGGCCGGAGGCCTCGGCCGCGCAGCTGATGGCAGGGCTGAGGGGCTTCGGCGTGCGCAGCCTGGCCGGTGCCGGCGTGAACGTGGGGGCGAGTGCCTACGCGGTGGCCGGAGTGATCGGGGGCGGCGTGGTGGCAACCATCGGCATGGTGCTGCCGGGCCTGGTGTATCTGCGTGGCGCCTGCGCGGTGTACCTGGTGCATCGCGACCGGGCAGCGCTGACGGCAGCGCCGGTGCAGCGCCCGATGCCGGCGCGCCACACGGCGGCACCGTCTGAACAACGCTCGCGCGGCCCGGCCCCGCGCGGCATCCTGGAGCCGACGCGCGAGCCGAGCAGCCTCGACACGACGATCACGATGGCGCGGTCGCCGCTGCAGCACACGGAGCCGCACCCCCATACGGTCGATGTGGACCTGCCGCTGGGCGACGTGGCGCCGGCAATGCGCTGTGCGGCATGCCGTCACCCGATGCTGGCCGCCGATCGCTTCTGCGGCGTGTGCGGCGCGCCGGTCGAGTCGCCACCCGGCGCAAGGTGATGCCGCGCATCGCGAGCCTGGTGCCGTCGGTCACCGAGCTGCTCGTGGCGCTGGGGCTGGCGCCGTACCTGGTGGCGCGCACCGGGTTCTGCATCCACCCGCGCGAGGTCGTGTCCGCCGTCCCGAAGGTGGGCGGCACGAAGGACGTGAACCTGCCGAAGCTGCGCGCGCTCGCGCCCACGCACGTGGTGGTCAACGTCGACGAGAACGAGCTGGCGACCGTCGAGGCGCTGCGCGAGTTCGTGCCGCACGTGGTGGTGACGCACCCCTGCGCGCCGCAGGACAACATCGAGCTGTATCGGCAGATGGTCGAGTGGTTCGGCAACCTGCCTGGCGTGCGCGAGCGGGCCGAAGCGCTGCAGGCGGAGCTCGACGCGCAGCTGCGGCTCGCGGCGAGCCAGCGGTGGCCCGAGCGGCGGGTGCTGTATTGCATCTGGCGCGACCCCTGGATGACCGTGGCGCGCGACACCTACATCTCGCGCATGCTGGCCCTGGTCAACTGGCAGACCCTGCCCTCCATGGAAGGCGGCCCTTCGGGCGCGGCGCGCTACCCGGTGTTCGATGGCAGCGAAGACTGGATCGCGAGCGTCGACGAGGTGTTGCTGAGCAGCGAGCCGTACCGCTTCGGCAATCAGCACCTGGACGAAGTGCGTGCATGGCTGGGCCGGCGGGGCTGGCAAGGCGCGGTGCGGCGGGTCGACGGTGAGATGCTGAGCTGGTACGGCGCCCGGGCGCCGCAGGGCGTGGCCTACCTGTGCGGCCTGGCGCGTGATTCAAGTCCTGCCCCGGAGGGCCGATAACGAGAAGCCGTACCCTTGCATCATGCTCGACGCCCAGACGCTCTTCTTCTCGATGTGGGTCAACGTGACCCTGACGAGCATCGCGCTGGTCGTGGGGGTGCATTGGGGGCAGAAGACGCGGCGCAGCGGCATTCATGCATGGAGCGCGGCGCTGCTGTGCCAGTCGGTCGGCTGGGCGTTGCTGATGCTGGCCTTCAAGGGCTTGCCGCGCGAGCTCTCCACGCTGGGGGCCGGTGCCCTCGTGGGCAGTGTGAGCTTCATGTACGTCGCGGCGCAGTCCTACCTGGGCCGGCGGGTTCGCATGTGGTGGGCGGTCGGGCCGCCGGCTGTCGCCACGCTGGCGCACTGGCTCGTGTTCCAGCACTTCGGGGCCCGCATCGCGGTCGTCAACGGCGTGCTCGGCGTGCAGATGGCCTGGCTGGCCTGGCTGCTGTTGCGGGCCGGTGGCGCCACCGGATGGCGCTGGCGCTGGCTGGCCGGTGCGGGCCTTGCGGCCTCGGCGCCGCTCGTGCTCGGCCGCATGGCCCTGGTGCTGTGGGCGCCGGAGCATTACCCGGCGTTCGATTCGCCGCACTGGCTCAATGTGCTGGGGCTGGTGGTGAACAACGCCTGCCTGACCATCGGCACGCTGGCCTTTCTGCTGGCGCATCGCGACGAAGCCGAGCAGGCCTTGAAGCGGCTCGCCACCGTCGATGGCCTCACCGGCGTGCTCAACCGCCGCACGCTGCTTGAACGGGCCGACGAGCAGGCCCAGCTGGCGCGGCGGCACGGCCAGCCGCTCACCGTGCTGATGCTGGACCTGGACCATTTCAAGCAGATCAACGACACGCGCGGGCACCCCGCGGGCGACCGCGCGCTGGAGTTGTTCGCCGAGGCGCTGCGGCTCACCGTGCGGCAGCCGGACCTGGTCGGTCGGTACGGCGGCGAGGAGTTCTGCGTGGTGTTGACGATGTCGGGCCTCGACGCTGCGCGGGAGGTCGACGCGCGCCTGCGCGAACGGCTGGCCAACGAGGTCGGCCCGCTGCTCGGTTTCACGATCGGTTTCAGTGCCGGCGCGACCACGCTGCAACCCGGCGACGCCGACCTGCGCCCCGTGATCGCACGCGCCGACCGGGCGTTGTATGCCGCCAAGGCCGGCGGGCGGGGCCGGCTCGTGCTGGACGGCACACATTCCGCCTGACGCCGCGCCCCTGCTGGTCGCGCGGGGTTGGGGCCGACGCCTACAATCGATTCATGATTTCGCGCGAACCCACCCTCGAACGCCTGGCCATTGCCAAGTCATTGCTGCTCGAACCCTTCGGGCTCGACGAGACACAGCTCGCGCAGGCGTTGCGGGTGATCGGCGAGCACCGCATCGACGACGCCGACCTCTACTTCCAGTACACGCGCAGCGAAGGCTGGAGCCTGGAGGAGGGCATCGTGAAGTCCGGCAGCTTCGGCATCGACCAGGGCGTGGGCGTGCGTGCGGTGGCCGGCGAGAAAACCGCGTTCGCGTATTCCGACGACATCTCCGAGGCCGCGCTGCTCGACGCGGCGCGCACCGTGCGCACCATCGCCGCCGCCGGCCAGAGCCGCCGCGTGAAGGTGGGCGGCGCCGGCAACGTGGCCGGCAGCCGGGTGCTCTATGCGCCGATGGACCCGATCGCCACGCTCGACAGCACGCAGAAGGTGGCGTTGCTCGAGCGCGTCGAGAAGCTGGCCCGCGCCCGCGACCCGCGCGTCGTGCAGGTCATGGCCGGCCTGATGGGCGAATACGACGTGGTGCTGGTGGCGCGCGCCGACGGCACCATCGCGGCCGACGTGCGGCCGCTCGTGCGCCTGTCGGTGACGGTGATCGCCGAGCAGAACGGGCGCCGGGAAGTCGGCTCCGGTGGCGGCGGCGGCCGCTTCGGGCTGGGCTACTTCCAGGACAACGTGATCGAGGAATACGTCAACGACGCCGTGAATGCCGCGCTGACCAACCTCGAAAGCCGCCCGGCCCCGGCCGGCGAGATGACCGTGGTGCTCGGCCCCGGCTGGCCGGGCGTGCTGCTGCACGAGGCGATCGGTCATGGCCTCGAAGGCGACTTCAACCGCAAGGGCTCCAGTGCGTTCTCGGGCCGCATCGGCGAGCGCGTGGCGGCCAAGGGTGTCACGGTGCTGGACGACGGCACCATCCCCGACCGGCGCGGCTCGCTCAACATCGACGACGAAGGCAACGCGTCGCAGCGCAACGTGCTGATCGAGGACGGCATCCTGAAGGGCTACATCCAGGACGCGATGAACGCCCGCCTGATGCGCGTCAAGCCCACCGGCAACGGCCGCCGCGAGAGCTACGCCCACGTGCCGATGCCGCGCATGACCAACACCTACATGCTGGCCGGCGACAAGACGCGCGACGAGATCGTCGCGAGCATGAAGAAGGGGCTGTACGCCACCAACTTCGGCGGCGGCCAGGTCGACATCACGAGTGGCAAGTTCGTGTTCTCGGCGAGCGAGGCCTACTGGGTCGAGAACGGCAAGATCCAGTACCCGGTGAAGGGCGCCACCATCATCGGCAACGGCCCCGACGCGCTGACCCGCGTGACGATGATCGGCAACGACCTCGAACTCGATACCGGCGTGGGCACCTGCGGCAAGGAAGGCCAGAGCGTGCCGGTCGGTGTCGGCCAGCCGACGCTGCGCATCGATGGGCTGACGGTCGGCGGCACCGCCTGACCTGCGCCATCCCGCGCGGCTTCGAGAGCTTTCTCACGCCGGCCGCCGCTGTAGGACGGCATGCCTTGCACCCCCGTGGGCGAGCCGCTACGCTGGTGCGTCCAGGGGCCCCCATGCCTTTGGGTCTGCCATGTCCGAAGATCCGCCGCCGCCCCCTGCACCACGCCCTCCGCCCGACCCGGCGGTGCTGGAGCGTGCCGAGCGCGTCAACAACGACCTGATGAAGTTCGTGCGCCAGGTGCGCACGGCCACGGGGCCGGTGCGCGCCAAGCTGCAGCAGGACATGCGCGCGCGGCTCGAGGCCGAGCGCGCCGCGCTGCTCGGCGGGCGGCACGTGCTGCCCGAGACGCTGCGCCACTATGCGGTGACCTTCACCGAGGTGCAGTGGATGCTCGATGCGTGGATCGAAGCCACCGAGCGCAACAAGGACGACCAGGAGTACCGCCGCGATTTCGTCGACGTGGCGACCCGCATGCTCGGTGAACTCGAGGTGCTGCGGCAGCCCGACCCGGCGCTCGATCCGCCCGGGCGCCGCCCCGGCTGGTGGTCGGCCATCACCCGCGGCCTGCGCCCCGGCGAGGCCCCGGACGCGCGAGACCCCGGCGATCCGGACCTGGTCATTTGACCCACCCCTACGGCCTTCGGCCGCCCCTCGAGGGGCGACGCTGACGGACCGGCGAAGCCGGATCCGTGGCGTCACTCGGGCGGAGCCGTTGCTGATCGTGCGGTTGCTTGTGCGCTTGACGCGCTGTGGCGGGTGCGTGCTACATTACCGCCCATGCTTCGCGCAGCCCGCTTCTTCTTCTTTTACT
>CAMLNA010000158.1 GCA_946481025.1 uncultured Rivibacter sp.
CTGCAGGCTGCTGGCGGCCTGCTCGGTGCGGCCCGACAGGTCCTGGTTGCCCGCGGCGATCTCGGTGCTGGCGGTCGTGATGCTTTCGGTGGTCTGGCGGATGCCCGACACCATCTGGCGCAGGCTGCTCTGCATGTCGGCGAGCGTCTGCAGCAACTGGCCGACCTCGTCGCGCCGGTCGTTGGCGATGGATTGCGACAGGTCACCCTGCGCCACGCTGCGCGTGGCCTCGATGGCGCGGGCCAGCGGCTGGGTGATCGAGCGGGTGATCAGCCAGGCCAGCACGCCGCCCACCAGCAGCGCGGCCAATGCCAGGCCCAGCAGCAGGAACCGGCCCTGGCCGGCCTTGGCTTCGAGGCGCGGGCTGTCCGCTGCCAGTTCGTTGCCCAGGTAGTCGGCCAGCGCCGAAATGGCGGCGAGGTAGGCGTCGGACGCAGGGGCCAGGTCGCTGTCGAGCCGGGCCGTCGCGCCGGCGGCGTCGCCGGCCTTGAAAGCGTCGAAGATGCTGTTGCGGATGCCGATGTAGGCCTTGCGGCGCTCGGCAATCGTCTCCATCAGCTTCTTCTCGGACTCGCTCGTCACCATGGACTCGAGCTTCTTCTGCAGTTCGGTGATCTGCGCCGAGGTGTCCTTCATCTGCGGCTGCAGATAGGCGGTGAGTTCGGCCTGGTTGCCCGACTTGCCGATCGCCATGGTGCGCATCAGGTTCAGGCGGGTCTCGCCCTTCCACTGCAGCGCCAGCGTCTGCCGGTCGGAGTCGGCGTTGAGCTTGGTGTTGAGGAAGACGATCTCGTTGAGCCGGACCGCACCGACGGCGGCCATGCCGATCATCAACAGCAGCACGGCCGCGAAGCCGAAGCCGAGGCGGACCCCGAGCTTCATGTTCTTGAGTTCCATGGGGTACCGCTCCTTGGATCAGGGATGGGACGCGGCGGCGCTCAGCCGACCAGGCCCATGTCTTCGCTCAGCAGCATGCCCTCGATGTCGAGCAGGATCACCATGCGCTCGCCCATCTGTGCGAGGCCCTGGATGTAGCCGGAGTCCACGGCGGACTTCATCTCCGGCGCGGGCTTCACCGCCTCGGCCGGGATCTCCAGCACGTCGCTCACCGAGTCGACCACCGCACCGATGGTGCGGTTGCCGATGTGCAGGATGATCGACACGGTGAAGCCGTTGTATTCGGCGCTTTCGCAATGGAAGCGCAGCCGCAGGTCCACGATCGGCACGATGGTGCCGCGCAGGTTGACCACGCCCTTGAGGAAGCCCGGCGCGTTGGCGATGCGGGTGGGCTGCTCGTAGCCGCGGATCTCCTGCACCTTCAGGATGTCGATGCCGTATTCCTCGGCGCCGAGGCGGAAGGTGAGGTACTCGCGGGCGAGCGTCCGGACCTTCTCTGCGGTGTCGAGTTTTTCCATCATGCCCATGGCATCTCTCCTTCTTCAGTCGGTTCAGTGACGGGAGCGGCGCACGAGGCTGCCCACGTCGAGGATCAGGGCCACGCGGCCGTCGCCCATGATGGTGGCGCCCGACACGTCGTTGACCTTGCGGTAGTTGGCTTCGAGGTTCTTCACCACCACCTGCTGCTGGCCGAGCAGCTCGTCCACCAGCATCGCGATGCGGCCGCCCTCGGCTTCCACCACCACCATGATCGAGCTCACGTGCTCGAAGTCGAAGCGCGGCACGTCGAACACGCGTTCGAGCTCGACCACCGGCATGTATTCCTGGCGGACCTCGACCACGCGACCCGAGCCGCCGATGGTCTTGATCATGTTCGGCTGCACCTGGAAGCTCTCGACCACCGACGACAGCGGCAGGATGTAGACCTCTTCGCCGACGCCCACGCTCATGCCGTCCATGATGGCCAGCGTGAGCGGCAGCCGAACGGCCACGCGCATGCCGTAGCCTTCGGCCGAGTCGATCTCGACCGTGCCGCCCAGCGCGGTGATGTTCTTCTTCACCACGTCCATGCCCACGCCGCGGCCGGACACGTCGGTCACCTGCTCGGCGGTGGAGAAGCCGGGTTCGAAGATGAGGCCCCAGACTTCCTGGTCGGTGAACGAGTCCGGCGCATGCAGGCCGCGCTCGCGCGCCTTCTTGAGGAGCTTCTCGCGCGACAGGCCGCGGCCGTCGTCGCGCACCTCGATGACGATGCTGCCGCCCTGGTGCGAGGCCGACAGCGTGATGGTGCCGGTCTCGCTCTTGCCCTTGGCCAGGCGGTCGGCCGGCAGCTCGATGCCGTGGTCGCAGGAGTTGCGAACCAGGTGGGTCAGCGGGTCGGTGATCTTCTCGACCAGGCCCTTGTCCAGCTCGGTGGCTTCGCCCTGCGTCACCAGCTCGACCTTCTTGCCCAGCTTGGAGGCCAGGTCGCGCAGCATGCGCGGGAAGCGGTTGAACACGGTGGACATCGGGATCATGCGGATCGACATCACCGCTTCCTGGAGGTCGCGGGTGTTGCGTTCCAGGTCACCCAGGCCTGCCATCAGCTGCTGGTGTGCCTGCGGATCCAGGTCGCGGCTGTTCTGGGCCAGCATGGCCTGGTTGATCACGAGCTCGCCCACCAGGTTGATGAGCTGGTCCACCTTCTCGACCGACACGCGCAGCGTGGCCGATTCGAGCGAGGCGGCCGGTGCCTTGGCTTCGGCCTTGGTGGCCGGCTTGGCGGCGGCAGGGGCTGCAGCGGCCTTCTGCTCGGCGGGCGCGGCGTCCTTGCGTTCGGTGGCGGCGTCGCCGGCCGGTGCTCCGGGCGCGTCCTCGAAGAAGCCGTAGCCCGGGTCGGGTTCGTGGTCCTGCGGGGCGCCGGGGTTGTCCTTGAAGAAGCCGTAGCCGGGTGCGACGTTCTCGCCGCCCCAGGGCAGGAACCTCACATGCTCGCGGCCGACGTGGAAGCCGAACAGGTCGAGCAGCTCGGCCTCGGTGCTGGCGGTGATGACCTTGAAGCGGCGCAGGCCGTCCTGCATCATGCCGCCGTCCACCGCCTCGATCGTGCCGAGGTCGACGATCTCCTTGAACAGCTCGACCACGCTGTCGGCCGGCGCCGGGCTTTCCAGCGGGCCGATGGTGAGTTCGAGCACGTACTTGCCGGCAATTCGCGCCGCGTGCGCGTCGGCGGCGGCCTCGAGCTCCTGCTCGCGGCTGTTGTGCACGATGGTCGGCGTGGCCACCACGGCCACCGGCGTCTCGCCGGCCACCAGCGAGCGGATGTTCGCCAGCAGGTCGGTCGTGTCGATGATCTCGCTGCCCGAGCCCTGGTGGCGCGCCAGCTGGGCCTTCAGCGCATCGCCGGAAGCCAGCAGCACGTCCACCATCTGCGAGGTGGGCTCGAGTTCATGGCGGCGCAGCTTGTCCAGCAGCGTCTCCATCTGGTGCGTCAGCTCGGCCACGTCGGAAAAGCCGAAGGTGGCGGCGCCGCCCTTGATGGAATGCGCGCAGCGGAAGATCGCGTTGAGCTCCTCGTCGTCGGCCGCCTCGATGTCGAGCTCGAGCAGCAGCTGCTCCATGCGCTCGAGGTTTTCGCCGGCCTCTTCGAAGAAGACTTGATAGAACTGGCTCAGGTCGATGCCTGCGCCCAGGTTGGAACCTTCGGAAGTCATCTCGCCCATGGCGCGCTCCTTGTCGTTGTGGTCGTCCGGGGCGAACGGTTACTTGATGACTTTCTTGATGACCTCGATCAGCTTCACCGGGTCGAACGGCTTCACCAGCCAGCCGGTGGCACCGGCGGAGCGGCCGGCCTGCTTCATCTGGTCGCTGGACTCGGTGGTCAGGATGAGGATGGGCGTGGCCTTGAACTGCGGGTTGTCGCGCAGCTTCTTGGTCAGGCTGATGCCGTCCATGCGGGGCATGTTCTGGTCGGTGAGCACCAGGTCGAACTGGCGACCCCCCGCCTTTTCCCAGGCATCCTGGCCGTCCACCGCCTCCACCACGTTGTAGCCCGCGCTCTTGAGCGTGAAGCTGACCATCTGGCGCATGGAAGCCGAGTCGTCCACGGCGAGGATTGAATGCATGTTGCTCTCCGAGAAGAATCCGTAAGGGAAATCGAATGCGATATCGGTTGATGGGGCGGTTTCTTTAGAACAGCTCTATCGAGCCCGCATCCATCTCGTCCTGGGTCACCGGGTTGGGCCGCAGCGGGGCTTCTTCGACCACAGCGGCGCCGTCCTCGTCGTCTTCGCCCATCGCCTCGCGCGCCAGCTGGTCGGCGCAGTTGCGCAGCCGCCGGTGGGTGTGGTTGATGAGCTGGGACGCCATGTCCTGGAACTGCAGCGCGGTCACCGCGCCGCCCAGCTGCTGCATGGCCGCCGCCACGGCGGCGCCGTCCACCGTGCCGCCGTGGACATCCATGGCGCGCGTCAATTCGGCCGAGGCGCCGTAGAAGCGCTGCATCAGCGCGTCGCAGGTGTCCGACAACAGGCGCTGCAGGCGATCGAGGTCGTTGCTGGCCACCATCAGGTGGTCCTGCAGGTCGGCGGCCATCAGCAGCGGAATCGTTCCGCCGGGGGGATCGTCTGGCATCGCTTCGGGGGTCAGCATCGTCGGTCGCTCCAGCAATGGCAGCAAAAAGGGTCTGGGCGCTTGAGAATCGCGCCTTCGGGAAGGCCGGCCACGGCAGGCCGTCCCGGGGCATCGGTTGCTAGAATTTTTCGGCACGGAACCCGCCCGTATTGAGGCGATGACGCAGGGAAAGCCGGTCCAATTTCACTTTTTGGGGTTGATTTGCGCAGCCAACGGCTTCATAAGATCGGCCCATGACGCCGCCCAAGCCCATTCCGACGCACCAGACGCGCCGTTTGCGTGTGCTGCACCTGGAGGATTCCGAGCTGGACCACCAGCTCATGCTGGCCCACCTCATACGGGGCGGCATCGACGCCGATGCCCGCCGGGTCGAGTCCGAGGCCGAATACCGCCAGGCGCTGAAGCAACCCTGGGACGTGATCCTGTCCGACTACAACCTGCCCGGTTTTTCCGGCCTGGTGGCGCTGGACATCCTCAAGGCGATGGGGTCGCTGGTGCCGTTCATCCTGGTGTCCGGCGAAATCGGTGAAGACGTCGCGGTGGCCGCCATGCGCAACGGCGCCTCCGACTACCTGCTGAAGAACAACCTGACGCGGCTGGTGCCGGCCATGCTGCATGCCATCGAGGCGACCGAGGCCCTGCGGGCCAAGATGCAGGCCGACGACGAGCTCGGCCGCTCGCAGGAGCGCCTGCGCGAACTCACGCACCACCTGCAGACCAGCGTGGAGGCCGAGCGCGCCGCCATCGCCCGGGAGATCCACGACGACGTCGGCGGCTCCCTCACGGCGGTGAAGTTCGACCTGGCCTGGATCGCGCGGCATGCGCAGAACCCGGTGGTGGTGGAGCGGGCCCAGCAGGCGCTCGAAACCGTGACGCATGCCATCGAGGCGAGCCAGCGCATCATGCACAACCTGCGCCCGGCCATCCTCGAGCAAGGCCTGGTGGCCGCCCTGCAATGGATGACCCAGCGCTTCGAGAAGCGCAGCGGCATCGCCACCACCTTTTCGAACCTGGGCGTCGGCGGCGATTCGCCGCAGTGGCCGGCCGGCGTGGCCCTGGTGGCCTACCGCACCGCCCAGGAGGCGCTCACCAACGTGAGCAAGCACGCGCAGGCGAGCAAGGTGCAGGTCGACCTCGCGGTGGCCGGCGGCGTGCTTTCACTCGAAGTGAGCGACAACGGCCGGGGCCTGTCGGCCGTGGACCTGGCCAAGGCCCGTTCGTTCGGCATCCGCGGCCTGCACGAGCGCGCCGCCACCGTGGGCGGCTGGGTGGACCTGAGCAGCGGACCGGGCGGCACGACGCTGATCCTGTCGGTGCCGCTGCCCGGCACGCCCAGCAAGCCCATCCCGCTGGACATCCACGACGACGTCACCGACGACGACTGGAACGACCCCACCTCTTGGGGAACCCTATGATCAAAGTGATCCTCTGCGACGACCATGCCCTCATCCGCCGCGGCATCCGCGACACCCTGTCCGATGCCGCCGACATCGAGGTGGTGGGCGAGGCCGGCGACTACGGCGAGCTGCGCACGCTGATGCGCGCCGGCAAGGGCTGCGACGTGCTGGTGCTCGACATCAACCTGCCCGGGCGCAGCGGTCTCGACGTGCTGCATGTGCTCAAGGAGGAGAACTCCCCCGTGCGCGTGCTGGTGGTGTCGATGTACCCGGAAGACCAGTACGCGCTGCGCGCCATGCGCGCCGGCGCCTTCGGTTACGTCAACAAGGGCGGCGAGCCGGGCCAGATCGTCGCGGCGGTGCGCACGGTGGCGCAGGGCCGCAAGTACGTCACGCCCGAGATGGCGCAGATGCTGGTGGAAAGCCTCACCCAGCCGGCGCCCGAGGTGGCGCACGAGAAGCTCTCCGACCGCGAGCTGCAGACGCTGGTGATGATCGCCTCGGGCAAGCGCCTGTCCGACATCGCCGAGGAGCTGACCTTGAGCCCGAAGACGGTGAGCGTGTACCGGGCGCGGGTCCTGGAGAAGCTCGGGCTGTCCAACAACTCGGAACTGACCGTCTACGCCATTCGCAACGGGTTGGTCTAGCGCCGTTATCCTCCACGCATGAACCTGCTGATCGATGCGTTCTGGCGCGCCTGCGCCTATTGTTTCCACCCCCGGGTCATCTTCCTGTCGCTGCTGCCGCTGGTGATCATCGGCGTCTCGGCCGGGGTGCTGGGCTACTTCTACTGGGAAGATGCCCTCGTCGCCGTGCGCGCGCAGCTCGAAAGCTGGGCGCTGGTCGAGGCGGCCCTCGGCTGGATGGAAGCGGTGGGGCTGGGTGGTTTCCGTACCGTGATCGCACCGCTCATCGTGCTGGCGCTCGCGTTGCCCACGCTGGTGATGCTGTCGCTGCTGCTGGTGGCGCTGCTCATGACGCCGGCCATCGTCAACCTCGTGGCCAATCGCCGCTTCCCGGCCCTGGAGCGCCGGCACGGCGAGCCCCTGTGGAGCAGCGTGCTGTTCTCGGTGGGCACCACCCTGCTGGCGATGGTGGCGCTGCTGGCGAGCATGCCGCTGTGGCTGGTGCCGCCGCTGGTGCTGGTCCTGCCGCCGGTCATCTGGGGCTGGCTCACCTACCGGGTGATGTCGTTCGACGCGATGGCCGACCACGCCACCCGCGAAGAGCGGCGCGCCGTGATGCGCGAGCACCGCTGGCCCTTGCTGGGCATCGGTATCGTCACCGGCTACCTGGGCGCGGCGCCTTCGCTGATCTGGGCCTTCGGTGCCATGACCTTTGTGCTGGCGCCTTTCCTCATCTTCGTGGCGATCTGGCTGTACACCCTGGTGTTCGCGCTGGCCTCGCTGTGGTTCACCCACTACTGCCTGGCCGCGCTGCAGGCGTGGCGCGCCGCGCATGACGTCGTGGCGGCGCCGGCCGGCCAACCCGCGCCGCCGCCCGAGCTGCCCGCCGAACCGGCGTTCAACCCGCTGCCGCCCGTCTGACGATGAAGAACTTCGGCCTCGTCATCGTTGGCGACGAGATCCTCTCCGGCAAGCGCCAGGACAAGCACCTGCCCAAGGTGATCGAGTTGCTGGGCGAGCGCGGCCTGCGGCTCTCATGGGTGCGCTACGTGGGCGACGAACCCGATCGCATCACCGCCGACCTGCAGCACGCCTTCGCCAGCGGCGACGTGGTGTTTTCCTGCGGCGGCATCGGGGCCACGCCCGACGACCACACGCGGCAGTGCGCTGCGCGGGCACTGGGGGTGCCGCTGGCGCTGCATCCGCAGGCGCGCGAACTCATCCTCGAGCGCATGCGCGACATGGCTGCCGAGCAGGGCCTGCCGTACGAGCCGGACCGGCCGGACAACGTGCACCGCCTGAACATGGGCGTGTTTCCCGAGGGCGCACGCATCATTCCGAACCCGTACAACAAGATCGCCGGCTTCAGCGTCGGCGACGTGCACTTCGTGCCCGGCTTCCCGGTGATGGCCTGGCCCATGGTCGCGTGGGTGCTCGATACCCAATACGCCCACCTGCAGGGGCAGCTCGGCGAGACCGAACGTTCGGTCATCGTCTTCGGCGGCATGGAGGCGAGCCTCACCCCGCTCATGGAAGCCGTCGAGGCCGGCCATCCCGGCATCAAGGTGTTCAGCCTGCCGAGCGTGGACCACCCGCAGTACGGCCGCCACATCGAGCTCGGCGTCAAGGGTGCCGCCGACCGGCTGGCACCCGCCTACGCGATGCTGCTCGAAGGGCTGCGCCAGCATGGTGCCCAGTTGGGCCCCGAGTTGGTGCGGTAGGCCGACCCCTGGGTGCCCCTAAATGGGGCGATTCCTTGCGCTCTGCTGGTGCGCTTTTCCTTGAAAAGCCAGGGGAGCCCTCCAATACTCACCGACGCCGTGCACGGCCCGCGGCAGCGGTGCGTCCAGCCCCGTGCGGTGGGTCGCCAATGGCATGCTTTCTGCTACATTCCCGTGCGCCCGGCGGGGTCATCCCTCGCGTTCCTCGGGCCGAACCAATCACACCAACCAGCCCGCTAGGAGCACTTGATGGCAGCCAAGACCGTCGCCGACGTGATGAAGCTGGTGAAGGACAACGAAGTCAAGTTTGTCGACTTCCGCTTCACCGACACCCGTGGCAAAGAACAGCACGTGTCCGTGCCTGTTTCGCATTTCGACGAAGACAAGTTCACGTCCGGCCACGCGTTCGACGGTTCGTCCATCGCCGGCTGGAAGGGCATCGAGGCGTCCGACATGCTGCTGATGCCGGACCCGAACACCGCCAACATCGACCCCTTCTTCGAAGAGCCCACGCTGATCCTCACCTGCGACGTGATCGAGCCGGGCGACGGCAAGCCCTACGAGCGCGACCCCCGTTCGCTGGCCAAGCGCGCCGAGGCCTACATGAAGGCTTCCGGCCTGGGCGACGCCGCCTTCTTCGGCCCGGAACCCGAGTTCTTCGTGTTCGACAGCGTGCGCTGGAACGTCGACATGTCCGGCTCGTTCTCCAAGATCGAGTCCGAGGAAGCCGCCTGGAACACAGGCAAGGAATATGAGCACGGCAATTCCGGCTACCGCCCCGGCGTCAAGGGCGGCTACTTCCCGGTGCCGCCGGTCGATTCCGGCCAGGACCTGCGTTCCGAGATGTGCCTGATCCTCGAGTCGATGGGCATTCCGGTCGAAGTGCATCACCACGAAGTGGCCAACGCCGGCCAGATGGAAATCGGCACCAAGTTCAGCACGCTGGTCCAGCGCGCCGACTGGCTGCAGCTGCAGAAGTACGTGA
>CAMLNA010000159.1 GCA_946481025.1 uncultured Rivibacter sp.
CGCGGCCTATGGCGAACCGGCCCCGCGGCCCCGCACTTCCGCGCTGGCCCTGCCGGTGCAGTTCGCCTTCGACTCGGCCGACCTCCTCCCCTCGGCGCGGCCGCAGCTCGACGCGCTGGCCGAAGGCATCCGCCTGCTGCCGGAGCTGCAGACGGTGGTCATCGAAGGCCACACCGACGCGCTGGGTTCGGACCACTACAACGACCAGCTCTCGCACCGCCGCGCCTATGCCGTGAAGCGCTACCTGGTAAGCCAGCACAACATCAACCCGGCCCGGCTGAAGGCCGTGGGCATGGGCGAATACGCCCTGCTGCCCGGGCGCGACCCCTACGGCTCCGACAACCGCCGCGTGCAGTTCCGCGGTGAGTGACACCCTTGGCGGGACCGCGGCGATCGACCACCGAGATGGGTGTCGCCAAAGCCTCGCGGATGACTACCATGTGTTCACGAACTTCTGCTGCGGCCTCCTTCGCCGAGGCCCGCCCATCATGGAAAACCACGACGTGCTGCGCCTGCTCGGCCGCGTCGAGCAGGGTGACGAGGGGGCGTTCAAGGAGCTGTACCGCGCCTTCTCGCGCAAGCTCTACGCCTACGTGCTGAGGCAACTCGGCGACCCAGCCCAGGCGGAGGAAATCGTGGCCGACACCCTGTACGAAGTGTGGCGCAAGCCCGCCGTGTTCCGCGGCGACTCGCAGTTCAGCACCTGGCTCATCGGCATCGCGCGCAACAAGGTGCTGATGGCCTTTCGCTCGTCGCGCAGCCGCCCGGACTCCCAGCACGAAGACCTCGACGACATCGCCGAAGTGCTGCCCTCGGACAGCGAGGGCGCCTTCGAGCTGCTGGCGCAGCAGCAGCGCCATGAAGGCGTTCGCACCTGCATGGACAAGCTCTCCGACGACCACCGCGAGTGCGTGCACCTGGTGTTCTACGAAGGCCTGTCGCTGGCCGAGGTGGCCGCCGTGCAGAGCTGCCCCGAAAACACCGTCAAGACCCGTCTGTTCCATGCACGGCAGAAGCTCAAGAACTGCCTGCGCCTGCTGATCGAACGTGAAGGCGGCACCGTGCCCAGGACCGTAGGAGCCGCATCATGAGCCCGGCGCCGGGCCGCCCCAAGGCGGGCGACATCCCCTCGGGGGATCGGGCGGGGTACACCACGCACGAGGGGGCCGCATGAAAGCCAGATTCGACGAACTGCTGCCGTTCTATGTGAACGGCTCGCTCTCCGAAGCCGACCGCGGCTTCGTCGAGGACTATCTTCGCGAGCACCCGAAGGCCGCGGCCGAGCTGCACTGGTACCAGTCGCTGCAGAAGAAGCTGCATGACGACGCGCCGGCCGTCTCGAGCGAAGTGGGACTGGAGCGTGCGCTGCACCGCATCCGCACCGAAGGCCCGGTGCCGGCACGCGCCCGCCAGGTGGCAGGCCCCGGCTGGAGCGACAGGCTGCGCGACTTCTTCGCCACGCTGCTGCCGCAGCCCATGCTGCGGCCGGCATTGGCCGGCGCGCTGGCGGTGGTGGCGCTGCAGGCCGCGGTGATCGGCGGGCTCATTTCCGAGGGCGACGACACGAGCGAACTGCGCGCGGTGCCGCCGGCCGGCATCACCGAGCAGGGCCCCTACCTCAGGGTCAACTTCAAGCCCGATGCGCGCGAAGCCGACATCCGCATGCTGCTGGTCGAAGTGCATGGCGACCTCGCAGCCGGCCCCGGCCAGCTGGGCGACTACTACGTGCGCGTGGCCGATGCGCAGCAGGTCGCCGCCGTGAGCAGCAAGCTCTCGGCCAGCGGCATCGTCGACGCTGTGTCGGTGGTCGATGCGCTGCCGGCACGCAAGTGAACGACAAGGGCCGCACGATGGAAGCCGCCCGCCGCAAGCTGTGCCAGGCGCTGGCGATCGCGCCGCTGGGCGGCCTGCTGCCGCGGCTGGCAGCCGCTGGTGAAGAGCGCAAGGCCGCGCTCGTGATCGGCAACGCCGCCTACAAGGTCGGCTCGCTCAAGAACCCGGTCAACGACGCTCAGGCCGTGGCGGCCAGCCTGCGCGCCCTGGGCTTCGACGTGGTGCTGCGCGAGAACACCTCGCTGCGCGACATGATCGAGGCCTTCCGCCAGTTCTCGATGAACGCCAGGAACGCCGGCGTGCGCCTCGTCTACTACGCCGGCCACGGCGTGCAGGTGAAGGGCCGCAACTACCTGCTGCCGGTGGACACCGAGATCCGCGCCGAAGACGAAGTACCCGCCAAGAGCGCCGACCTGAACGAGCTGCTCGACCGGCTGGGCGCCAACCGGCAGGGCATCAACATCGTGATCCTCGATGCCTGCCGCAACAACCCCTTCTCCGGCACCGAAGTGCTGGGCCCCGACGGCCGGCGGCTCAAGTTCCGCGGTGCCACGCCGGCCGGCCTGGCGCGCGTGGAAGCGCCGCTGGGCTCGATGGTGGCGTTTTCCACTGCGCCCGGCGGCGTGGCGCTCGACAACCCGGGCGAGAAGAACAGCCTCTACACCAAGCACCTGCTGGCGGTGATGCGCCAGCCCGGCCTGCCGATCGAACTGGTGTTCAAGCAGGTGCGCCTGGGCGTGGCGCGCGACACCGGCCGCGTGCAGGTGCCCTGGGAAAGCTCCAGCCTCACCGGCGACTTCTGCTTCACCCCCGGGCCGGGCGGGGCGTGCACGACCGCCCGCTGAAAACGCCTTGAACCGGCCACGGCGGCCGTGCAACCCAGGACAAGAGGAACGCAAACGCGGACCTCCAGCCCAGGAGACGATCATGTTGCACACCGCCGCTTCCACCCAAGCCGCCGCCTTCGAGATCCGCTCCCAGCCGCTGGAGGACCGCGGCGGCACCGTGCTCGCCGCCCTGCAATGGATGCTGGCCGCCGCCGCGATGGCCGAATGGGTGGTGCTGGCGCTGGCACTGGGCGCCGGGCTGCTGCTCGGCTGGCTGCTGACGCGCCGCCTCGAACAACCGTCCGCTTGACACCTCAACCATCCCAGCAGACGCCGCGGATCCGGCTTTGCCGGTCCGCTGGGGTCGCCCCCTGGAGGGGGAGCGCGAGAGCGCTCCGGGGGTGGGCGGTCAGTCCTTGAATTCGCCCCCCAGCGCGAACACGAACTGCTCCGGCTTCAGGTACTTGCGCAAGGCCGCGTTCACCTGCTCCACCGTCAGCGCGGCAATCGCATCGTCGATGCGCTGCGACAGCGCGAAGTCGCGCTTCAGGTAGAGGTTGCTGGCCAGCGTGCCGGCCAGCACCGCATCCTGCGCGCGGTTGAGGCGGCGGAAGCTCAGCGCCCCCCGCTTGGCCGCCTCCAGCTCCTGCGCGGTGTAGCCCTCCTTCAGCGCCCGGGCGACCTCCTCCTTGAAGGCCGCCTCGACCTTGGCGCGGTTCTGCGGCGCGAAGATCGCCGAGCCGACCCAGCTGGAGTTGGGTTCGAAGTTGCTCCACTGCACGTAGCTGCGCACGTCGTAGGACAGCCCGCCGCTTTCGCGGATGCGCTTCCACAGCCGCGAATCGCCGCCCGTGCCCAGCAGCCAGTTGGCGATGTAGAGCGCGGGGTAGTCGGCATCGTTGTCGCTCAGCGGCATGCTCAGCTGAACGGCCATGGTGGCGTTCTGCTTGTCGGGCGTGTTGAACACCAGCCGCGCCGGCGGCTCGGCCACCAGCGGCTGCGGCACGCGGGTGAACCCGGCGGCGCTCTTCCAGTTGCCGAAAGCTGCTTCGAGCGCGGCGCGCACCGCGGCCGGGTCGAAGTCTCCGGCAGCGCCGAACTGGGCGTTGGACGCGCCATAGAAGCGCTGGTGGAAAGCCTTGAGCTGCTCGACCTTGACCGCCTGCACGTCGGCCACCATCTCGTCGAAGCTGCGGGCATAGCGCACGTCGCCGCGCGGGTAGGGGTTGCCGTGGCGCGCCAGCGCGTTGCCGACGATGGCCTCCGGCTCCTTGCGCGCCTGCTCCACCTGCGTGAGCGCCTGGCGGCGCAGCTCCTCCAGCACCTCGGGCGGGAAGCTGGGCTCGCGCAGCAGCTCGCCCACCAGCGCAATGGCCGCCGGCAGCTGGTCGCGCTTGCTGACGATGGACACCTGCACGCTCTCGGCGCCGCCGTCGATGCCGAGGGTGGTCTGCAGTTCGTTGAGCTTGTCCTGGATCTGCTGGCGGCTCATCTTCGCGGTGCCCTTGTCGAGCATCTCGGCCACCTGGTTGGCGATCTCGCCCTGGCCCATGAGGCTCTTCTCGTCGCCGAAGCGCAGCGTGAGGCGCGCCTGTGCCGCGTTGCCGCGGGTGGGCTTGGGCAGCAGGGCCACCTGCATGCCGGAGGGCAGCGCGAACTTCTGCGTCCGGGCATCGAGGTTCGCGGGCGAAGTGTCGAAGGCCGCCACCGCCGCCGCGCCGGCCTGCGGCTTGAAGCTGCGCAGCGCCTCGGCCACGCTGTAGGCCACCGGCTGCGGCGCGCGCTGCGGCGCATCCGTCGGGAGGTAGGTGCCCAGCGTGCGGTTCGACGGCAGGAAGCGCTCCTTCGCCACCCGCTGCACGTCGGCCAGCTTCAGGTCGCGCACGCGGTCGCGCAGCAGGAAGAACAGGCGCCAGTCGCCCTGCGCCACCGACTCGGACAGCGACACGCCCACCGTCTCGGGGTTGGTGAAGGCCATTTCCCAGCCCTTGATCCACTTGGCCTGCGCGCGCTTCAGCTCTTCGTCGGTGACCGGCTCGCTGCCCAGGCTCTCGATGGTGGCCAGCAGCTCGCCGCGGGCCTTGTCGACGTCCTGGCCCGGCGCGAGCTGCGCACCCAGCAGTGTGAAGCCGGGGTCGTGCAGGCCTTCGCTGAAGGAGAACACCGCGGCGGCCAGCTGCTTCTCGACCAGCCGCTTGTGCAGGCGGCCGGCCGGCGCGTCGGCAGCGATGAGGTTCAGCGCCTCGATGGCCGCGTAGTCGGGGTGGGCCGCCGACGGCACGTGGTAGGCGGCAAACAGCATGGGCACGCCGCCGTTGCGCCGCAGCGTGACGCTGCGCTCGCCGTCCTGCACCGGGTCGATGGTGTAGAGCACGGGCAGCTTGCGCTTCGGCCTGGCCAGCTTGCCGAAGTCCTGCGCGATCCAGCCCAGCGTCTTGTTGACGTCGAACTTGCCGGCCACGATGAGCGTGGCGTTGTCGGGCTGGTAGTACTGCCGGTAGAAGGCCTGCAGCCGCGGGATGTCGACGTTCTCGACGTCGGCGCGCGCGCCGATGGTGGACTTGCCGTAGTTGTGCCACTGGTACATGGTGGCCAGCGTCTTCTCGAACAGCACCCGGTCGGGGCTGTTCTCGCCCATTTCCATCTCGTTGCGCACGACCGTCATCTCGGTGTCGAGGTCCTTGCGCGCGATGAAGCTGTTGACCATGGCATCGGCCTGCCAGCCGAGGTACCAGCGCAGGTTCTCCTCGTTGGCGGAGAAGCTGGCGAAGTAGTTGGTGCGGTCGAACCAGGTGGTGCCGTTGGCGCGCAGGCCGCGCTTGGTGAACTCGGCCCATACCGTGGGGTACCTGGGCGACCCCTTGAACAGCAGGTGTTCCAGCAGGTGGGCCATGCCGGTCTCGCCGTAGTTCTCGTGCCGGGAACCGACGCGGTAGGTGACGTTGACCGTGGTGGTGGGCTTGGAGTCGTCGGGCACCAGCAGCACCTGCAGGCCGTTGGCCAGCTTGTATTCGGTGATGCCCTCGACCGAGGTGACCTGGGTGACGCCGCGCGGCAAGGCCGTGCCGGCGGAGGGCGCGGCCTGCGCCAGCGTGGAGCCGGCCAGTGCAACAGCCGCGAGAAGATGCTTCAGCGACATCGAGATGCTCCCATGCGTATGACCGGCGCAGTTTAGCCATGCGGGCTCGTCCGCAACGTTGGGGTTGGCGCGCCGTGCTTTGCTGAACACAATGCGCTGCACTACAAGCAACACAGCGGAGGCACCATGCCCAGCAGCATCAAGCTCTGCATCACCGTGCAGGCCAACCTCGCGGCCAGGTATTCGGCCTCGGCGCTGGCCCGCATCGACAAGGCGCTCCAGGCATGGATCAAGGCCGATGCCGCGCGCGGCATCACCACCTTGCACCTGCCGCTCGACGATGCCGCGGCCATGAAGGCGCACGACGTGGCCGCCATCACCGGCCGGGCCACGCCGGTGAAGGTGAAGCGCGCGCTCGACGCCCTGTGCAGGAAGCTGCAGCCCGAGTACGTGGTGATCCTGGGCGGCGACGAGGTGGTGCCGATGTTCCGGGTGCCCAACCCGAGCCATGACCCCAACGGCGACACCGACCGCGACGTTCCCACCGACAACCCCTACGCCTGCAGCACGGCCTACTCGGCCAAGAACCGCAAGAGCTACCTGGTGCCCGACCGCGTGCTCGGCCGCATCAACGACCTGCCGGGCAGTGGCGACGCCAACTGGCTGGTGGGCTACCTCAAGCGCGCCGCCGCATGGAAGCCGCGTGCGCGCAGCCACTACGACGCGGCCTATGCCGTGTGCTGCGACGAATGGCAGGGCGCCGGCGAGGCCTGCATGCAGTACCTCGGCCTGCCCGCCGGCGACCTGATGATCTCGCCGCCCACGGTGGACGCCACCGCGCCGGCACGCAATCGCCTGGCCCGTGAGCTGCACATGATCAAGTGCCACGGCGCCGAGCTCGATGCCCGCTTCTACGGCCAGAAGGGCAACGACTTCCCCGCGGTGCTGGACTCGGCCACCCTGAAGCCGCGGCTGCGCCCGGGCACGCTGGCCGCAGCCATGTGCTGCTACGGCGCGCAGGTCTATGCCCCCGGCGACCCGGCGGCCCAGCCGGCCAACCAGTGGTCCATCGCCGCCACCTACCTGCGCCAGGGTGCGGTCGGCTTTGCCGGCGCCACCAAGATCGCCTGGGTGGGCGTGCAGCAGATGGCCTGTGCCGACTGGATCGTCTGCTCGTATCTCAAGGGTGCGCTCAACGGGGCCTCGCTCGGCCGAGCGCTGCTGGAGGCCAAGCAGGACTACGTGAAATGGCTGGCGAGCCAGGGCTGGCCCACCGACCAGGCCGACGAAAAGACGCTGATCGAGTTCGTGCTGCTGGGCGACCCGTCGCTGCACCCGGTCATGGCGCCGGCCGTCCCGGCGATGAAGGCGGTGGCCGCGGCCGCCCGGCGTGTGGGCGCGCCGCCGGTGTCGCCGCTGCAGGTGCAGGAAAGAAGGCAGCGCCGCGAGCTGCGCATCGAGATGGCTTCGCAGATCCGCCGGGCGCTGCCGGCCCGGCAGGAGGCCGCGGCCCCCAGGCCCGAGGAAGCGAAAGCGCTGTTCAGCGCGGTGCAGCCGCTGTTCGGCAAGGGCGCGCTGAACCTGCTCGACCCGGGCTACGTGCACGCGGAAAAGCTGGTGCGCCCGCCGCGCCCCGCCCCGGCCGCCGCGGCGGCCGCCACCGCTGCAGCCGCCAGGCCGGCGGCCGCCCGCGCCGCGGCCGCCGCGGCCCCCACGGCGGCGGGCGAGTCCATCGAGTACTACTGGACCGGCCGCAAGGTGGTGAAGGGCCAGGCCCGCATCCAGCTGCTGAAGGTGGAAACCGACACGCAAGGCACCATCGTGCGCACGCGGCTGCTGCACAGTTCATGAGAACGCGGGGCACGGCGGCCAATAATCGCGCATGGCCACCACGACCCGTTCGAAGCACAAGCGCCCCGTTGTGAAGAAACAGGGGACGCTGCTGTGTGAAGTGGTGCGCCGCGGCACCGGCAGCGAGCATGAGGCGCTGGTACTCGATTGCGGCAGCAAGGGCCGGCTCGTGCTGAGCCAGCTGGGCGGCAACCCGTTCGAGGTGCCGCCCGATGCGGCCCAATGGCTGGGCCGCATGGTGATGGTGCAGGGCTACCTGCTCGACAGCGAACTGCGCTACATCAAGCTGCAGCCGCTGGCGAAGTGACCCTGCGGCCTATTGCTGCTGCGACTTCGCGTAGTTGGCGATGCCGTCCGAAATTTCCTTCTTGGCGGCTTCGGGGCCTTCCCAGCCCTGCACCTTGACCCACTTGCCCGCTTCGAGGTCCTTGTAGTGCTCGAAGAAGTGCTGGATCGCCTTCAGGCGCATCGGGTTGATGTCCTCGGGCTTCTTCCAGTGGTCGTAGATCGGCAGGATCTTGGTGGTGGGCACGGCGAGCAGCTTGGCATCGCCGCCGGCTTCGTCTTCCATCTTCAGCACGCCGATGGGGCGGCAGGTCACCACCACGCCCGGGGTCAGCGCGAAGGGCGTGATCACCAGCACGTCCACCGGGTCGCCGTCGTCCGACAGGGTCTGCGGCACATAGCCGTAGTTGCACGGGTAGTGCATCGCGGTCGTCATGAAGCGGTCCACGAAGATGGCACCGGTTTCCTTGTCGACCTCGTACTTGATCGGGTCGGCATTCATCGGGATCTCGATGATGACGTTGAACTCTTCGGGCGCCTTCGCCCCGGGGGTCACGTTGTGCAGGCTCATGGTGGTTCTCGGTGGAGATGGACGAGAGGGGAAACCCGAAGATTTTACCGGCCCGGCTTGCGCGAACCCTTCATGCCAAGCACCGCGCACACCGATCGTCACCACTGGTAAACACCGGCCCGGGCGTCATTGCCTGCGCCTATGCCTTCCCTTAGCATGCCCCGGCGACCGCACCAACCCTTAGAAGTTGCGGCGAATTCCTTGCGGGGCTTTCCCCCGAAGCCCCGGTCCCATTCATCCCATGGCTTCATTGAGGAAGGAGACGGCTACATGTCCCCAACAGTGGCGCTTTACTTCGCGCTAGCGTGTGGTTTGGCCGCGGTGCTGTATGGCTTCATACAGCGCAGCTGGATCCTGAAGCAGGACGCGGGCAACGCCCGCATGCAGGAGATCTCCGGCGCGGTGCAGCAGGGGGCGGCAGCCTACCTGGCCCGGCAGTACCGCACCATCGCCATCGTCGGCGTGGTGCTGGCCATCCTGATCTTCGTGACGCCGGGGCTGGGCATGCTCACCGCGGCCGGCTTCGTGTTGGGGGCAGTGCTCTCGGGCGCCTGCGGCTTCATCGGCATGAACGTCTCGGTGCG
>CAMLNA010000160.1 GCA_946481025.1 uncultured Rivibacter sp.
TCATCACCGCCGCCGCAGGCGGCAAGCAGCACGGCCACCGAGGCGGCGGCGAGGATCGCGTGGTATCGCTTCATGAGTGCGGGTCTCCTTGTGGGACGGTGCAAACGAAGCCGCGAGTCTGGCACGGCTTTGTTAAGGACGCACGCTCAAAGCGTCGCCGAGAAACGGCTCGCCACCCAAAGCCACGCCGGCGCCGTGAACACGAAGGCCAGCGTGGAGACCACGATGGTGGCCGTCGTCTCGGCCTCCTGCGTGGCATAGCGCTGCGAGAACATCAGCGCGTTGGTGCCCGAAGGCAGCCCGGCGCACATCACGATCACCGTCAGCGGCAGGCCCGACAACCCGAACACGAAGTGGCCCGCCAGCAGCACCAGCGACGGCTGCACCACCATCTTGGCCACGGTGAGCGCAACGGCGCCGCGTGCCGCCCCCCTGATGCCGTAGTGCGCCAGCGACATGCCGATGGCGATGAGGCACACCGGCACCACCGCCTGCCCCAGCATGAGCAGGATCTGGTCCACCGCCTGCGGGATCTCGAGGCCGGTGACGTTCCAGGCCAGCCCCACCAGCACCGGCAGCACCACCGGGTGGACGATGGTGTTGCGCGCGGTGAGCAGCAGCGTGGCGCCCAGGTCGTGACGCTCGTCCTGCGCGGCCTTCGCAGCGGCGCGGGCCACGTCGAGCTCCACCAGCACGGTCAGCACGGTGAGCAGCGTGAGCGCATGCAGGCTCACGATGGCCAGGTGGATCGACAGGCCCGTCTCGCCGAACAGCGCCGCCGCGATGGGAATGCCCAGCTGCACCGTGTTGCCGAAGGTGGCGGTGATGGCGCGCACGCTGGGTTCGGCCGCGGCCGCGCTCGCCTCCTGCCGGGCTCGCCAGCGGCGCCACGCGTACACCGCCAGCAGCCAGCCCACCACCGGCACGAAATAGGCCAGGAGGGTGGCCCAGGGCATGGTCGCGAAGTCGATGCGCGCGGTGGTGCGGAACAGCAGCGCCGGCGCGAACAGGTAGAAGGCCGTGTTCGACAAGGCCCGCGCCGCCTCGCCACCGCCGAAGAACCTGGCGCGGCCGGCCAGCCAGCCGACCACCACCACCACGAAGATGGCGAAGAGCTTGAGGAAGACCAGGGTGGACATGATGGCGGGCCAGTATGCCGAGACCGGGCGCTGCCCCGGCTACGTGGTCACCGCAATCCGCCCGGCAATGCTCACTCGGCGCCCGCGGTCTTCTTTGCGGCGGCCTTCTTCGCAGGTGCCTTCTTGGCCGCAGCGCGAGGCTCGAACTCGAAGCCCACCTTGCCGGCCTTGGCGTCCCACGCCAGGAAGGCCTTGAACTTGCGGCGCGTCTTGTTGGAGACGAAGTTCTCCAGCAGGTCGGTCTTGCCGTCCTTCAGCAGCTTGGTGACCTGCTCGCGCGCGATGGGCTGCTGCAGGATGATCTTGCCGCTCTTGAAGTCGCAGGTGACGTGCGCGCCCACCGCGTTCTCGCACACGTAGTTGGTGCCGTGCTCGTAGACATGGCCCTTGCACTTGGGGCAGGAGCCCAGGCTCTGCTGCCCGGAAAAGTCCACCGGCTCGCCGGACTCGCCTTCCTTCTTGGCGTCTTCGCCGAAGTCGAACTCCAGCTTCCAGTTCCTGATCTCGTCGTCGTACGCCAGCTTGAGCTCGGCCGTGAACGGCCAGCCCGCCTTGGAGCGGAAGCCCTCGAGCGGGCCGATCCTCTTGTCGGCCAGGAACTGCTCCACCTCGGCCAGCTCGAAGCTGCGCCCGCCGGGGATCTTGCTGATGGAGAAGTCGCACTTCTCGCAGGCGAAGCGGCGGTAGTTCTCCTTGACCGTGCCGCCGCAGTTGGGGCAAGGCGTCTTGAGCGTCGCGTAGTCGCCGGGGATGGTGTCGCGGTCGTACTCCTTGGCCTTCTGCACCACGCGCTTGGTCATGGCCGCGATCTCGGCCATGAAGGCTTCGCGGGAGAGCCTGCCCTTTTCCATCTGCGACAGCTGGTATTCCCAGTTGCCGGTGAGTTCGGGTCGGGTGAGGTCTTCCACGTCGAGCCCGCGCAGCAGCGTCATCAGCTGGAAGGCCTTCGCGGTGGGGATGAGCTCGCGGCCCTCGCGCACCATGTACTTCTCGAGGATGAGCCCTTCGATGATGGCCGCGCGGGTGGCCGGCGTGCCCAGGCCCTTTTCCTGCATCGCCTCGCGCAGTTCGTCGTCGTCGATCAGCTTGCCCGCACCTTCCATGGCCGACAGCAGCGTGGCTTCGGTGTAGCGCGCCGGCGGCTTGGTGCGCAGCGCGTTGACGTCCACGCTTTCGGTGCGCACCACTTCGCCCTCCTGCACCGGCACCAGGTTGGCGTCGTCTTCCTGCGCCTCCTTGCCGTAGACGGCCAGCCAGCCCGGCTTCACCAGCACCTTGCCGTTGGTCTGGAAGCTGTAGGTCTTGCCTTCGTTCCTGACCGTGGAGATGCGCGTCGTGACCATGAATTCCGCCGGCGGGAAGAACACCGCCAGGAAGCGCTTGACCACCATGTCGTACAGCTTGGCCTCCGGCTCGGTGAGGCTCTTGGGCGCCTGCAGCGTGGGAATGATGGCGAAGTGGTCGCTGATCTTCGAGTTGTCGAAGATGCGCTTGTTGGGCTTGACGTAGCCTTCCTTGATCGCCTTGGCCGCATGCGGCGCGAGATCGCGCAAGGGGCCGGGCAGGTCCTCCTCGCTGATCATCTTCATGGTCTGCTTGACCACGTTGACATAGTCCTCGGGCAACGCGCGCGAATCGGTACGCGGGTAGGTCAGCACCTTGTGCTTCTCGTACAGCGCCTGCGCCAGGCCGAGCGTCGTCTTGGCCGAGAAGCCGAAACGCGAGTTGGCCTCGCGCTGCAGCGTCGTGAGGTCATACAGGCCCGGGCTGCTCTGCGTGCTGGGCTTGGACTCCTCGGTCACCGAGGCCGGCTGGCCGCGGGTGGCCTCGGCGATCGCCTCGGCGAGCTTGCCGTCCCACAGGCGGTCGGCGCGCCTGTCCGGGTCGTTCTCGTCCTTCTTGAAGGCCGGGTCGAACCACTTGCCTTCGTACTGGCCGGCCTGTGCGTCGAAGGTGGCGCGCAGCTCCCAGTAGTCGCGCGGCACGTGCTTGCGGATCTTTTCTTCGCGCTCGACCACGATCGACAGCGTGGGCGTCTGCACCCGGCCCACGGTGGTGAGGAAGAAGCCGCCGTCGCGCGAGTTGAAGGCGGTCATCGCGCGCGTGCCGTTGATGCCCACCAGCCAGTCGGCCTCGGAGCGGCTGCGAGCCGCGTCGGCCAGGCCGTGCATCTGCGCGTCGGAGCGCAGCGCCTCGAAGCCGTCGCGGATGGCCTGCGGCGTCATGCTCTGCAGCCACAGCCGCTTCACCGGCTGCTTGGCCTTCGCGTACTGCTGGATGAGCCGGAAGATCAGCTCCCCTTCCCGCCCCGCGTCACAGGCGTTGATGAGTTCGGTCACGTCCTTGCGCTTGGCGAGCTTGACGATGGCGTTCAGCCGGCCCTTGCTCTTGTCGATGGGCGCGAGGTCGAAGTGCGGCGGGATCACCGGCAGGTGCGCGAAGCTCCACTTGCCGCGCTTCACGTCGAACTCCTCGGGCGCCTTGATCTCGACCAGGTGGCCGACGGCCGAGGTGACGATGTAGTGCTCGCTCTCGAAGTACTCGTCGTGCTTGTCGAACTTGCCCGCCGACGGCTGCAGCGCGCGAACGATGTCCTGCGCCACCGACGGCTTTTCCGCGATAACCAATGCCTTCATGACCGCTCCCCGATCACCGAGTACGGCGATCGACCCTCCAAGAGGGTGGGGCCTTGCTTGGGGCGGCCCGGCGCGGCGGCCGGGTATGTCGACACCCCGATCACCGAGTACGGCGATCGACCCTCCAAGAGGGTGGGGCCTTGCTTGGGGCGGCCCGGCGCGGCGGCCCATCGAGTGTGGCTTTGCTGTGTCGTCATCTGTTCGTATTCGGTTGCTACCCGGCGTCCATACAATCCGGGCTCTCGCGCGCACGCACACGCACGCGCGCACCCATGAATTCACTCTAACCAAACATCGAGATGACGCAAGCGCGCCCCGGCAAGTCCTCCCAGCCGCCCAAGAAAACGCCGGCCGCCAAGGCCGCCGCGCCCAAGCCGGTGGGCGGCCGCCGCATCCAGGTGCGGCGCTCCGGCGTGCACGGCAAGGGCATGTATGCGGTCGAGCCCCTCAAGAAGGGCGAGGTGCTGATCGAATACAAGGGCGAGATCATCAGCTGGGACGAAGCGCTGCGCCGCCACCCGCACGATCCTGCGGACCCGCACCATACCTTCTACTTCCACATCGACGATGAACGCGTCATCGACGCGAAGTACGGCGGCAACGCGGCGCGCTGGATCAACCACTCGTGCGCCCCGAACTGCGAGGCCGATGAAACCGACGGCCGCGTGTTCATCAAGGCGCTGCGCAACATCAAGGCCGGCGAAGAGCTGTTCTACGACTACGGCCTGGTGATCGACGAGCGCTACACGCCCAAGCTCAAGAAGCAGTACGAGTGCCGCTGCGGCGCCAGGAACTGCCGCGGCACCATGCTCTCCCCGAAGCGATGACCCAGCCCTGGCCCGCCGAAACGTTGTGGGAGCAGCTGGAGCCGCTGGCGCCCGGCCTCAACGTCGAGGTGGTGGCCGAGGCCGGCTCCACCAGCACCCGCCTGCTCGAGCGCGCGCGGGCCGGCGACAGCGGCGCCTGCCTGCTGGTGGCCGAGCGGCAGACGGCCGGGCGCGGCCGCATGGGCCGCAGCTGGGAGTCGTCGCCCGGCGCGTCGCTCACCTTTTCGCTGGCGCTGCCGCTGGCCCCGGCCGACTGGTCCGGCCTGTCGCTGGTGGTGGGCGTGGCACTGGCCGAGGCACTGCACCCGCAGGTACGCCTGAAGTGGCCCAACGACCTGTGGCTTCTCACCGACGCGGGGCGCGGCCGCAAGCTGGGCGGCATCCTCATCGAAACCGCCATGGCCGGCGACCGCCGTGTCGCCGTCATCGGCGTGGGCCTCAACATCCGCGACGTGCAGGACGACCCGGCCGCCGAGGTGGGTCGCGCCGCCCTGGCCGAACTCGATGCACAGACCAGCGCGCCCGCCGCGCTGCTGCGCGTGGCGCGCCCGTTGCTGCAGGCCGTGCTGGCCTTCGAGCGCGAGGGCTTCGCGCCGTGGCAGGCCCGCTATGCGGCCCGCGATGCGCTCGCCGGCCGCAGCGTGCGGCTGCTGCCGGCGCAGGGGCCGGCGGCCGAGGGCACGGTCGAAGGCGTGAACAGCCACGGCGGGCTGCTCGTGCATACTGCCGCCGGCCTTTCGACCATCACGAGCGGTGAAGTGAGCGTGCGTCCATGTTGAGAGCCCTGGTCGTCCTGCTGCTGCTGGCCAACCTCGCCTTCTTTGCGTGGACGCAGGGCTGGCTGACCGGCCTCACCGGCATCAGCCCCGAGGGCGACCGCGACCCGGCGCGGCTCAAGCGCCAGGTGCGCCCCGAGGTGATCCGCATCCTGCCGCCCGGCTCGGTGCCCGCATCGGCGCCAGCCGAAACCACCGGCGTCGCGGCGGCCACCCTGGTGGCCGCCTGTTTGGAAGGCGGCCCCTACAGCCCGGCCGAGCTGCCGGCAGCCGAAGGCGTGCTGAAGGCGGCCCTGCCGGCGGGCGCCACCTGGGCCGTGCAGAACGGCGAACGTGCGGGCGTGTGGCTCATCTACATGGGCAAGTACGCCAACCGTGAGGCGCTCGACAGGAAGGTCGCCGAGCTGAAGCGGTTCGACGTGAACTCCGAGCCCTTGCGCAGTTCGCCCGAGCTGGAGCCGGGCCTGTCGCTCGGCCGCTTCGAAAGCCAGGCCCAGGCCGACGCGCGGATGGCAGACCTCGCCAAGCGCGGCGTGCGCACGGCACGGGTCATCAACATCACGCCGCCGGCGCCGGTACACACGCTGCGGTTCGCACAGGCCGACGCCTCGCTGCAGCGCACGCTGGCCGGCCTGAAGGACAAGCTGCCGGGCGAAAAGGGCTTCAGCCCCTGCGCGGGCGGGGCCTGAGGGCGGCCGCCGCGACAACCGCCCCCAGCGCTGCCAGCAGCGCGCCGAGCCCGAACGCGCCACCGCCGCCGCCCGACGGCCCGGGGGTGGGCGCGGTTGCCGCCGACACGTCGATCGTCTGTGTCGCCACCCGCTGGCCGCCGGCATCGTCGGTCACCGTGAGGCGCACCGTGAAGCTGCCCGCACCCGATGGCGTGACACTGACCTGCGCCCCCGTCGGCAGGCTGCCCACGATGCCGCCGCCATCCACCAGCGTCCACTGGTAGGCCGCGATGGAACGCCCGGCCGCGGCAAACGAGTCGGTGGGTGAAAGCAGCACCGGCTGACCGGCTACCGGGGCCGCGGGGCTCACATTGATGAAGGCCCTGCCGTTGGCCGCGGCCAGCACGGCAGCGCCCGCGTCGAGCATGCCGGCACCGCAGGTGGATGTGGTGCAGTAGCACTCGAGCTGGTCGCTGCCTGTCGGTGCGGCGCAGGCGGCCACGCTGCCGCCCGCGCCGCTGGTGGGAAACGCCCGCGCCGTGCTGCGCAGGACGCGGCGGATCTGCGCCGGGTCGAGCGCGGTGTTGGCCGACGCCACCAGCGCGGTGGTGCCCGACACCAGCGGCGCCGAGTAGCTGGTGCCCACCGAGATGTTGCTGCCGTTCGTGTAGGCCGAAGCCGCGGGCCCCTGGGTGCCCGAGTTCGTGGTGGTCAGCAGCGGGTAGAGGCAGGCGCCCGAGGTGTTGACGCAGTTGCCCGCGGGGGCCGCGATCGCGAGTTCGGGCCCGACGCTGGAGAAGCCGGCCTTGGTGCCGATGTGGCGCAGGCCGGCCACGCCGATGACGCCGGGGCAGTTGGCCGGCTCGACGGCCGCATGGCCGGCGCTGTTGCCGGCCGACGCCACGATCAGCGTGCCGCGCGCGGTGATCTCGCTCACCGCATCGCGGTAGGCGGCGCTGCACGCACCGCTGCCGCCCAGGCTGAGGTTGATGACGCGCGCGGGGTCGGGGTTGTCCGGCACGCCCGGCACGGCGATACCCGCCGCCCAGCGCATGCCGGCCAGGATGTCGGAGTCGAAGCCGCCGCACTTGCCGAGCGCCCGCACCGGCAGCACCTTCACGTTCCAGCCGGTGCCGGCCATGCCGGTCGCGTTGTGGGTCAGGGCGCCGACGATGCCGGCCACTTCGGTGCCATGCCAGCTCGATGACCTGGCTTCCTCGCCGCTGCCGCACGCGCCTGCGGCCGTCCAGTCGCCGGGGTCCGAGGCGTCGGCGTCGCGGGCATTGCCGTCGTTGGCCGTCTCGACGTCGGCGATGAAGTCGTAGCCGTCGAGCAGCTTGCCGCCGGCCGACGCCCGCAGCAGGTCGGGGTGTTCGAATCGCACGCCGGTGTCGAGCACCGCCACCACCAGGTCGGCGCGGCCCTGGGTGACGTCCCAGGCGGCGGCCGCGTCGATGGCCGACCGCTCGACGCTGGTGGGCGGGCGCAGGTACCACTGGCCCGCCACCGGACCGTCGGTGCCGCCTTGGGCGTACAGCGGGTCGTTGGGCGTGGCCATCAGTCGGCGCCGCCGGTCGGGGACGGCGTATTCGACGTCGGGCTGCCGCGACAGCCGCTCGGCCAGTTGCTGCGAACCGATGCCGCTGGCCTTGAGCACCTGCAGCCGTTCGCCGACCTCGGCCCCCGGCTGCAGCGCCAGCGCGAGGCGCTTGCCCAGCGCCTCGCGGGCCTCCTGGGCCTGCGCAGGCGTCCCGGCGCTCCTGAACTTGACGATCACGCGTGCCTGGGCGTCGTCGCCGGCGCCCGCCTGCGCGAGCGCGCACACGGGCCACACACAGGCGAGGGCAAGGGCCAGCCAAGAATTCCGGGGGCGCATGATCACCGCATTACACGCATCACGCAGCCGGCCTGCAAACGAAAAACCCCGCCGAAGCGGGGTTGGTCGTGCAACAGGTGAAAGGGCTTGCGAATTACTTCGCCACCACCCGCACCATCTCGAGCACCTTGTTCGAGTAGCCCCACTCGTTGTCGTACCAGGACACGAGCTTCACGAAGGTGCCGTCCAGCGCAATGCCGGCTTCGGCGTCGAAGATCGACGTGCGGGCATCGCCGCGGAAGTCGGTGGCCACGACCTTGTCCTCGGTGTAGCCCAGCACGCCCTTGAGCGCGCCTTCGCTTTGCGCCTTGAACTCGGCGCAGATGTCCTTGTAGCTGGCTTCCTTGTTGAGCTCCACGGTCAGGTCGACCACCGACACGTCGGAGGTCGGCACGCGGAAGGCCATGCCGGTGAGCTTCTTGTTCAGCTCGGGGATCACCACGCCCACGGCCTTGGCGGCACCGGTGGAGCTGGGGATGATGTTCTCGAGGATGCCGCGGCCGCCGCGCCAGTCCTTGTTGCTCGGGCCGTCCACGGTCTTCTGGGTGGCGGTGGCAGCGTGCACGGTGGTCATCAGGCCGCGCTTGATGCCCCACTTGTCGTTGAGCACCTTGGCCAGAGGGGCCAGGCAGTTGGTGGTGCACGAGGCGTTGGAGACGATGGCCTCGCCCTTGTAGGTGCCGTGGTTCACGCCGTACACGAACATCGGCGTGTCGTCCTTCGACGGGGCCGACATGATGACCTTCCTGGCGCCGGCGTCGATGTGCTTCTGCGCGGTTTCCTTGGTGAGGAAGAGGCCGGTGGACTCGACCACCACGTCGGCGCCGATCTCGCCCCACTTCAGCTCGGCCGGGTCCTTCACCGCGGTGAGGCGGATCTTCCTGCCGTTGACGATCAGCGTGTTGCCGTCGACCGCGATGCTGCCGTCGAAGCGGCCGTGCACCGAGTCGTACTGCAGCATGTAGGCCAGGTAGTC
>CAMLNA010000161.1 GCA_946481025.1 uncultured Rivibacter sp.
CCGGGGGGAGCAACACGATGCAAGGCAGCTGCCGCTGCACGATGACGCATGGCGACTGACGCGCCGGGTTCGCCCCAGCGCGCCTACCGCGCCGCCTGCCCGAACTGCGGGGCGCCGGTCGAGTTCCGCTCGGCTGCTTCGCCCATGGCGGTGTGCAGCTTCTGCCGCAGCACGCTCGTGCGCGACGGCGAGGCGCTCCAGCGCATCGGCACCAGCGCCGAGCTGTTCGACGACCACAGCCCCTTGCAACTGGGGGTGGGAGGCAAGCACCAGGGCGCCGGCTTCACGCTGGTGGGCCGGCTGCAGATGCGCCATGCCGGCGGCACCTGGAATGAATGGCATGCGGTCTTCGACAGCGGCAAGAGCGGCTGGCTGAGCGAAGACAACGGCCAGTACGTCTTCAGCTTCGAGGCACCTGCGCCCGGGCCGCTGCCGGCCGCCGAAACCCTGCGTCCCGGCGCACAGCAGGTGATCGGCAGCCAGGGCTGGTCCGTCGCCTCGGTGAGCGCGGTGAAGGTGGGCGCCGCAGAAGGCGAGCTGCCCTTCGTGCCCGAGCTGGCCCGCGGCTACGTGGTGGCCGACCTGCGCAACACGCAGGGCGAGGTCGCGACCCTCGACTACAGCGACATGCCGCCGCGCTGGTACGTGGGCCGCGGCCTGCGGCTCGAGGACCTGGCGGCCAGCGGACTCAAGACCGACTCCGCGCGCGAGCTCAAGGGCCGCAGCCTCGAATGCCCGAACTGCGGCGCCGCGCTCGAGGTGAAGCTCGGCACCACGCAGTCCATCGCCTGCCACCAGTGCCACGCGGTGGTCGACGTGTCGCAGGGCGTCGGCGCAGAGCTCTCGCACTACACGCAGCGCAACAGCGGCGAAAGCGGGCTCGAGCCTCAGCTGCCGCTGGGCAGCACCGGCACGTTGTCGCTCGGCGGCTCGAAGGCGGTGTCGTGGCAGGTGGTGGGTTATGTGGAGCGCTGCGAGATCCCCGAGGACCCGGAGGACGAGCAGGTGTTCTGGCGCGAGTACCTGCTGTACCACCGCACCGAGGGCTTTGCCTTCCTGGTGGATACCGAAGAAGGCTGGAGCTGGACGCGCCCGATCACCGGCGTGCCCCGGTTGCTGAGCGGCGACCGTGTGTCGCTCGAAGGCGTGACCTATCGCAGGAAGTACAGCTACAGCGCCAAGATCACCTGGGTGCTGGGCGAGTTCTACTGGCACCTCGAGCGCGAGCAGCGCACCTTCAACACCGACTACGAAGGCACCGGCGCAGGGGCCCGCAAGCAGCTCAACCGCGAGCAGGCGGGCGACGAAGTCACCTGGTCCGCGGGACAGGTGATCCCGGCGGACACGGTGCACAAGGCCTTCCGGCTCGCGCCCGAGGCTGCCGGCTCCCTGCAGCGCGATGCAGGGCCGCTGTCGAACAACAAGTCGAGCGCGCTGGCGTACATCTTCCTGGGCATGCTGATCCTGCTGGTCCTGGTGGCGGCAGTGCGCTGCGGCAGCGACGATTGCGACGACGTGCGCCGCAACTTCGGCGAGTACAGCAACGAATACCAGCAGTGCAAGCGCTCCGGCGGCGGCGGCAGCGCGCGCGGCGGTTCGTGGGGCGGCTTCAGCAGCGGAGGCGGCGGCCACAAGTAGGGCCGAGCCAGGTTCACCATTCACACATACGGCAACGAAAGGCACACCATGATGGGACTCGAATGGCTCCGGCCCGCAGCGTTTTTCGGCTCGCTGCTCTATGCGCTGGTGGGCGTGCTCATCTTCTGGGTGAGCTTCGTCATCATCGACAAGCTCACGCCCTACGACCTGTGGGCCGAGATCTGCGAGAAGAAGAACCTCGCACTGGCCATCGTGGTGGCAGCCATGTGCCTGGGCATCTCGATCATCGTGGCGGCGGCCATCGGCGGATGACGGCATTGCGGTTCAACCAAGGGGCCTTGCCCGGCCACGAATGACAGCACCCGCCGCCGCCACCCTTTCCGAAGGCGACGCGCGGGCCGTGCGCCCCGCCGAAGTCGCGCTGCTGGCCTCGGTGTTCGTGGTCGCTGCCTGTGGCCTCGTCTACGAGCTGGCCGCCGGCGCGCTGGCGAGCTACCTGCTCGGCGACTCGGTGCTGCAGTTCTCGACCATCATCGGCAGCTACCTGTTCGCCATGGGCGTGGGCTCCTGGCTGTCGCGCTACCTCGAACGCCAGCTGATCGCGCACTTCCTGCGCATCGAGCTGCTCGTGGGGCTGGTGGGCGGCCTGATGCCGGCCGCGCTGTTCGTCGCGCACAGCTACCTGCCCGCCAGCGCCGGCGCGCCGTTTCGCGTGCTGCTGTATGCGATGGTCCTGCTGGTGGGCACGCTGGTGGGGCTGGAGATCCCGCTGGTGATGCGCATCCTGAAGCAGCACTTCCGCGAGCGCTATGCGCTGAAGGAGCTGGTGTCGCAGGTGCTCACCTTCGACTACCTGGGCGCGCTCGCCGTGTCGGTGGCGTTTCCGCTGCTGCTGGTGCCGCAGCTGGGGCTGGTGCGCACGGGGCTTTTCTTCGGCCTGCTCAACGTGGCGGTGGCGGTGTGGGCGCTGTGGCTGTTCCGCGCGCAGCTGCGCCGTCTCGGCGCGCATGCCGCCGCCTGCGTGGCGGCGGTGGTTCTGCTGCTCGTGGCCTTCGCAGGCGCCGACCGGCTCACCACCTGGGCCGACGACCGCTTCTATGGCGATGCCATCGTCTTCAACGAGACCACGCCGTACCAGCGCGTCGTGGTCACCTCGCATGCGGCCGGCGTGCGCCTTTTCCTCAACGGCAACCTGCAGTTCAACTCGAAGGACGAATACCGTTACCACGAAGCGCTGGTGCACCCGGCCATGGCCGCGCACGGCGCCCCACGGCGCGTGCTGGTGCTGGGTGGCGGCGACGGCATGGCGGTGCGCGAGGTGCTGCGGCATGCGAGCGTCGAACACATCACGCTGGTCGAGCTCGACCCGGCGATGACGCGCCTGTTCGCCACGCAGCCGCTGCTCGCGGCGCTCAACGGCGGCGCGTTGTCGTCGCCCAAGCTGCGCATCGTGAACCAGGACGCGTACGCCTGGCTCGACACCCACCCGGACGAGATGTTCGACGTGATCGTGGTGGACTTTCCCGACCCCACCAACTTCTCGATCGGCAAGCTCTACACCACCTCCTTCTATGCGCTGCTCGACCGGCACCTCGCGGCCAGCGGCTTTGCCGCGGTGCAGACCACCTCGCCGCTCGTCGCCCGCAAGAGCTACTGGACGGTGGTGGCCACGCTCGAGGCGGTGGGCCTGGCCACGCGGCCCTATCACGCGCACGTGCCGAGCTTCGGCGAATGGGGCTTCGTGCTGGCCTCGCGGCGGCCGTGGTCGCCGCCGCGGGCCCTGCCCGAGGGCCTGCGCTTCCTGACCGTCGAAGGCCTGCCGGGCCTGTTCAACTTTCCGCCCGACATGGCCCGGGTCAGCGCCGAACCCAACCGCCTGAGCCACCAGAACCTGGTGCACACCTTCGAAGAGGAATGGGGTCGCGTGCAATGACCCACCCCCGTAGCGGCTTCGCCGCTCCCCCTCAAGGGGGCGACGCTGGCGGACCGGCGGAGCCGGATCCGCGGCGTCCGCTGGGCGATGCGATGCGGGTGGGACGCCGGACCGTGCTTTCCTGGCCTGTTGCCATTGCGGCGAGCCTTGCAGGCTGCCGACCGAGCCGCTCGCCCTTGCAAGGCGGCTGGGTCGGCGCTTCGCACGAACGCGGCCATGCCTGGCGCGACGGCCGTCTGCCGCGCGCCGATGCGGGCCGTGCGAGGCGGGTCGACGTCGCCATCGTCGGCGCCGGCGTGGCGGGGCTGTCGGTGGCGCGGGCGCTGCGCCGTTCGGGGGTCGAGGACCTGCGTCTCTTCGAACTCGAAGACCACCCCGGCGGCAACAGCCGCGGCCACCAGATGGGCGGCATGGCCTGCCCGCTCGGTGCGCACTACCTGCCCACGCCGGGGCCGCATGCCAGGGCGGTGAGCGAGTGGCTGTTCGAGATCGGCGTGGCGCGGCACGAGCTGGGCCGCACGGTCTACGACGAGCGCCACCTGTGCCATGCCCCGCAGGAGCGCCTGTTCATCGGCGCCCAGTGGCAGGACGGCCTGCTGCCGGTGCTTGGCGCTTCTGCCGACACGCTGGCGCAGTACCGGCGTTTCGCGCAGGTGGTGCGCGAGCTGCAGGCCGCCCACCCGTTCCGCCTGCCCACAGCGCAGGCCCCCTGGACGGCCGGCCTGGCGGCCCTCGATGCACAGCCCTTCGGCCAGTGGCTGCAGTCCCAGGGCCTCGGTGATGCGTGGCTGCGCGGCTACCTCGACTACTGCTGCCGCGACGACTACGGTGCCGGGCTCGACCAGGTGTCGGCCTGGGCTGGCCTGCACTACTTCGCCAGCCGCCACGGTTTCCATGCGGCCGGCGAAGACGACGCAAACGGCGAACGCGAAGCGGTGCTCACCTGGCCCGAGGGCAATGCCTGGCTTGTGCAACGCCTGGCCGCCGGCCTGGGCGAGCGCCTGCAGACCGGCGCCGTGCTCACGCGCGTATCGCCTGCGCGGGAAGCGGTCACGCTGGATCTGTGGAATGCGGCCGCGCAGCAGCCCGAGCGCTGGCTGGCGAAGCAGGTGGTGATGTGCGTTCCCTTGTTCATCGCTGCACGCCTCATCGACGCGCCGCCGGCGGGGCTGCCCGAAGCCGCTGCCGGCCTGCGCTACGCCCCCTGGCTGGTGAGCAACCTGCAGCTCGACGCGCCGCTGCTCGACCGCCTGGGCGCGCCGCCCGCCTGGGACAACGTCGTGCACGGCAGCGCAACGCTCGGCTATGTGGACGCGCAGCACCAGAGCCTGCGGCCGGTGCGCGGCGCCACCGTGCTCACGCACTACTGGGCGCTGGGCGGCCGCTCGCCCGGGGAACTGAAGGCCCAGCGGCAGCGCCTGCTTTCCGAGCCCTGGCAGCACTGGGCGCAGGCGGTGGTCGACGAGCTGTCGGCGGTGCATCCGGACCTGCCCGAGAAGCTGCAGCGCATCGACCTCATGCGCTACGGCCACGCGATGAGCATTCCCGCGCCCGGCCTGCGCAGCGGTGCGGCGCTCGCGGCGCTCGCGCAGCCGCAGGGGCGGCTGCACTTCGCGCATGCCGACCTGTCGGGGTATTCGGTGTTCGAAGAGGCGTTCACGTGGGGTGCCGCGGTGGGGGCGAAGGTGGCGCGATCTTCGATATAGGCTATGCCGGAGCAGAGGGAGGTTTCATGCACGAACCGGTGGTGAGCGCGGCTGCGCAGGCGCAGGTGCCGCCGAGAGCCAGCAGTGCGGCTGAGCGCTGGCAACTTGCCGCCTGGGCGGTGGGCGGGTCCTGCGCGTTTCAGTTCTTTCTGCTCCTACCTTGGGCGTTCAGCCTGGGCATGGGGGCGCTGGTTTTCAACCGTGTCGAGGTCTGGTGGCTTGCAGGCGCGGCGATGCTGTTCCTGGCTTGGCTGCACCAACCAAGCACGCGGCTGCAAGGTCGCGAGCTGCGACGCGATGAGGTGCCACAGCTGTTTCACACGATCGACGAGTTGCGGCAGGCGCTGCGAACTCCGCGCATCGACACCGTGTTGCTGACGGACGACTTCAATGCCAGCGCGGCCGAACTGGGGCGAGGCTTCAGCCTGCGGCCAACGAGACGCGTGTTGCTGCTGGGGCAGCCGTTGCTGTCATTGCTGGATGAGCAGGCCCTGCGCGCCGTGATGGCTCACGAGTTGGCGCACTTCTCGCATCGGCACGGGAGGCTCGGGCATTGGGTCTATCGCACGCGCCTTGCATGGTTGCACCTGACCGATTCGAACGAGGACGATTCGCTGTTCGACCGTGCTGCAACCGGCTTCGCACGCCGCTTCGCCCCGTGGTTCTCGCAGCGCAGCTTTGTGTACTCACGCACGTGCGAATTCGAGGCCGACCGGGCGGCTGCGGATGTGATCGGTCGTGTCGACTTTGCAAGGGCTCTGCAGCGTACGACGCTGGCAATCGCTATCGCTCCGGCTCGCGCGCTGGCCGGTCTGCGCGCGATGCAGGCAGAACATGCCGAGCCGCCCCAGGACTTGACCGTGCGGCGCCAGCACTGGTATCGAACACAGCCACCTTCGCCGCGCGAGCGCGAGCAACTGTGGGCTGAGCCGCCGAGAGCCGACGATACCCACCCAACGCTGCGTGAGCGTTGCCAAGCGCTCGGCGTGGCGCTCGACGCCAAGGCGGATGACGCGTGGATCACACGCAATACCCCTTGTGCCGGCGAAGCGCTGCTGGGTCCGTCGTGGCACACGCTGGTCGGTGAGGCCGACGCTGCCTGCCGGCGGCAACTGGGTCAATCGTGGGGCATGTGGCACGCGGTACAGGCCGTCCTGCGATCGAGGCTTGCTTCTCCCGACGCTGCCAAGCTGTCGCGCGCTGAGCGGCTGCGTCTCGAGGCTTTGATGCAGTCATCGGGAACGAACGCGGAAATCGCTGCATCTGTCGCGGACGATGCTTCCACTGAAGCGAACTACCTCGTCGGGCGTTCGCTGCTGAGGCAAGGCAACCGGCTGGGCATCGACCTGCTGAGGCAGTGCATCGACGCGGATGCCAGTTGGGCCGCTGCTGCCCGTGCCGCCCTGCATCAGTTGGGAGAAGGTCAGCTGGCAGACGACGAACAACTGCAGAACCTCGCCTTGCTCGGCCAGGCACGCGAACGGCGCGGTGTGGTGGCGCAAGCGGCGCGTGAACGCCTGCTCGACGGTCGCTTCGGGACGCCGATGGGCCCAGGCGCATCAACCGGCGTTGCCGTTGAAGCTCTGGCAGCGGCCCTGCGGGCTTGTCCATCGCTCCACGGGGCATGGTGTTTTGCCGAGGAGGTCATGCTCGATGAGCGCAGGCGCTATCCGGTGTGCGTGCTCCTGCTGCGAGTCGATCCGCGAGCGGCCGAAAGGGCGGGTACCGATGAGGACGGTATCGCCGAACTGGGTGGGGAACTGCTCTCTGCGCTGTGGCCTGCGAACGTCGTGCCCGTGGTGCATACGGTGTTCACGACGGAGGCCATGCCCGCCTCATTCGAAGCTGCCTTGGCGGGAGCAGCCAGGGCGCGCTTGCGTTGACTTCAGGCGATCCGCTTCGCCATGAACAAGCTCAGCGGATCTTCCTTGTAGTCGCCGAACGGCCCGCGCTTTTCATAGCCGCAACGCTTGTACAGGCCGATGGCCTCGTCCTGCAGGATGCCGGTTTCCAGCTGCAGCAGCGAGCAGCCTCGCTCGCGCGCCGCGGCCTCCAGGAAGGCGAGCAGCGCCTTCGCGACGCCCTGGCCGCGCAGCCGCGGGTGCACGTACATCCGCTTGATCTCGCCGTAATGGGGCCCCAGCACGATGGCGCCGCAGGCACCGGCTGCGCCATCGCTGCCGCGCGCCACGGCGAACAGCACGTTGGGTTGCGTGAGCGTGGCGATGTCGACGAAATGGTTGCTCTCGGGCGGATACAGCGCGCTCTGGTAGCGGTCGAGTTCGGTGATGAGGGCCACGACGTCGGGCTGGTCGGGCGATTCGAAGGCGATGTTCATGCAGGCAGGGAAACGAGCGCGGAGCGCACCATGATGTGATCGGACTGGCGGTCGGCGCCGACCCAGAAGTCGGCGCTGCCGGCAATGGCGAAGCCGTGCTTGGCATAGAAGGCCACCGCCCGCGGATTTTCGGTCCACACGCTCAGCCACAGCGAGGCAGCACCCAGCGTCTCGTGCGCGGCGGCCAGCGTGGCCTGCATCAGCTGCCCGGCGATGCCGCTGCCGTGCCAGCGGCCATCGACATAGAAGCGGCGCAGCTCGGCGGGGCGGGCCGTGGCCACGCAGGCCGGCGGGGGCTGCCGGCGCAACTGGGCATAGCCGGCCGGCTCTTCGTCTGCGGTCAGGGCCAGCAGCGTGACGTAGCCGGGGTCCTGCAGTTCCTCGGTCTGCCGCGCCACGCCGAAGGACTTGGCCAGATGGGCCGCCAGGTCCTTCGGGTCGTTCTGCGCGCCGAAGGCCTGCTCGAAGCAGCGGGCGGCGAAGGGCGCGAGCACCGCGGCGTCTGCCGGCGTCGCCCGGCGGATGGTGAGGAGGGTCATGTCGGGCCGTTCATTCAGGTCATGCAACACGCAGGCTGGTGCTCGCCACCGATCCGGCGGCGCCCAGCAGGGCCACGCCGGCCAGGGCATCGAGCATGCGCCGCCCGGCGGGCCCCTGCAACCAGAGCCGGGCCTTCGACGCGGCCAGGCTGTAGGCCAGCAGCACCGGGTATTCGATCACGATGGCCAGCAGACCGAGCATCACGATGCGCATCGGCGCACCGTCGGCCGAGCCGGCGAAGGTGGGCAGCAGCGCGCAGAAGAACACCACCGACTTGGGATTGGCGCCTTGCAGCAGGAAGCTCTGGCGATACAGCGACCAGGCCGGCGCAGGCGGCGGCAGCGTCGCCGTGGCCCCAGCCCCGTGTCCTGCCCACGCCCCCTTGAGGCTCTTCAGGCCCAGCCATGCCAGGTAGGCCATGCCGCACCACTTGATGGCCTCGAAGAGCTGGGGCACCGCGAGGATCAGCGCGCCCAGCCCGAGTGCGGCCAGCGCCATGTACATCGCGTTCGCGCTCAGGATGCCGGCAATGCTGGCCTGCCCCGAGCGCGCGCCGTTGACCATGCTGTGCCCCACCACCTGCATCACCGCCGGGCCGGGCGTGATGTTGAGCAGCGTGCTGGTGGTCACGAAGGCGGCGAGCCAGGCGCTGCTGATGCCGAAGAGTGTGAGGTGCGCGGTGGTGTCCATGCCTTGCATCGTGCGACGCAAAGACATGAGCTGGATGAGTGGATGGATGAGCGTTTTGGATGGCGGTCC
>CAMLNA010000162.1 GCA_946481025.1 uncultured Rivibacter sp.
GCGATCTGCGCGCCCATCACGCCGGCGCCGAGCACGGCGACCTTGCGGACTTGGAATCGACTCATCGTTGTTTCTCCAGGTATTCGTTGGAACGGGCGGGCGCCGCAGGTCACTCGACCCGCACCCAGGTTTGCGTGCGGTAGAACGGACCGATGTAGCCGCGCATCTCGAGCTTCTTGCCGCCTTCGACGGGCTTCAGCCGTGTCTTGTAGGTCTTGCCGTTGTTCGGATCGAGGATCTCGCCGCCGGTCCAGGCCTCCTTGTCCTCGGCGTCCTGCTTCACGTTGCGGATGATGGTGAGGCCGACCACCGGCTGGTCCTTGCGCGCGTCGGTGCACTTGTCGCACTTCGCGTCCTGGCTCTTCGGGTCGAAGATCTTCTCGATCCTGCCGCTGAGCACGCCACCGTTGTCGGTGATGCGCACCAGCGACTTCTCGGTCTTTCCGTCGTCGTCGATGGTCTTCCACAGGCCCACCGGCGTGGCCTGCGCAAAGGCAGTGCCGCCGGCGGCAAGCGTCAAGCACAAGGCAAGGCAACGAACCACAGATCTCATGGCGTCTCCCTTCGGGTGGATGCGAACGAACGCAACGGCAAGGCTCAGAACAGCGCCTCTTCCATCTCCAGCGGCTTCAGGCCGGCACGCGCGGTGCGGATCAGGCTGGCGGTCTCGGGCAGCAGCTTCGCGAAGTAGAAGCGGGCGGTGGCGAGCTTGGCCTTGTAGAACGGGTCGCCGCTCTCCTGCTTGGCCAAGGCCACCTTGGCCATGCGGGCCCAGAAGTAGGCGAACACGAGGTGGCCGCACACCCGCAGGTAGTCCACCGCGGCGGCACCCACTTCGTCGGCGTTGCCCATGGCCTTCATGCCGATTTCCATGGTGAGCTTGGTGACCTTGTCGCCCAGGTCGGCGAGCGGGTTCACGAACTCCTGCATGTTCTCGTTGACGCCTTCGTCCTCGACGAACTGCTGCACGATCTTGCCGAACTTCTTGAGCTTGGCGCCGTTGTCGGCCAGCACCTTGCGGCCCAGCAGGTCCAGCGACTGCACGGTGTTCGTGCCCTCGTAGATCATGTTGATGCGGGCGTCACGGACGTACTGCTCCATGCCCCACTCCTTGATGTAGCCATGGCCGCCGAACACCTGCATGCAGTGCGACGTGGCCAGCCAGCCGTTGTCGGTGATGAAGGCCTTGATGATGGGCGTGAGCAGGGCCACGACGTCGGCCGACTCGCGGCGCACTTCGTCGTCGTCGGTGGAGAGCTCCTTGTCGAGCTGCAGCGCGGTGTAGATGGCCATCGCACGGCCGCCTTCGGCAAAGGCGCGGGCGGTCAGCAGCATCTTGCGCACGTCGGGGTGCACGATGATGGGATCGGCCGGCTTGTCCGGCGCCTTCGGGCCCGACAGTGCACGCATCTGGATGCGGTCCTTCGCATAGGCCACCGCGTTCTGGTAGGCCACTTCGGTGAGGCCCAGCGACTGGTTGCCCACGCCCAGACGCGCGGCGTTCATCATCACGAACATGGCCTGCAGGCCCTTGTTCGGCTGGCCCACCAGCGTGCCGACCGCACCCTCGAGCACGATCTGCGCGGTGGCGTTGCCGTGGATGCCCATCTTGTGCTCGAGGCCGGCGCAGTACACCGGGTTGCGCGCGCCGAGCGAGCCGTCCTGGTTGACGACGAACTTCGGCACCACGAACAGCGAGATGCCCTTGCTGCCCTCGGGTGCGTCCGGCAGGCGGGCCAGCACCAGGTGCACGATGTTCTCGGCCAGGTCGTGTTCGCCTGCGGAGATGAAGATCTTCTGGCCGGTGATCCGGTAGGTGCCGTCGGCCTGCGGCTCGGCCTTGGTGCGCAGCATGCCGAGGTCGGTGCCGCAATGCGGCTCGGTCAGGCACATCGTGCCGGTCCATTCGCCGCTGGTGAGCTTGGGCAGGTAGGTGGTCTTCTGCTCGGGCGTGCCGTGTGCATGCAGGGCTTCATAGGCGCCGTGCGACAGGCCGGGGTACATGGTCCAGGCCTGGTTGGCCGAGTTCAGCATCTCGTAGAAGCACTGGTTCACCGTGACCGGCAGGCCCTGGCCGCCGTACTCGGGGTCGCAGCTCAGCGCCGGCCAGCCGCCCTCGACGTACTTGGCATAGGCCTCCTTGAAGCCCTTGGGCGCCTTCACCTCGTGCGTGGCCTTGTCGAGCGTGCAGCCTTCCTCGTCGCCGCTCTGGTTGAGCGGGAACACCACTTCGGCCGCGAACTTGCCGCCCTCTTCGAGCACGGCGTTGATCGTGTCGGCATCGACCTCGGCGTGCTTGGGCAACGTCTTCAGTTCGTCAACCACGTTCAGCACTTCGTGCATCACGAACTGCATGTCACGCAGCGGCGGGGTATAGGTGGCCATGAAAACTCCTGGTCAGGCTGGGTCGAGGTGAAAAAGCGAAAAGCGTCAGCGGCCGCTGTTCCTGGCCGTCTTGGCTGCGGAAGTCCTGCGCGCAGGCTTGGCGGTGATCGACGTCACCGAGGCATTCGGCGTGCCGTCGGTCACCTCGGTGGCGAGGATGCGGTCGAAGCCCTTGTAGGCCCGGTCGATCGCGCCGGGGTTGCGCATGAACCGCGCGTCGTGGTGCAACGCGAGGATCAGGCCGTGGATCTCGAACAGGATCTGCATCGCATCGGCATCGGGCTTCAGGTGGCCCTCCTCGATGGCGATGCGGATGGCGCGCTCCAGCGCGCGATGCCACGCCCGCACCATGCCGGCCAGCGCGTCGCGCACCGGGCCCGGCCGGTCGTCGAACTCGACGGCGCCGCTGATGTAGATGCAGCCGGAGTCGATCTCGACCGAGACGCGCTTGACCCAGCGGTCGAACATGGCGCGCAGGCGCGGCAGGCCGCGCGGCTCGCGCACGGCGGGGTAGAAGACTTCTTCTTCGAACTTGGCGTGGTACTCGCGGATCACCGAGATCTGCAGTTCCTCGCGCGAGCCGAAGTGGGCGAACACGCCCGACTTGCTCATGTGCATCATCTCGGCGAGCGCGCCGATCGACAGGCCTTCGAGGCCGATCTGCGATGCCAGGCCCAAGGCCGCCTCGAGGATGGCGGCGCGCGTCTGCTGGCCTTTTTGCAGCCCGCGGGTCTCGCGGGCTGCCTTGACGCTGATGACGTTGCTGTTGGGTGACGGCACGGTGATGCACAAATAAAACGAACGGTCGTTCTATTTTGCAGAAATCCGTGTCGGCAGTGTTGGGCGTGCGGGCCTTTTTCTAGAGCCTGTTGCCTAGAGGCCGCAGCAAACGGCCGAGAACCTGAGGAAAACCCTTAGCAGGTCGTCCGGGGGGTCACCGGCCGCCATCGCAACGCCGGTGCAATGTAGCGCTCCGGGCGGGCCGCGCAAGTCGGTCGACCCCGCAGGGCCGGCCACGCGGGCTCAACGGGCGACGCGTCTGCTCCGGCCCGTGATCCACAGGATCAGCACCACCAGCGCCAGCGTCGCGGCCTGCAGCCCGAGGCCTTGCACCGTGGGGTGGATGCCCAGCAGCGGCAGCGACAGCGAACCCCAGGCGGTGGCATCGAGCACGCCGGCTTCCTGCAGCGCGGCCACCCCGCTGCCCACGAACACCACGGCCAGCAGCGCCAGCAGGATCGACGTCGCCGCGAAGAAGGGTCCGATCGGCAGCCGCACGCTGTAGCGCAGGATCGCACCGCCCAGCAGGGCCAGCAGCACGGCGGAGCAGGCAATGCCGCCGAGTACCGCGTGCTGCCCGTCGGCACCGACCTGCGCCCACAGGGTTTCGTAGAACAGCACCACCTCGAACAGCTCGCGGTAGACGGCCAGGAAGGAGACGCCGGCCATGGCCCAGAGGGTGCCCTTGCCGAGCGCCGAACCCACGTGCTCGCGGATGAAGGCATTCCAGGCCTGCGCGTTCGAGCGGCTGTGCAGCCAATAGCCCACGTACAGGAGCATCGCGGCCGCCAGCAGTGCGGTCACGCCCTCGGTGAGTTCGCGGTTTGCGCCCGAGATGCCCACCACGTACCGGGCCACCGCCCAGGTGACCGCCCCCAGCGCCACGGCGGCCAGCCAGCCGGCATGGATGTACGGCAGCGCATCACGCCGGCCGGTCTTCTTGACGAAGGCGATGATCGCGGCCAGCACCAGCAGCGCCTCCAGCCCTTCGCGCAGCAGGATCAACAGCGCACTGAAGAACGCAGCCGCCGCAGACAGGTTGCCGCCGGACAGCCTGGCCTCCGCGCGGTCGAGCAGCGCCACGACCCGCTTCGCCTGCTCGGCCACCGCCTCGGGCGGCCGGCCTTCGCCGATGGCGGCGCGCAAGGCCATCATCTGCACCTCGGTCTCCGTGCGCAGCGGCGCATCGACGTTGTCCAGCGCAGCTTCCACCAGCTCGAAACCCTCGAGGTAAGCCGCGATGGCGAGCCGCCGCGCCACCTCGCGTTCGCCCCGGCCGTAGGCCGCCACCGCATCGTCCAGCGTGTCGCGCGCAAAGGCCAGCGGCGGCCGGCCCGCTGCCAGCACCTGCCCCGGCTCCTGCGTGAGATGGGCGCGCACCGCATCGAGCCCGGCGTGTTGCGCTGCCAGCTCCTGCGGCGTGGCGGTCACGAGCGCTCGAAGGCTCTCGAACACGCCGCGGCCTTCACCCTTGCGCCAGCGCGCCTGCCCCTCGGCGCGGGCCTCGGCACTGTCGCGCAGGCCGCCGACGTAAAACGCCAGCGCCCAGCGTTCGGCCTCGGACAGCTCGGCAAAGCCGCGCATGGGCGTGCCGCCGACGCCCAGGGTCACGGTGTTGTACAGGCCGTACAGGCTGCGCTGCTGCATGCGGGCGGCGTCGTGAAAGTCGCTGGGCGCCGGATCCATGCCGCGTGCCAGCGGGCCGTCGCCGCGCCCTTGCGCGCCGTGGCAGGTGGCGCACTGCGTCGCGAAGAGGCGCTGGCCCTCTGCGAGGTCGGGCGCTGCGCGTGGCGCCACGCTGAGCTGCCAGGCTTTCATCACGCCGGACCGCAGGTCGCCGGCCAGCGCCGCCACCTCGGCACCGGGCGCCTTGGCGTCGATGCGTTCGACCAGTCGGCGCGCCTTCTCCACCAGCCCCGCCTGCTCCGTCACGGCCGGCAGCTGGCCGAGCAGCACGACGGCCTGCGTGGCGAACTCGCGCTGCTCCTGGAACTCGGCCTCGTCGAGCACCTTCCCGTCCCGCACGAAGCTCGGGTAGTCCACGCCGACGTAGTCGAGCATGTGCACGATGGTCTGGGCCTTGGCGTCGTCGGGCGCGGGAGCGGCCCAGGCCGCCGCGGTCAGCAACGCGCTCGCAAGAACCACCGAGAGCAGCCGCAAGGGGCCGAGGGCCGCAGAAAGAGTTCTGAACAGTGGAGGCATGGCGCAACAAATGAGAATTGTTCTCATTCTAGGCCGCGCCTGACGCGCCGCGAGCCGGACGGCCCGGCAAGGCACCCGCGCCTGACGCAGGTCAAACGCCCGCGGCGGGCTCGCTACTCGTCCGTCTCGAACTCGGGGGCGGCGCTGTCTTCGTCGCGCGCGTGCCGGTCGAGCACCGCCTTGAGGTCCTGAGCCTCCTCGAAGAAGCGCCGGGTTTCCACCGCGGGAGCCACGCGCAGCAGCGGCGGCGCGAGCGTGGTCATGTACAGCTCGTCGAAGAAGCGGTCGTTGACCTGGTAGCTGCGCGCCAGCATGACCACGACGCCGGCCGCAAACGCCGCCACGGTCGCCGCGGCCAGCAGGCGCTTGCGTGCCGGCAGCACGAGCGACAGGTGCGCCAGCACCATCGCCGTCAGCACCGCGCCGACGGCCAGGTCGGTGATGCGGCTGGCGAATTCCCAGGAGAGTGCATAGGCCAGCAGCGGCAGCACCAGACCGACCACGCCGGCGGCCAGCAGGTAGACCAGCGCCACGCGCACGTGCGGCCAGAACTCGAACCGGTGCTGGAACAGCTTGGAGCCGAGCGCCCAGAGCCCGCACCACAGGGCCAGCGCCACCGGGCCGCCCGCCAGCACCGGCAGGTAGTCCGACAGGCGCCCGCCCGGATCGGTGTTGAGCCACAGCTCGGCCATGTTCCAGGCCAGCAGCACGACCGTCATGGCGGCCAGCAGCCCCCAGCCTCCGCGCGGCTCGGGCGCCAGCGCCTTTTCGGGCGCCAGCGCGTCGGCGGCCCGGCGCACGCGCAGCCGCGTGCTGCCCAGCTGGAAGGCTTCACCGCCGGCCAGCTCGGCGCGTTCGCCGCTGGCCAGGCGCTTGCCGCCCACGCGAGCGCCATTCACCGTCGTCCCGACCTGCAGCGACAAGCCTGCGGCGGACTCGTCCAGCGTGGCGTGGTGGGCCGCCACATGCGTGTCGTCGAGCACCACGTCGTTGTCGATGGCACGGCCCACGCGCACCGGCCAGCGCAGCACCGGCACCGCCAGGCGTGCGTGGCCGTCGCGGTCGAGCACCTCGACCAGCGCGAGCCTTTCCGCGGCCGGGTTCAGCGCTGGCTGGGGGTCGCTTCGCTGCTGCTCGTCCATGCGTAGCCCTTCAGGTAGTGCTCGCCCAGCTTGAGGGCGTTCTCGAAACTCACGCCGCGCGCGTCGAAGCGGCCCTGCACGCCGATCTGCGACTGGTCCACCGTGGCCACCAGCACGCTCAGGTCGTACAGGCCGGTGAGCTTCTTGTAGGCGCGCATGCACAGCACCGCGCGCAGCGGCAGGCCGCCCTGCTGCACGTAGCGCTCACGGCACTGCGGCGCGGTGCGGTCGCGCCCGGCGCGGCCGCCGAAGCTTTCGTTCTTGAAGCTGTCGGAGTAGCGGTCGGCAAACCGCAGTGCGCCAAGCTTGCGGCCGTCGTAGGCCTCGTGGCGCACCGTGAGCGAACCGGTGGTCAGCCAGCCCGACACGAAGATGCGCGTGTCCATCTCGCAGTCGGAGCGCTCGAATTCCAGGCCCTTTTCATCGGCCGGCGTGCTGCGGCCCCAGCAGCGCATGAAGTCTTCCTGCGGCAGCGGTATCACGTACTGCGGGTGGCCGGCGCTGCGCCAGGGCTGGGCCAGGAAGCGTTCGGTCAGCGTGGCCTGGTGCACCACCAGCTGGCGGGTGAGTTCCGGATAGGCCGGCTGGGTGATGGGCTGGGCATTGCGGCCGCGCTGCAGCAGGTCTTCGGCAAACTGCGCCGGCACCAGGAAGCTCACCTGCTCGCCATCGCGGCGCGCCGCCACGTTGATGCCCATGACCTGGCCGCGTTCATCGAGCGTGGGGCCGCCACTCACGCCCGCGTTGAGCGAGCCGGCAAAGAACACGGTGGGGTAGAAGCTGCGTTCGACCAGCCCGTTGTAGGTGCCTTCGAGCACCGCGAAGCCGACGTCGAGCGGGTTGCCCAGCGAGTAGATGCGCTCGCCCTGGTGCACCGGCGTGTGGCGCGGCCGGAAGCGCAGGGCGCCGCGGCCGGTGACCGCGGCCGGATCGGCCACCTTCACCAGCGCGAGGTCGTGTATGGCGTCGAAGGCCAGCAGCTGCAGCGGGCCTTCCTTGCGGTCGGCGGTGCTGTAGATGAGCCGGTAGCGCTCGGGCTGCAACGCGGCCTGGCTCACCACGTGGTAGTTCGTGACGATGTGGCCCTCGCTGCTGACCAGGAAGCCGGAGCCGACGCTGGCCTGGCTGTCCTGCCCCTTGAGCAGCGTGCGCACCTGCAGCAGTTGCGGGCGGGCGAACTCATACAGGCGCTGCGCCGAAGCCGACACCGGCACGGGTGCCGACGCGGCAGGCGCTGCGGGCGAGGCCGGATCGGGTGGCGGCGTCTGCGCCTGCACGGCGCCCAGCAGCGCCGGCAACAGGGCGGTCAGCGCACTCGTCCACAATCGGGCGGCAAGACGACATTTCATCGGGCCATTCTAGGGACGAGAGACGGCCCGCTTCGGGAGTACCGACATGAAGATCACGATCGTGGGCCTCGGGGCCGTGGGTGGGCTGCTGGCGGTCAGGCTGGCGCAGGCCGGACATGCGGTGAGCGCGCTGGCGCGCGGCGCCACCTTGCAGGCCGTGCGCGAGCGCGGGCTGGCGCTGGTGGCCGACGGCCGTCGCTCGCGCGCCTCGCTGCAAGTGGCCGACAACGCTGCGGCGCTGGGCGAGCAGGAGCTGGTGATCATCGCGCTGAAGGCGCAGACGCTGCCCGCGCTCGCCCCCGCGCTGACGCCCCTGCTGGCGCCCGACACCGTGGTGCTGACTGCGATGAATGGCGTGCCGTGGTGGTTTCTCGAAACGCCGGCGCTCGCGCAGGTGCTGCCGCCCGCCGAGCGGCGGCTGGCGAGCGTCGACCCCGACGGGCGCATCGCCGCCAGCCTGCCGATCGAGCAGGTGCTCGGCGGCGTGGTGCACCTCACCGCGCGGGTCGAGCAGACCGGCGAAGTGGTGCACGGCTTCGGCAACCGGCTCATCGTCGGAGAACCGCGCGGCGGACTGTCGCCGCGCGTGCATGCCGTGGCCGAGGCCCTGCGCAGCGGCGGCTTCACCGTGGAAGAAAGCGCGGACCTGCGCCACGACCTCTGGTTCAAGCTGTGGGGCAACATGACCACCAACCCGGTCTCCGCCCTCACCGGCGCCACCGCCGACCGCATCCTCGACGACCCCTTCGTGACGGCCTTCTGCCTGCGCGCAATGGCCGAGGCGGCGACGGTGGGCGAAAGGATCGGCTGCCCGATCGCCCAGAGCGGCGAGGAACGCCATGCCGTGACCCGGCAGCTCGGCGCCTTCAAGACCTCGATGCTGCAGGACGCCGAAGCCGGCCGGCCGCTGGAGCTCGACGCGCTGGTCGGCGCGGTGGTCGAGATCGGCCGCAAGGTCGGCGTGGCCACGCCCAACATCGATGCGCTGCTCGG
>CAMLNA010000163.1 GCA_946481025.1 uncultured Rivibacter sp.
TCATGCCCAAGCCCATCGTCGGCGACAACGGCTCCGGCATGCACGTGCACCAGTCCGTCTGGAAGGATGGCAAGAACCTGTTCGCCGGCGACGGCTATGCCGGCCTGTCGGAGTTCGCGCTGTTCTACATCGGCGGCATCATCAAGCACGCCCGCGCACTGAACGCCATCACCAACCCCGGCACGAACTCGTACAAGCGCCTGGTGCCCGGCTTCGAAGCCCCGGTGAAGCTGGCCTACAGCTCGCGCAACCGCTCGGCCTCGATCCGCATCCCGTACGTGGCCAACCCGAAGGGCCGCCGCATCGAAGCGCGCTTCCCCGATCCCCTGTGCAACCCGTACCTGGGCTTCTCGGCCATGCTGATGGCCGGCCTCGACGGCGTGGAAAACAAGATCCATCCGGGCGAAGCCGCCACCAAGGACCTGTACCACCTGCCGCCGGAAGAGGACGCGAAGATCCCGACCGTGTGCCACAGCCTCGACCAGGCCCTCGAGTACCTCGACAAGGACCGTGCCTTCCTGACCAAGGGCGGCGTGTTCACCGATGCGTACATCGACGCCTACATCGAACTGAAGATGCAGGAAGTCACGCGTTTCCGCATGACCACGCATCCGGTCGAGTTCGACATGTACTACTCGGCCTGAACCCGAAAGGTTCCGGTGAGTCCAAGAGGGCGGCGCAAGCCGCCCTTTTTCATTTGCGGTGTTGCGCGGGGGTTGTTCCCGTTTTGCCCCGACCGTGATTTCAGACATACTGCCCGGCGCCTCGCAGTCAGCGCTGCCTCACCGGCAAACGTTGATGCAGGCAGGAGATCCCACCCGATGAGTCTGCATTCGAATCTGATGTTGTTGTCGTTCCTGCTGTGCAGCACGCTCGGCGTGGCCCAAGCGCAGGGCAGCACCGTGTACCGCTGCCCCGGCAACAACTTCACCAACTCCATCACGGCCAAGGAGGCCGACGCCAAGGGCTGCAAGCCGGTCGAGGGCGGCAACGTCACCGTGGTGCAGTCGCCCAAGCGCGCACCGGCCGCCGCTGCGCCGGCGGCCGGCGGCTCGCCGGGCAACCGGGTCGACCCGGCCGACCAGCGTGCGCGCGACAGCGATGCGCGCCGCATCCTCGAGGCCGAGCTGCGCAAGGAAGAGGAAGCCCTGGCCGCGCTGCAGAAGGAATACAACAACGGCGAACCCGAGCGCCGCGGCGACGAGAAGAACTACCAGAAGTACGCCGACCGCACGGCCGAGCTGAAGGCCTCGATCGCCCGCAAGGAAGCCGACATCGCGGCCATCAAGCGCGAAATCGCCAAGCTGCCGTAGTGAACGCTCGCAGTTCAGGCACCCGGCCCGCGCCAGCGGCGGCCCCCTCGGCCGCCGCTCCCACGTCTGGTACCCCCGCGGCCAGCCCCCGCTTCGAAGCGCTCGACCACCTGGCCACCATGGTGGCCATCGTGCGGCCCGACGGGCAGTGCCTGTTCGCCAATGCCGCCTTCGAGCACGTGCTCGGCCTGTCGCGCCGCGCCGTCCTGCGCGGCTCGCTGTTCGACTGGTTCACCGATGCCGACACCGTGCGCGACACGGTGGCGGCGGTGGCGCGCAACGACTTCGCCACCAGCCGTTTCGAAGCCCAGCTCAAGCGCCAGCCCGGGCTGCACCCCGAGCCGCTGCCGGTGCACGTGATCGTCAACCAGATGGACCAGAGCGGCGAGCTCACCGTGGTGGAACTCGTCGAGATCGAGCAGCAGACCCGCCAGGACCGTGAGGAGCGGGCGCTCGGCCAGGCCCAGGCCAACAAGGAACTCATCCGCAACCTCGCGCACGAGATCAAGAACCCGCTGGGCGGCATCCGCGGCGCGGCGCAGCTGCTCCAGATGGAGGTCGAGTCCAAGGGGCTGGCCGAATACACGCAGGTCATCATCCACGAGGCCGACCGGCTGCAGGCGCTGGTCGATCGCCTGCTCGCGCCGCACCGCAAGCCCCACGTGGTGAGCGACGTCAACATCCATGAGGTGTGCGAGCGGGTGCGCTCGCTGATCCTGGCGGAGTTCCCGAGGGGGCTGCGGGTGCAGCGCGACTACGACACGTCGATCCCCGAGTTCCGCGGCGACCGCGAGCAGCTCATCCAGGCGGTGCTCAACATCGCCCACAACGCGGCACAGGCGCTGCACGAGCGCATCGCCGCCGGCGACGCCAGCATCACGCTGCGCAGCCGCGTGGCGCGGCAGGTCACCCTGGGCAAGCAGCGCTTCCGTCTGGCACTGGAATTGCATATCGAGGACAACGGCCCGGGAGTCCCCGAGTCGATCCGTGATCGCATCTTCTACCCGCTCGTGTCGGGTCGCGATGGCGGGTCGGGTCTGGGGCTCACGCTGGCGCAAACCTTCGTGCAGCAGCATCAGGGCACGATCGAATGCGAGAGCGAACCCGGGCGTACCATCTTCAAGATTCTGGTGCCGCTGCCCTGATTCCCCGTCGGGTCGCCGGCCGAAGAACAAGAGGCCGAGAGCTTAGGGCAGGCATGAAACCCATCTGGATCGTTGACGACGACCAATCCATCCGCTTCGTGCTGGAGAAGGCGCTCGCGCGCGAAGACCTCCCGGTGCGCAGCTTCACCAACCCGCGCGACGTGCTCGCCGCCCTCGAGGACGACGAACCTCAGGTGCTGGTGTCGGACATCCGCATGCCAGGCGGCTCGGGCATCGACCTGCTGACCAAGGTCAAGGAGCGCCACCCGGGGCTGCCGGTCATCATCATGACCGCCTACTCCGACCTCGACAGCGCGGTGTCGGCCTTCCAGGGCGGCGCGTTCGAATACCTCCCCAAGCCCTTCGACCTGCCGAAGGCGGTGGAACTGATCCGCCGCGCGGTCGACGAAAGCGTGCGCGAGGAAGTGCGCGACGTGTCGCAGGCGCAGATGCCCGAGATGCTCGGCCAGGCGCCCGCCATGCAGGACGTCTTCCGCGCCATCGGCCGGCTGAGCCAGAGCAACGTCACCGTGCTCATCACCGGCGAGTCCGGCTCCGGCAAGGAGCTGGTGGCGCGTGCGCTGCACAAGCACAGCCCGCGCGGCAGCGGGCCGTTCGTGGCGATCAACACCGCGGCCATCCCGAAGGACCTGCTCGAGAGCGAACTCTTCGGCCACGAGCGCGGCGCCTTCACCGGCGCGCAGACCATGCGCCGCGGGCGTTTCGAGCAGGCCGACGGCGGCACGCTGTTCCTCGACGAGATCGGCGACATGCCGTTCGACCTGCAGACGCGCCTGCTGCGCGTGCTCAGCGATGGCCAGTTCTATCGCGTGGGCGGCCACCACCCGCTCAAGAGCAACGTGCGGGTCATCGCGGCCACGCACCAGAACCTCGAGGAGCGGGTGAAGATCGGCGGCTTCCGCGAAGACCTGTTCCACCGCCTCAACGTGATCCGCCTGCGGCTGCCGCCGCTGCGCGAGCGTCGCGAAGACGTGCCCACGCTGGCGCGCTACTTCCTGCAGAAGAGCGCCAAGGAACTGGGCGTGGAGGCCAAGCGCATCTCCGAGGCGGCCCTGAACCGCCTGGCCGGCTTCGACTTTCCGGGCAACGTGCGGCAGCTCGAGAACATCTGCCACTGGCTCACCGTGATGGCGCCGGCGCAGGTGATCGAGTCGAAGGACCTGCCGCCCGAGCTGCTGGGCGACGCCACGCTGTCGCCCAAGCCGCCGGTGCAGGTGGAGCTGCCTGCCGCCGCCGCGCCGTCGGCGGTGCAGGCGATGCCCGTGGCGGCGGAGCCGCTGGTCGTGGCCGCTCCTGCGGCACCGAAGGTCGAGTCGATCGGCCACTGGCTCGCCGACCTCGACCGCGAGGCGCGCAGCATGCTCGAAAGCGGCCAGCCCGAGGTGTGGGACAACCTCACGCGCAAGTTCGAGGCGCAGCTCATCCACGCCGCGCTCGACATCACGCGGGGGCGCCGCATCGAGGCCGCGCAGAAGCTCGGCATCGGGCGCAACACCATCACCCGCAAGATCCAGGAGCTGGGCCTGGACGACTGACGGCGCGCGCCGGTGGCGCGGCTCCGGCAGCCGGCGTTCAGCGCTGCAGCCGCTCGACCTGCTCGCGGGCTTCGTCGGTGTCGCGGGTGTACTCCGCCAGATAACGCTCGCGTTCCTCGCTGGTCCACTCGGCGTCCGAAAACGCCGTCAGCGCATAGCTGCCGCTGGTGTGCACCGTGCCGGCCAGGCGCCGCATCATCGCGCGGTCGGGAAAGCGGTCGGGCAGCAGCAGGAAACCCTCCACGTCGCGCAGCCGCAGCGGAAAGGCCGGTTCGCCGTCGCGCACCAGCTTGCCGAACAGGCGCAGGCGGAATTCCTGCTCGCCCGCGGCCACCTCGTCGTTGAAGCTCAGCAGCGCGAAAGGACGGCCCTGGGCATCGTCGACGCGTGCGCTCACCACGTAGCGGCCGGCCACCGCCACGCGGGCCTTGAGCAGGAAGTCGAGGGAGCCGTTGTTCAGCGTCTCGCGCACGCCCGCCCATTCGGCCGGCACCTGCGGGCTGTAGACCACGTCGAAGTACACATTGCCCAGCTTGCCGTTCTGGTTGAGGTAGACCTGCACGCGGATCGTGCCGGCGTAGTCGGCGAAGCCCTGCGTGGCCGGTTGCAGCCGTGCACTGTGCACGCCGTCGCCGCCCTGCACATCGGGCTCCAGGCCCGAGTCGTTGAACGCCACCGCCACCTGCGGGCGGCCGGTGACCTGCCGCGGGTCCGGCACGTCGAAGGCGGTGGCCCGCGTCACCAGCAGGGGCAGGGACTTGCCGTCATCGTCGTAGGCGGCCACCGTGAAGCGGACCGATTCCTGTCCGCTCGCGAACACACGCTCCTGCGTGGTCTTGATGCGCACGCCCTTGGCCGGCTCGCGGCCGGGCGTGCGCAGCGCCAGGTCCTCAGCGATGGGCTCGAACGGGCGCACCTGGTCCGGGTGTTCGGTGACCGGCCGCGACTCGTAGGGGTAGCGCGTCGCGGCCCGATAGCTTTCCAGCACCTGCTCGGCGCGTGCGAGGCGCTGCTGCCACAGCGCCAGCTGCGCCTGCCGCGCCTGCTGGCCGGCGGTGCTCAACGGTACGGCGGCGGAGGCTGCGGGTGCCGAAGGTGCCGGCGCGGGCCGCCGCTGCGCCGGGTCGGCTGCCGTGGCCCGGGGGGTTGCCGACGGTTGCGCGGCGTCCTGCGCCGGCAGCAGCCGCCACGCCAGCAGCAGCGCTGCCAGGGCGGCGGCCACCACCGCGGCCTTGCGCTGGTTCATGCTCGAGCGCCGCCGCTACCGGGCGTTGGCCACCATGTCGGCCCGGACCCTGGAGACGATGCCGCCCCAGTTGCCGTTGGCGTAGTGGTTGTAGGCCTCGGCGTCGTCGCGGAACATGACCGAGTGGTAGCTCCACTTGGCACGCCCGCCTTCGTTGGCGGCGGTGCCCAGCGTGAGGTCGTTGCACCACCAGTCCGACGGGTTGCAGTAGCTGCCGCCGGAGCTGCCCGACACGCCGCCGCTGGAGTGGTACGCGATGGCTTCGTCGTCCTGGCCGGGCAGGGCGCCCGAATACACCGTGCCCTTGGCGCCGGCGTACATGTAGAACCACTTCGAGCGGGTGTTGTTGTGGTCGTACATGGCCCGCGCGGTGGCCGTCTTGAGGTCGGACACCAGCGGTTCGGACACGGCCCAGTCGCCCAGGTCTGCCAGCTCGCTGCCGCCTGCCGCACCGCTGGCCACGTCGACCCACTTGATGTTCCAGCCGGTTTGCGTGCCGCCGTCGCTGTTGCTGCACTCGCCGGCGCTGTTGGGCACCGGGTTCTTCTTGTAGCGCGCGGTGCCGCCGTACAGCGACAGCGCATAGCCGATCATCAGGTCGCCTGCACTGTGCACGGCCACGTAGCACCAGTTGGGGCCGGTGCAATAGCAGTCGAGCGCGTTGCGCACGAGGTGGTTCTGGTCGGAGATGCGGCTGCGGCCGTCCCAGTTGACGGCCTTCTTGTTGACGCCGGCTTCGGTGGTGGCCGGACCCCAGTAGCTGAAGTCCGCGTAGTTGCCGATCACGCCGCCGCCGGTGCGGCCGTTGATCCACAGCGAGTAGTTGGTGGCGAAGGCCGCGCCCGCCAGGCACAGCGCCGTGGCGCCCGCGAACGCGAGCAGGGTACGCATCGAAAGCTTCACAGTCTTGTCTCCTCTGGTCTTTGCGGGTACTGCCGGAAGCACGGAATGCGGCCGCGACTATGCGCGCGAGCCTTTGCGCCGGACAACGCGAACAAACCCCAGGGAAGACTTTCGTCAGCCTTTCACAAGACGACCGCCAACGAGCGGCGAGCGGTCAGCCCAGCTCGACGATGACCGGCGCGTGGTCGCTCGGCCGTTCGGCCTTGCGCGGCAGCTTGTCGATCACGCAGGCCTTCACTTCCGGCCTGAGCGCTTCGCTCACCAGGATGTGGTCGATGCGCAGGCCCTGGTTCTTGCGGAAGGCGAGGTTGCGGTAGTCCCACCAGCTCCAGCACTTGGGCGGCTGCTCGAACAGGCGGAAGGCGTCGGTCAGGCCCAGGCCGACGAGCTGCTGGAAGTGGTCGCGCTCCTCGGCCGTGCAGTGGATCTGCCCGGCCCAGGCGATGGGGTCGTAGACGTCGCGGTCCTCGGGGGCGATGTTGTAGTCGCCCATGAGCAGGAGGCGCGGATGCCGCTCGAGCTCCTGGCGCAGCCAGTCGCGCAGCGCGGCGATCCACTTGAGCTTGTAGGCGAACTTCTCGGTGCCGGGCGCCTGGCCGTTGGGAAAGTAGGCGCCGACCACGCGGATGCCGTTCACCGTGCCGGCGATCACCCGGGCCTGCTCGTCATCGAGGCCGGGGATGTTCTTCTGCACCGCCTGCGCTTCCACCTTGGACAGCAGCGCCACGCCGTTGTACGTCTTCTGGCCATGCCACTGCGCGTGGTAGCCCAGCGCCTCGAAGTCCTTGTGCGGGAACTTGTCGTCGGTGAGCTTGGTTTCCTGCAGCACGATGGCATCGACCGGGTTGGCGGCGAGCCATTCGGTGAGGTGCGGCGCGCGCACGGCGAGCGAGTTGACGTTCCAGGTGGCGAATTTCATGAGGTGGGGCCGGCAAGGACTGTGGTGTCGCCGGAATTTACCCGGCCTTGCGTTCCGGCTCCCGGGCGGGGTCGCGTTCCGTCCAGCCGCCGCCCAGTGCCTTGTAGAGCGTGACGCTGTTCGAAAGGCGCGCCAGCCGCGTCGCGATGAGCGACTGCTGCGCCGCGTACAGCGAGCGCTGGGCATCGAGCACCTCGAGGTAGCTGTCCACGCCGCGCGTGTAGCGTGCCTGCGAGAGCTGCAGCGATTGCGCGGTCGAATCCACCAGCGAGTCCTGCGCGGCGAGCTGCTCGCCCAGCTCGCCGCGCGCCGCCAGCGCGTCGGCCACTTCACGGAAGGCCGACTGGATGGACTTTTCGTACTGCGCGACCTTGATGTCGCGGCCGACTTCGGCGCCCTTGAGGTTGGCCCGGTTCGCGCCGCCGTCGAACAGCGGCAGCGAGATCGAAGGACCGAAGCTCCAGGTGCCGTTGCCCGCCTTGAACAGGTCGCCCAGGCTCGCGCTGGCACTGCCGGCCGACGCGGTGAGCGCGATGCGCGGGAAGAACGCCGCGCGTGCCGCGCCGATGTTGGCGTTGGCCGCCTTCAGGTCGGCCTCGGCCTGCGCGATGTCGGGGCGGCGCTCGAGCAATTGCGAGGGCACGCCGGCCGGCAGCCCGGGCAAGGCATTCAGCGAGTCGGACAGTTGCTCGGGCAGCAGCGTGTCGGGCACCGGCGCGCCCGCCAGGAGCGTGAGCGCGTTGCGGTCCTTGGCTACCTGGGCGCGATAGGCCGCCGCGTCGGCGCGTGCGCTGTCCACCGTGCTTTGCGCCTGGCTCAGCGAAAGCTGCGAGGCGGCGCCCAGCTCGAAGCGGCGCTGCGTGAGCGCGAGGCTTTCGCCGCGGCTCTTGAGGGTCTCTTCGGCCAGCGTGAGGCGTTCGCGGTCGGCCGCCAGCGTGAGCCAGGCATTCGCCACTTCGGCCACCAGGCTGATCTGTGCGCTGCGGCTGGCGGCCTCGGTGGCGAAATAGCTCTGCAGCGCCTGCTCGTTCTGGCTGCGCACGCGGCCGAACAGGTCGAGCTCGTAGCTCGCAAAGCCGATGCCGGCGCTGTACTGGTGGCTGATGCCGGCGCCGCCGGTCTGCGACAGCGACGCGGGCGTGCGCTGCGCGGTGCCGCTGCCGCTGGCCGAAATGGCCGGGAACAGGTCGGCGCGCTGGATGCGATAGGCCGCGCGCGCGGACTCGATGTTGAGCACCGCCACGCGCAGGTCGCGGTTGTTGGCAAGCGCCAGTTCGATCACCTGGCGCAGCCTGGGGTCGGCGTAGAAGTCGCGCCAGCCGATGTCGGCCGCGGCTTGCGACCCGGCCTCGGCGGCCGTGGCCGGATAGGCCTCGGGCACGGGGGAGGCGGGCCGCTCGTAGGCGGGCATCAGGCTGCAGCCGCTGGCCAGCAGGGCCGCGGCGAGGGGGAGGAGGAAGTGCTTCATCTCA
>CAMLNA010000164.1 GCA_946481025.1 uncultured Rivibacter sp.
ATCGAAGCCCCGCAAAGACCGCTGCGGCCCTTCGATACCTCAGGGCGAACGGGGATGGTGTTCGCGACTCAAGCCGCCGCCACGCCCGCACTGCGCTGCTGCTTGCGCCGTGTCTTGTTCTGGTACATCGCCTGGTCGGCCTGGTGCACCAGGTCGTGCACGGCGGCTTCGTCCGACCAGTGCGCGATGCCGTAGCTGATGCCGGCCTCCTCGAAGCCGTCGGCCAGCAGCTGGTTTTCCAGCTGGGCGAGCCCGCGCTGCAGCTGCGCCTCGAGCCGGCGCGGCGCCAGGATGGCGAACTCGTCGCCGCCGATGCGGTAGCAGCTGGCGGCCTCGCCGGCCAGCACGCGCAAGCCCCTGGCCACGGCCTTCAGGAATTCGTCGCCGCGGCCGTGGCCATGGCGGTCGTTGATCTTCTTCAGGCCGTCGAGGTCGATCACCAGCAGCAGCAGCGGCACCGCCGCCTCGGCATTGGCGGTGGCGGTGAGCGTGGTGTCCACGCCGCCCTCGCGCGGGCGGCGCGTGCGCTGCTTGAGGGCCAGGTCGAAGGCGTAGCGGTTGGCGATGCCGGTCATCGCGTCGGTGTGCGCCACGTGCAGCGCCTCGCCCAGCTGGGCCGCATAGCTGTCGCGCTCGCGGTTGAGCAGCCGGATGCGGTCGGCCAGTGCAAAGGCCTGCAGCAGGCCTTCGACCGCGCCGCCGAACAGCGTGGCCAGCTCGGCGTTCTCGATCAGGTCGGGCACGAGGTCGAGGTTGGCCGGCAGGATGACGAGCGCGGGGATCAGCAGCGCCACGAAGGCCAGCACGAAAAAGCGCGCCGGCCGGTAGCCGCCGAGCCAGGAGCACACCGCGCTGGTGAGCGTCATCAGCAGCCACGCGCTGATGAGCAGCGTGGCCACCGAATGCGCCCAAGGCAATGCAAGCACTGCCAGCGGCGCCAGCAGCAGCGACACCACGATGAGCCAGCGGTGCAGCCGGTACATGGTGGGCAGGCGCTTGCGCAGTTCGAGGAATTCGATGCAGAACATCGAGCTGGCCGCCGGCAGCAGGAAGAACGGCACGTAGTGCAGCCGCAGCTCCCGCAGGCCCAGCAGCTCGGCCGGCAGCTGGAACACCATGGCCCATGCCACGGTGGCCAGCAGCAGCTGGGCGCAGTACCAGAGGTAGGCCCGCTCGCGCGCCAGCGCATACAGGAAGAGGTTGAACAGCCCGAGCACCAGCATCGCACCCAGCGAGCCGAGGATCACCGTGTTCTCGAACAGCACCTTGCGCTGGTAGGCGGCCTTGGTGAGCACCTGGAAGCGCGGCACCGACGCGAAGTAGCGGCTGTCGAAACGCACCAGCACGTCGTAGGTGACGCCGGGCAGCAAGGTCACGTCCTTGCCGTAGTGCAGCGCGTACTCGCGCTCCGCGGTGTAGCCGCTGCGCAGGCCCTGCATGCTGCCGTCGCTGCCCCACAGGCGCGCCTCGACGTGTTCGATGAGGGTGTTGTTCGGGTCGAGCACCCAGCGCGTGGTGCGCACGTCGTGGCGCACTCGCGCGTGCAGCCAGTAGCCGCCGCCCAGCAGGTTCACATGGGGCGCACCCGCGTGTTCGGCGAGCCAGGGTTCGATCTGCCGCGCGTGCTCGGGAAAGGTGTCGCCCCGGGCGGCCTGCACCAGCGTGCCGGCGGCCAGCAGGTCGACCGCCGTTTCGGGCGCTGCCTGCACGACGGGCGCCGCGACCGCCGCAGCGCCGAAGCCCGCCCCCCACAGCACCAGTGCCGCTGCGGCGCAGCCGCGTACCAGGCGAATCAGCTTGCCGCGCAGCGCGTTGAAGGAGGCCATCACGTGGGCGAGCGACAGGGGTGGATGGAGCGGCGAATTGTTACGCAAAACAATGTCGGCAACGCCTTCGTTCCTCGCCACCAGCGGGCCACCGCCACGGCCCACAACGGCTCGTGCGTGATGTTGTTCACGCCTGCCGGGAGGGGCGTGCGATGTACGCCTCAGCCGCGTTCGAACTTGAACACCGCGGTGCTGCCGCGCAGGTTGGGCCAGCGCCGCTTCACCCGGCCGTCATGGATGCCGAAGGACTCGATGATGCGCAGCTCGTTCTTGCGTGCCAGCACCTCGAAGTCGGCATACGTGCCCACGCGGATGTTGGGCGTGTCGTACCACTCGTAGGGCAGCTTCTTGGTCACCGGCATGCGGCCCGAGGCCACCCGCAGGCGGTTGGGCCAGTGGGCGAAGTTGGGAAAGCTCACGATGCCGATGCGGCCCACGCGGGCGGTCTCGCGCAGCATGGCCTCGGTGTTGCGCAGGTTCTGCAGCGTGTCGAGCTGCAGCACCACGTCGAAGCTGTCGTCTTCGAAGATGCCGAGTCCTTCTTCGAGGTTGCGCTGGATCACGTTGAGACCCCGCTGCACGGCGCCCAGCAGCTTGTCGTCGTCGAGCTCGATGCCGTAGCCGCTGCAGCCGCGCGTGTCGCGCAGCAGCGCCAGCAGGGCGCCGTTGCCGCAGCCGAGGTCGAGCACGCGCGAGCCGGGGGGGACCAGCTCGGCGATGAGTTCGAGATCGCGTCGTTCGCTCATGTTGCGTACTGAATGCATTCACCGCAGAGGCGCGGAGGGCGCGGAGAAACCGCGGAGGAATTCCATCTGCTCTGCGAACCTCTGCGTCCTCTGCGCCTGCGCGGTGAAGGTCTTCTGGCCGTCATACCGCAAACCTCGCTGCAGCCGGCACGCCGCGTTCGTCGTTCTCGCGCGAAATGCGTTCGAAGTAGGCCCGCACCACGTTGTGATAGCGCGGGTCGTCGAGCAGGAAGGCATCGTGCCCGTGGGGCGCATCGATCTCGGCGTAGCTCACGTCGCGCTTGTTGTCGAGCAGCGCCTTCACGATCTCGCGCGAGCGTTGCGGCGAGAAGCGCCAGTCGGTGGTGAAGCTCACCACCAGGAACTTCGCCGCCGCGCGCGCCAGGGCCTTGGTGAGGTCGCCGCCGAAGCGCCGCGCCGGGTCGAAGTAGTCGAGCGCGCGGGTGATGAGCAGGTAGGTGTTGGCGTCGAAGTACTCGCTGAACTTGTCGCCCTGGTGGCGCAGGTAGCTCTCGATCTGGAACTCGATGTCCTGCGTGCTGTAGGCCAGTTCGGCCGCCTTCAGGTCGCGGCCGAACTTCTCTTCCATCACGTCGTCGCTCAGGTAGGTGATGTGGCCGATCATGCGGGCCACGCGCAGGCCGCGCCTGGGCAGCACGCCGTGGGCATAGAAGTGGCCGTCATGGAAGTCGGGGTCGGTGACGATGGCGCGGCGGGCCACCTCGTTGAAGGCGATGTTCTGGGCCGACAGGTTGGGGGCGCTCGCGATCACCAGCGCATGGCGCACCCGCTCGGGGTGCTGCAGCGTCCAGCTCAGCGCCTGCATGCCGCCCAGGCTGCCGCCGATCACGGCCGCCAGCTGCGTGATGCCCAGCGCATCGAGCAGCCGCGCCTGCGCGTCGACCCAGTCCTCGACCGTCACCACCGGGAAGTCCGCACCATAGGGCCGGCCGGTGGCCGGGTTGGTGTGCATCGGCCCGGTGGAGCCGAAACACGAGCCGAGGTTGTTGACGCCGATGACGAAGAAGCGGTCGGTGTCCAGCGGCTTGCCGGGGCCCACCAGGTTGTCCCACCAGCCTTCGCTCCTGTCCTTGCCTTCGTGCAGGCCGGCCACGTGGTGCGAGGCGTTGAGCGCGTGGCACACCAGCACCGCGTTGCTCTTGTCGGCGTTGAGCGTGCCGTAGGTTTCGTAGACGAGCGAATAGCCGGCGAGCTGCGCGCCGCTTTGCAGCGGCAGCGGCTGTGCGAAGTGCGCGGTCTGCGGCGTGACGAAACCGACCGAGGATCCGGTGGTGGGGCTCATGTTCAGGGGCAGAAAAAACAAAACCCGGCTGCACACAAAGGTGACCGGGTTCCATCCGCGCCCCCTTTAGCTGTACTTGTTGAGCGCCCGCAAGCCGGAACAAATCGGCGCTGGGCGGCAGTATAACCAGCACCTCGCTGGCTCAACCCGGGGCACCCATGGCGAACTGGTTCGACGGATTCCACGCACAGCACCATGCCGTCAATGGCGTGGAGATCTTTGCCCGCACCGGCGGGCGGCCCGACGGGCCGCCGCTGCTGCTGTTGCACGGCTACCCTCAGACGCACGCCATCTGGCACCGGGTGGCGCAGCTGCTGGCGCCGCACCACCGCCTGGTCGTCCCCGACCTGCGCGGCTACGGCCGCTCGTCCAAGCCACCGGGCGAGCCCGACCATGCCAACTACAGCAAGCGCGTCATGGCCACCGACCTAGTGGCGCTCATGCGCCAGCTCGGCCATGAGCGGTTCTGCATGGCCGGCCACGACCGCGGCGGCCGCGTCGCGCACCGGCTCGCGCTGGACCACCCGGCGGTGGTCGACAAGCTCTGCGTGATCGACATCGTGCCCACGCTCACCATGTACGAGCGCACCGACATGGCCTTCGCGCGGGCCTACTACCACTGGTTCTACCTGATCCAGCCGGCGCCGCTGCCGGAGCGGCAGATCGGCGCCGCGCCGCGCTTCTACCTCGACTGGACGCTCTCCGGCTGGGGCTCGAAGGGGCTCGATTTCATCGAGCCCGAGGCGCTGCACGACTACGCCGAGGGCTTCTGCAATGCGCAGGGCATCCACGCCGCCTGCGAGGACTACCGCGCCGCCGCCGGCATCGACCTCGAGCACGACCGCGCCAGCCGCGAGGCCGGCCTGCGGGTGCAGTGCCCGCTGCACGTGCTGTGGGGCGAGCGCGGCGTGGTGAACGCGCTGTTCGAGCCGCTGGACGACTGGCGCGCGGCCTGCGCGGGCCCGGTGACCGGCGCGGTGCTCCCGGCCGGCCACTTCATTCCGGAGGAGCTGCCGCAGGAGACGGCACAGGCGCTGCGGGTCTTCCTGGGCTCGGCTTAGGCCGCCGTCAGGAGACCCGCTTGCCGTTGGCCCCCAGGATCGCCAGCTCGACGAAACGCGAGGCCACGAACGGCCCCGGCGTCGCGCCATAGCCCAGGCTGAAGTCGCCCAGGTCCAGCCGCTTCACGTTCGCCAGCGCCGTGCGCAGCCTGTCGCGGGTGAGGTCGCGGCCGGCGCGCTTCAAGCCTTCGATGACCACCTGCGCGTTGATCCAGCCTTCGAAGCTGCTGCCGCCGAACTGCTCCACGCCGGCCGCGCGCATGGCGGCCTGGTAGCTGCGCACCACCGGCAGCTTGGTCTTCTCGGCGTCGGGGAACACCTGGGTGAGTGCCAGGCCCTGGCTGGCATTGCCCAGCTTGCCGAGCTCCGACGAGATGACCGACACCGACAGGCCGGCCAGCGGCAGCCCCGAGGCCTTGCCGCGCAAGGCCAGCACGAAGGCGGTGTTGGCGGTACCGGTGGTGCCCAGCAGCACCGCGCCGGCCTTGGCGGCGAGCACCTGGTCGGCCGCCTGCCTTGCATTGGCGCCGTCGACCGCCAGCGCCACGCTGCCCACCGACTTGAGGCTGTTGGCGGCAAGCGTGGCCTCGGCATCCTTCAGCACTTCCTTGCCGAAGGGGTTGTCGAGGTAGACGATCGCGATGTCCTTCAGCCCCATCTGCACCAGCTGCTGCACCACGCGCACGGTCTCGTCGCGGTAGCTGGCGCGCACGTGGAACACGTTCTTCTGCCCCGGCTGGCGCAGCGAGCTGGCGCCGGTGACCGGGCCGACGCAGGGCACGCCCTGCTGCTCGAACAGCGGCAGCACGGCGGCGGTGTTGGCGGTGCCCATGCACGACATCAGCGCGAACACGTCGTTGCCGTCCAGCATCTGCTTCACGTTGTCGAGCGTGCGGCCGGGCACGTAGCCGTCGTCCTTGACGAGCAGCTGCACCTCGCGGCCGTGGAGGCCGCCGGCCTGGTTGACGGCGGCGAAGGCGGCCTTCACGCCGGCGGTGTGGTCGGCGCCGGCACCGGCGAGCGGGCCGCTCAGGGCCAGCGAGCTGCCGATGGTGACCGTCGAAGAACTCACGCCGCTTTCCGCGGCACGGGCGAGCGGGGCCCAGGCGGGCACGCTGGCCAGCGCGGTGGTCTGTGCAAGGCGGTGCAGGAACAGGCGGCGCTTCATGGCGAATGTCTCCTCGCGTCGGGTGGGGGGATGTGCGGCCGCAGGGTAAGAAGGCCGCACCCCGGCCACCTGTCGTTCAGGCGACAGCGGCGCCTGGGGTAGCGCCCGCCCGTGATGGAAGTCACGCAGGCGGCCGGTGGCTGGCGCCGGGCGTGGCGCCGCGGCCACGCCGCCGCTTCGGTGCCGCGTCAGCGCCGGGCGTGGGGCGCCTGCGCCACCGATTCGCGCGCCACCAGCTGCGGCTCGAAGCGCTGCGACACCGGCAAGGCGGTCTGGTAGCAGGCATTGAGCAGGGAGCGGCAGGCATTGAGCGCCATGTCGGCGATGGGGATGCGCACGCTGGTCAGGCGCGGCGACAGGTAGGCCGCGAACTCGGCATCGTCGTAGCCCACCACCGACCAGTCGCCGGGCACGGTGATGCCCGCATGGTGCAGGCAGCTCAGCGCGCCCATGGCCATCTGGTCGTTGGCGCAGAACAGGCCGGTCACCTTTTCGATGCCCTTGCGCGCCAGCAGGCGCGCGGCCGCGTCCCAGCCCGACTGGCCGGTGAAGTCGCCTTCCTCGAGCAGTACCGACGACTGCTTCACGCCCGCCGCCTCCAGCTGCTCGAAGAAACCCTGCAGCCGCAGACGGTTGTCGCCGGCGGCCGCCGGCCCGGAGATCATCGCGAGGCGGCGATGGCCGTGCTGCGCGAGCGCCTGCGCCGCCAGCCGGCCGGCCGCGCGGTGGTCCACCGTGAAACACTGGTTCTTCATGCCCTTCACGTCGCGGTTCACCACCGCCACCCGCGGGTGCTGCTCGCGCAGGGCCAGGAAGTCGGCGTCGCGCAAGGCGTTGCTGGTGATGATGAGGCCGTCGCACTCGCGCTCGACCAGGAAGCGGGCGCCGTCGAGCGCTTCCTGGCGCGGGTCTTCGTGGCCGCAGCCGTTGGCGGCCACCATGTGGCGGTCGTGCTGGCGCAGCTCGGTGTCGATGGCATGCAGCAGCGGGCCGTAGAAGGGGCCGGCGAAGTCGGGCACGAACACGCCGATGGTGCCGGTGCTGCGCAGCGACAGCGCGCGTGCAATGGCGCTCGGACGAAAGCCCAGCTGCTGCGCCGCCGCTTCCACACGCGCGGCCGCGTCTGGCGAAAACGAGCCCTTGCCGCTGATCACGCGCGATGCGGTGCCCACGCCCACGCCTGCCAGCTTCGCCACGTCCTTGATGGTTGCCATTGCGTCCTGCCTGTTTGCAGGCCGCGATGATAGAAGCGTCGCCTACAGGCGGTTCTGGCTGGCCGGGTCGAACAGGCTGGCGCGCGACAGGTCGAGGGCGACGCCCACCGTGGCACCCACCGCGTGGTCCTGCACGGCGGCAACTTCGGCGGCCACGCGGTGGCCGTGCAGGTCGAGCCACACCACGAGGTGCGACCCCATCGGCTCGACCAGCGTGACTTCGGCCTGCAACATGGCTGTCTGCGGCGGTACCAGGGTCACGTGCTCGGGCCGGATGCCCAGCACGGCCGGGCGCTCGCCCCCCGGAGCGGCAGGCAGCGGAAGCGACAGGGCGCCGGCCTGGAACGACGGCCCGGCCAGCCGGCCTTCGATGAAGTTCATGCTGGGCGAGCCCAGGAAGCCGGCAACGAACATGTTGGCCGGCTGCGCATACACCTCGGCCGGCGCGCCGATCTGCTGGATGCGGCCCGAGCGCATCACCGCCACGCGGCTGGCCAGCGTCATGGCCTCGACCTGGTCGTGGGTCACGTAGATCATCGTGGCGCCCAGCTCGCGGTGCAGCTGCTTGAGCTCGCGGCGCAGCTCGGTGCGCAGCTGCGCATCGAGGTTGGACAGCGGCTCGTCGAACAGGAACACCTGGGCCTCGCGCACCAGCGCACGCCCGATCGCCACCCGCTGGCGCTGGCCGCCCGACAGCTGCGCCGGCTTGCGCGTGAGCAGCGCATCGAGCTGCAGCAGCTTCGAGGCGCGCTGCACCCGGCGCTCGATCTCGGCCCGCGGCGTGCCGGCCACCCGCAGGCCGAACGACATGTTGCGCTCGACGTTCATCGTCGGGTAGAGCGCATACGACTGGAACACCATGCCGATCGAGCGGTCCTTCGGGTCCTCCCAGGTCACGTCGCGCCCGCCGATGGAGATGCTGCCGGCCTCCACGTCGAGCAGCCCGGCGATGGAATGCAGCAGCGTGGACTTGCCGCAGCCCGAAGGCCCCAGCAGCACCAGGAACTCGCCTTCGTGCACCGACAGGTCGAGCTGTTCGAGGATGGACACCGGGCCCATCTTCACGTGGAGGTTGTGGATGGCGACTGCGGACACGTCAGTTCTCTGTCGGAGGCTCAGGGTGGTAGGGCGGCGGTTTTCGTGTGATCAGCCGAATA
>CAMLNA010000165.1 GCA_946481025.1 uncultured Rivibacter sp.
CCGCCCTCGCCGAGCTGCCGCCCTCACCCGGCGCGGCCGTGGCCCACGACGAGCACTACTGGGACCTCGTGCGCCGCCTGTACGACGTGGCGCGCGAGCCGGCCAACCTGGAGCACGGCTACTGGGGCGTGATGGCCGAGCCGGTGAAGGCGATGTTCCGGCACTGGACCGACCGGGTGAACCGCGAGAACACGCTGCTGGTGCGCGAGCGCTGGCCGGACCTGCAGGAAGGCGTGCGGCAGCGGGTGGCGCAGGCGCTGGGCTGCGCGCCCGAGGAAGTCGCGCTCACCCGCGGCGCCTCCGAGGCGATGTTCGCGCTGATCGGCGGCTTCAACCGCCTGGCGCCCGGCGACACGGTCTTGTATTGCGACCTCGACTACCCCGCCACCTGCCACGCGATGGAATGGCTGCGCGAGCGGCGCGGCGCCGTGCCGGTGCAGATTTCCATGCCCGAGCCGGCCAGCCGCGAAGGCGTCGTCGCCGCCTATTCGCAGGCGCTCGAGCGGCACCCGCGCACGCGCCTCGTGCTGCTCACCCACCTGTCGCACAGCACCGGCCTGGTGATGCCGGTGCGCGAGCTCTCGGCGCTGGCGCATGCGGCGGGCGCGGAGGTGATCGTGGATGCGGCGCACTCGTGGGGGCAGCTCGACTTCGATGCGCACGACCTGGGCGCGCCGTATGCGGGCTTCAACCTGCACAAGTGGATCGGCGCGCCGCTGGGCAACGGCTGCCTGTACGTGAAGCGCGGCGCGCTCGCCGGTATCGACCGCTGGTTCGGCGACCGTGACTGGGGCGACGACGACGTGCGCTCGCGCATGCACACCGGCTCACCCAACTTCGCCGCCTGGCTGTCGCTGCCGGCGGCGCTGCAGCTGCACCGGCACATCGGCGCGGCCACCAAGGAGGCGCGGTTGCGCGCCTTGCGCAACCACTGGGTGCAGCGGGCCCGCACGCTGCCGGGCGTGCAGATCCTCACGCCCGACGATGCGGCCTCGTGTGGCGGCATCACGTCGTTCCGCCTGGCCGGGCGCCCTTCGCAAGAGGACAACGAGGCGCTCGTGCGCACGCTGCGCGACCAGCACGGCGTGCTCACCGTTCGGCGCGAGGGCCCGGCGGCCGGCCAGTGCGTGCGGGTCACGCCCGCCCTGCACACCACGCTGGCCGAGCTGGACCGGCTGGTGGACGGGTTGCGGGCGATCAGCGCTGCGGGCTGACCGCACCCACTACGACCGGCCCAGGCGCAGCTGCACCCGCGTGCCGCGCCCTGGCGCACTGTCGATGTGCAGCGTGCCGCCCAGCAGGCCGGCACGCTCTTCCATCCCGAGCAACCCGTAGCCCGTGCGCGGGCGACCGACGTCGAAGCCGACACCGTCGTCCGAAACGCTCAGGCACCAGTCGCCGGCTTCCCGGTGCAAGGTGATGCTCACGCGCTGCGCCCGCGCATGCCTGCGCACGTTGGTGAGCGACTCCTGCGTGATGCGGAACACCATGATGGCCATGTCCGGGGGCAGGTCATTGGCCTGCGGGTCGACATCGACCTCGCATGGCAGGCCGGTGCTGCGGGTGAATTCGGCGGCCAGCCAATCGATGGCGGCCGAGAGGCCTCCGTCCAGCGCCGGCGGCCGGAGGTCGGACACCAGGCTGCGCACGGTGGCGACCAGCCCATCGACGCGGCCCTGCATGTCCTCCCAGCGCTGTGGCGCCAGCGCCTCTCCGGAAGTCGTGCGGATGCGCAGCACCGAAACCTCCATGCGCAGCGCGGCGAGCTGCTGCCCCAGCTCGTCGTGCAGCTCGCGTGCCACCCGCTTGCGCTCCTCTTCCAGCGATCGCGCGTTGTGCGCACCGAATTCCTGCAGCGCCTTGCGTGAGGCGACGAGCTCTTCGGTGCGCAACTCGAGTTCCTGCGTGCGCCGCGACACCAGCTCGCGCAGCATGGCGGCGCGCTGCCGGAGCAGGCGCGTACGCAGGCGGACCAGCGCGCCCACCAGCAGCAGTGCCAGCACCAGCACGGCGGCCCGGAAAGCCGTGGTCTCGAACCAGGCAGGCTCCACGTGCAGAGGCCAGCTGGCGGTGGTCCATTCGCCCGAGCGGTTGGCCGCCTTCACTTCCAGCGTGTAGTCGCCGGGCGGCACGTTGGTGTAGCGCGCCGCGCGCAATTCGGCGCTCGACTCCGTCCACCCCTCCTCGAGTCCTACCAGCCGGTAGGCGTAGCGTGTGCGCTCGGGGGCGGAATAGTCCAGCAGCGCGAAGTTGACCTGCACGGCGCGCTGCGAAGGCCCCAGCGTGATGCCGGAAGGCGGGATCGGCTGGCCGTCGCCGCCGGCCAGCCGGATCGGAGGCTTGAAGCGCCACGGGTGGAATCCGTCGGGGTGCACGACCGCCAGCCCGTCGCCGCCGAACAGCAGTTCGCCAGCAGGCGTGGCGGCGGCAGCCGACGTGTAGTACACGCGCTGGCCCACGCCGTCGGCCTTCTGCAGCAGCGTCGTGGCCAGCGTGTCGCGGTCGATGCGCAGGATGCCGTTGTCGGCGCTCACCCACGCATGGCCTTCGGCGTCGAGCAGCAGGGCGTTCGCCGCATTGTTCTGCAGCCCCTCTTCATGGCCGATGTGGCGCACCCTCGGCGCCACGCCCTCGGCGCCCGGCTCGACGACGAAGACGCCGCCGCCGTAGAAAGCCACCCACAGGCGGCCCCGCTTGTCGGGAACGATGGCGCTGACCAGGTTGGCGGACAGGCCGGCCACCCCCGGCGCCTCGAGCTGGGGCCGCTCGACGCGCCCCGTGGCGGGGTGATAGCGCAGCAGCCCGGTCCAGGTACCCACCCACAGCGAGCCGTCGTCCTGGCAGCCCAGCGAGGTGACCGCCTCCCGCTTCAGCGCCGGGTCGGCGACGGCCACCGCGACCGGCTCGCTGGCCGACAGGTCGATGCGATGCAGTCCTTCCTGGCCGCCCATCCACAGCTGGCCGCCGGCCACGCACAGCGTCCTGACCAGCGGGTTGTGGCCCATGCCCCGAAGCCTGATCCGCTCGACACGGCGGCCACCCTCGCGCGCCCGGTACAGCCCGTTGCCGGTGCCGATGTAGACGCTGCCGTCCGGCGCGCCGACCAGCCGCAGCACCATGCTCCTGGGCAGCGCCGCAGCCGGCTGGCCTTCCTGCGGCAGCAGGCGACGCCTGGGCTCGCCGCCAGGCACCACGATGTCGATGCCGCCGCCGCCGCTGCCGAGCCACACGCTGCCATCGGGCTGCGCGAGCAGGGCAGTGACACCCGTGCGGGCGCCCCCCAGCAGACCGGCCTCGCCGCCGTACCACGCCGACACCACCCGCTGCCGGGGGTCGTGCGAATCGAGCAGGCTGGGGCCTGCCGCCCAGACCAGGCCGCTGCGGTCGCGCAGCAACACCGGCACGTTGTCCTTCGCCAGGGTGGCGGGAATGTCGGGCTCATGGCGCAGCCGCCGCGTCGTCCACGTTCGCGTGTCCACCTGCACGATGCCCTGGGCCCAGGTGCCCAGCCACACCTCGTGGTCGCCCGCTTCGACAATGGAGGCGACCCATTCGGCCTGCAGGCCCTTGCCGCCGCCGCGTTCGCCGTCGCCCAGCTGCCGGCCCATGGCGGCACCGGGCTCGATCACGAAAGCGCCGGCGGCGCGGGTGCCGATCCAGATGCGTCCGGCGCTGTCCTGCGCCACCCGCCGCACTTCGACGGCAGCCTGCGCCCGGCCCTCCAGCGGCACCGGTTCGAAGGCCTGGGCGCCTGCGCGCAGCACGTACAGGCCTTCGCGCGTGCCGACCCACAGCTGGCCGCCGCGATCGACCAGCAGCGCAAACACGCGTTGCACCGGCAGCCCGGGTGGGATGGAGCCTTCCGCATGCCGACCCAGGACCTGGCCTGTGGCGAGGTCCAGCTGGTCGAGCCCCGCCGCGGTACCCACCCACAGGCGGCCCGAGGCATCGTCGGCGAGCGCCAGCACCCGCGGGCTGCTCAGTGCCCCGGGGCCGGCGCCGAGGGTCCAGAAGCGACCGGTCGCCTTGTCGAGCCGCCCCAGCCCGCCGCCGTTGGCGCCCAGCCAGAGGCGCCCTTCGCGGTCCTCGTGCAGCACGTTGACGTAGCCCGTGGGCAGGCTGCCGGGCCTGGAGGGGTCGGCGATGTAGCGGTGGAAGCCATAACCGTCCCAGCTGGCGAGGCCGGTCTGCGAAGCGATCCAGATCAGGCCTTCGCGGTCCTGCAGCATGGCCGCCGGGACGATGTCGCCGGGCAGGCTGACGTGCCGGAACACGGGGACGGCGTCACGCTCCCAGGCGCTCGCGGCCAGCGCGCACGCCCATGGCAGCGCGAGCAGCCACAGGCAGAGGAGGCGGCGCACCGCGGCGAGGTGCTTCATGGGGCATGGCCGGCGTCGGCCGCTGCGACTGCGCTGAGGCACCTGTCAGCGCCGTGCCTGGCGCGGGTCCGGCTCGGGTGTGTCGAGCGGGAAGTTCGAGCAGCCCAGCTGCTTCGAGATCGCGCGGCTGGCTTCGTGCAGCATGCCCACGATCTCCGGCTCGCGCGCTTCGTCGTAGCGGAAGGTCGGGAACGAGATCGACAGGCCGGCGACGGCCTGGTTGAGGCGGTCGAAGATCGGCACGCCGACGCAGCGGATGTGGTCGTCGAACTCCTCGCGGTCCTGTCCGAAACGCTGCGCCCTGGTGCGGTCGAGCTCCTCGATGAAGGCCTCGCGGGTGACGATGGTCTTCTCGCGGAACTTCTTGAACTCGGCGCCGGCCAGCACGTGGTCGCGCCGCTCGGGGCTTTCCCAGGCCAGCAGGCACTTGCCGATGGCGGTGCAGTGGATCGGCGCGCGCCGGCCCACCCGCGAGTACATGCCCAGCATGTGGCGCGAGTCGACCTTGTGCACGTAGATGATCTCGCTGTCGATCAGCATGCCCAGGTGGATCGTCTCGCCGGTGAGGTCCGACAGCGTCTGCATGTGGTGCTTGGCCAGCTCCACGAGGTCGGGGTACTGCAGCGCCTTGGTGCCCAGCTCGAACACCTTCATCGTGAGGCCGTAGCGCTCGCTGTCGGGCTCCTGGCGCACGTAGCCCAGGGTCTTCATGGTCTGCAGGAAGCGGTAGACGGTGGCCTTGGGCATGGCCAGCCGGACCGACAGCTCGGAGATGCCGGTTTCGTTGCGCTCGGCGAGCGCCTGCAGGATGGCAAAAACCTTCAGGACCGCCGCCACTGATTCGGGTTGCTTGGGGTCGAATGAATCGTCTTCCATGGCGTTTTGAATGAAGCGGTATGGCGTTTCAATAACGGATTGTCGCCGTTTCGTCGCGGCGGCGCACTTGGGGGTCACTCCAGCAGCCGGTGACGCAGCCAGCGGTTGCCGCGGGCGCGCCGCCAGAACAGCGCGCCGCGCACCAGCCAGTCGGCAAACATGCCCAGCCACACGCCGACCACGCCCCAGCCGAGCACGATGCCCAGCAGGTAGCCGGTGCCGATGCGGCACAGCCACATGCCGGCCGAGGCCACCCACATGGCATGGCGGGTGTCACCCGCGCCGCGCAGGCCGGCGGGCAGCACGAACGACAGCGCCCACACCGGCATGAACAGGCAATTCAGCATGACCAGCCGGGCGGCGGCCTCCACCACCTGGGTGTCGCCGCCGTACAGCCCGGCGATCGGCTCCGCCAGGGGCAGCACCAGCGCCGCCAGCGCCACCAGCGCGAAGGTGGCGCTGCGGGTGATCGCCAGCAGCTGGCGGCGGGCGCCCGCCACGTCGCGCGCGCCCAGGCGCTGGCCCACCAGGGTGGTGGCCGCCACGCCGAGCGCGGCGCCGGGAATGTTGAGCAGCGCGGTGATCGAAAAGGCGATGAAGTTGGCCGCCATCGCGGTGGTGCCCAGGCCGGCCACCATGCCCTGGGTGATGAGCTTGCCGACGTGGAAGAAGCCGGCCTCCAGCGCGGCAGGCCAGCCCAGCCGCAGCATGGCCCTCAGGTAGCGCCGCTGCGGACGCAGGCTCTGCGGAGCACCACTCGCGCCACCGGTGCGGCGATGCAGCGAGCGCAGGGCCAGCACCAGCCCCACCGTGCGTGCCGCCAGCAACCCGATGCCGGCGCCCGCCACGCCCAGCGACGTGCCGTGCATCAGCGCGCCCGCCACCAGCACGTGCAGCAGGTTGGTGGCCACGTTCACCCGGGTGGCGCTGCCCGTGCGGCCCATGCCGCGCAGCAGCCCGCAGGCCACCAGCACGCCGCCGGTAGGAACGTCGGCCAGGATGACCCAGCGGAAGTAGGCCTCGGCCTGCCGGCTCACGGCCGGCTCCACGCCCGGCAGGCACACCGCGATCCACCAGCCGCGGGTGAACCACAGCACGAGCGCCAGCAAGGCACCGGCCCCCAGCCCGAGCCACAGCCCGCTGGCGGCCACGGCGCGCAGGTCGGCCTGCCGGCCGGCGCCCACGCAATGCGCCGCGGTGACGGTGGCGCCGATGGCGAGCGCCGCGAACAGCGCATGCAGCAGGTAGCCCAGCGCGTCGATCATGCCGAGGGCGGCCACCGCGTCGGCACCGAGGTGGCTGGCCAGCATGACGACGAGCGCGCCGCTGGCCACCACCGCCAGTTCCTGCATCACCACCGGCGCCGCCAGCGGCCATGCCCCGCGCGGGCGCCCGAGCTGGCGGTGCAGCACCACCCGCAGGCGGCGGCGCCAGCGGGCTTGCGTGCGCCGCCGCGGCGTCACAGGCGGCCCGCTCCAGCCGAGGCTCCCACCTTGGCGGCCACGTCGCCGGCCGCATCGATGGCGGTGTGGAAGCGCGGCTGCCAGCCCACGTCTGCGGCGACGGCAGCGCCCGGGTTGGCGCCGCGCAGCGCGGCCAGCAGGTCGACCGGCTGGCCGTTGTGGAGGCTGCCGCGGTCGAAGAAGGCGTTGCCCTTCCACAGCTTCACCAGCGCAGCGGCGCCCACCTCGGGCGGCGTCTCGAACACGTTGTTCTCGCTGAAGACCTTCGAGCTCACGCCCACGCCGATGGAGTAGCCGTGGCCGGCGGGCGTGGCGCCCACCCGGTAGAGGTTGTTGTAGACGTGGACCTCGCCATAGCGCACCCGCGGAGCGCGCTCCCGGGTGCGTTCCCACAGGTTGTGGTGGAAGGTCACCTTGAGCTTGCCGTCATCGGCCTTTTGCGAATCGCTGCCGCCCACGAGGCTGGTCTTGTCGTGGTCCTTGAAGTGGTTCCAGGAGACGGTGACGTGGTTGGACTGATGCGTGATGTCGAGCAGGCCGTCATGGTGCTGCATCGGCCGGCCGAGCGCAGTGCGCGCGGTGTGGTCGGGGCGCCTGCCGTCGCTGAAGGTGCAATGGTCCACCCACACGTTGGCCGCGCCGCGCAACGACACGTTGTCGTATTCGGAGTTCCACTCGCCGCTCGCGTTGTCCTTCGGGTCCCACTGAGGAAAGTGGTCGTAGGCGTCCTCGAACGCGATGTTGCGCAGGATGATGTTCTCGACCTTCTCGAGCAGCAGCATGCCGTGCACGATGCGCGCATCGCTGCCTACGCCGACGAGCGTGGTGTTCGACGGCACCCGCACCACCACGCGCTCGGCCTGGCGCCGGCCGGAGCGCTTGCGCGCTTCCTCGAGCGGGCCTTCCAGCGGCTTCTTGCCCCACACCGCCGGGTCGTAGGCCTTGAGGTAGGCCTCGAAGTCGAAGGCCGGGTCGCGATAGTCGTCGAAGCCGAGCGGGCGGTTGGCGTCGTCCACGCTCAAGTCGATGGTGCCGTGCACCTTCACGATCTTGGGCGAGCTCGACGGGCCGCCGTCGGCGCGGCCGAGCGCCAGCGCGGCCACCAGCTCGGCGCGGTTGCGCACCTCGTACACGTGCTCGGGCTTTGCATCGGCGCCGCCCCAGGTGCCGCTGTCGGCCGCGGCCCAGCCGTCGTTTTCGGCCAGTGCCTCGCGGCTGATGTCGCGCGCGTCTCCGTCCGGCGCGGTGGCGCAGCCGGCTGCCAGCGCCAGCAGCAGCGCTGCGGCCAGGCCGGCCATTCGTGTGTGGTTCATGGCGTACTTCCTTTCTTGCTTGCGGGTTTGGCTCACGCGGAGAACCTGCGTTTCCTCTGCGAACCTCCGCGCTCTCCGCGTCGCGGTGAATGAATTGGTCATCTCAACTTCCCGGCTCCGGCCTGCGCACGGGTCGTCACCGTGTAGGTATGGGCGACATCGGCCGCCTCGCCGCCGGTCACCACGAAGGCCGAACCGTCAGGCTGCACGGTGGCCCGGCCATCGGCGCCCAGCGAACCGGGCGCGGCAGGGACCGGATTCGGCCCCGGCGCCGGCACCACGGGTTCGTCGTCGCTGCCGCCGCAGGCGACCACCGCCGCCGCAGCGGCCAGGAGCGCCACTCGCGCAAGGCGGCTCATGCCTACCCCTCGTCCGGCGGGTACGCCGGCCGATCCCCCG
>CAMLNA010000166.1 GCA_946481025.1 uncultured Rivibacter sp.
GCATGAGCAACCACGTTGGCTTGAGTGTCCGCGTCGCGGCCAAGACGGTCGAAGCCGCCGACATCTGCAGCTTCGAACTGGTGGAAGTGAACGGCCGCGCGCTGCCGGCGTTTTCTGCCGGCTCGCACATCGACGTGCAGGCGGCCGACGGCGTGGTGCGCCAGTACTCGCTGTGCAACGACCCGAAGGAAACCCACCGCTACCTGATCGCGGTGCTGAAGGACGCCAACACCCGCGGCGGATCGAAGGCGATGCACGAACGGGTGAACGTGGGTGACGTGCTGTCGATCAGCACGCCGAAGAACCATTTCCCGCTCGCCCATGAAGCCAAGCGGAGCCTGCTGCTGGCCGGCGGCATCGGCGTCACGCCCATCCTGTGCATGGCCGAGCGGCTGGCCGTGACGGGGGCCGACTTCGAGATGCACTACTGCACCCGCTCGCCCGACCGCATGGCGTTCCGCCAGCGCATCGCGGCGGCGCCGTATGCACCGCGGGTGCAGTGCCATTTCGACGATGGGGACGCCTCGCAGAAGCTCGACATCGCCGCCTTGCTGCGCGAGCCGCAGCCGGGGGTGCACCTGTACGTGTGCGGGCCCAAGGGCTTCATGGATGCGGTGCTCTCCACCGCCCGCGCGCAGGGCTGGCCCGAGGCGCAGCTGCACTACGAGTTCTTCGGGGCGGAAGTGGTGAAGTCGGCCGACGACGCCAGCTTCGAGGTCAGGCTGGCGAGTTCGGGCAAGGTGGTGGTGGTGCCCAGGGACAAGACGGTCGTGCAGGCCCTGGCCGCGGCCGGCGTGGAGGTGCAGACCTCCTGCGAGCAGGGCGTGTGCGGCACCTGCCTCACCCGCGTGCTCGAAGGCGTGCCCGACCACAAGGACATGTACCTCACGCCCGAGGAGCAGGCCGCGAACGACCAGTTCACGCCCTGCTGCTCGCGCTCGAAGACGCCGGTGCTGGTGCTCGACCTGTAGGCTGCGTGCCCCAGCCTCAGAACGGCTGCAGGTGGCGCAGGGCGGCCAGTTCGCCGATGCGCCGCCCCATCGCCGCGCCGGTGTCGACCGAGAAGCGGAAGTGCACCCCCTCGTAGACCCGGGCGTCCGACACCTCCCGCACGAAGTCTTCTGCCTGGCTCCAGCGCCGGGTGGCGCCCTTGGCCGTGGGACTCGTGGTCGAAAGCACCGGCATCGCGCCGCTGCCCACGTCGGCCTTCACCACCGCCGCCACCGCGCCGGCCAGGATGGAATGGCCGCTCGGGTATTCAGGGTGCATCGGGTTGTCGATCATCGGGGCCCAGCTCGCGTCGCGCGCCGTGCCGTCGTGGCCGTCGGCGTCGCCATTGCGGATGGCCGTCACCGGGCGCCAGAAGTTGTAGTGGTACTTGGCGTCGAACACGCTGATCAGCGCGTCGTCCATCGCCTGCGTCGCGGCCGCATAAAGGCGTGCGTTGCGGGCGGCATCGCGCCCCGGCTGCTGCGCCACCGAACGCACCACGCCGGTGTAGATGGGCGGCAGCGAGTATTCCCAGAACCTCGCGGTCTCGGTCTGCTCGGCCGTGCGACGGGCACTGTTCTTCGAACCCAGGGCCTTGATCTCGTTGTAGTCGCGCGCCCAGGTGTCGCTGCCGAGGGCCGGCGGCGGCGCCGGCCGGAACTGCGCCGCGTGGGCCATGAGCCAGGGCTTGCGCTGCGGCCATTGCGAAGCGGCCGGCGTGACCGTGGGCACATAGGTCGCGGCCATGGTCTGGGGACGGTACGACTCGGGGGCAGCCGCGCCATCGTCGGCACGGGCCTTGAGCACGGCGGCGGCGGCACGCTCGCCGGCCGCGATGCCTGCGGTCCGGGCCGGGCCATCGGCCACCGCATCGAGCGCGGCCTGGTAGGCCGCGTCGATGGAGGCCAGCTGCGCCGGCAGCAGCTGGCTCAGCACCGCGCGGTTTGCAGCGGCCACGGCGGCGTCGAGCGAGGCGCGCGGGCCGGTGGCGTTCACAGCCTCCAGCACGGCCGTCTGCACGATGGCCATGGCCCGCACGGCGGGCGGGGTGCCGAGCTTGGCCTCGACCAGGATCTCGCCGGCCTTCACGTTCCAGTCGGACACGGCGTCGGCACGAGCGGCAGGCAGGGCCGCGGCCAGCACGGCCGAGGCGAAGAGGAGGCGTTGGGTGGGTTGCATGGGTTCGGTTCTTTCAGGTTCTTTCAGAAGAAAGGCAAGGCGTCGTCGCGGAAGTTCAGCGCCGCGTGATCACCACTTCGAGGTATTCGCCGGGCACCACCAGCGATGCCTCGCCGGCGGTGTTCATCTCGTTGAGCAGCGCCACGATGTCGCGCTCCAGCGCCTGCGCTCCGGCTGCGTCGAGCGCGGCAAAGGCCTTGTGGGTGGGGCCGTAGTAGTCGCGGAACACCCGCACCCAGTGCGCCGGGCTGCCGTAGCGGAAGTTGAAATGGCGGCGCTGCACCTGCATGCCGCAGGCCTGGGCGCCGAACAGCGCGTCCAGGTAGGCCTCGGTACCCCACAGCGCGGGCGACTTCAGCCCGGCCGGCGGCGGCAGGTGTGCACCGATGACCTTGAACAGCCGGCCGATGAAGCCCTCGGGCGTCCAGTTGGCCAGGCCGATGCGGCCGCCGGGGCGCACCACCCGCAGCAGCTCGTTCGCCGCGCGCGGGTGGTCGGCGGTGAACATGACGCCGTAGGTGGACAGCGCCGCATCGAACTGGCCCTCTTCGAACGGCAGCGCTTCGGCGTCGGCCACCTGGAACTGCACCGGCAGCCCTTCGGCGCGGGCCCGTTCGCGGCCCTTGTCGAGCAGGGCCGGCACATAGTCGGTGGAGGTGACAAGCGCAAAGCGGCGGGCCGCGGCCAGGGTGGCGTTGCCGTTGCCGGCCGCCACGTCGAGCACGCGTTCGCCAGCCCGCACGTCGGCCGCTTCCGCCAGCGACTCGCCGACGATCTGCAAGGTGGTGCCGACCACGGCGAAGTCGCCGCTGGCCCAGGTGGCTTGTTGCCGCTGCTTGATGGCAACGAGGTCGGGCTGGGCCGGGCGGCTTTCGAGTACCTGATTCATGGTGTTTTCTCTCACTCAGTGGTTTCAGTGGTGTCGTCGTTCAAACGAGGGTGGATGCCGCGACTGCCCCTGCGGCCTGGGGGTTGGGTTGCGAGCCGGCCCGCGAGCCGGGCTGAAAGGCGGCGTGGCCGAGCAGGAACTGCACGACCAGCGGGTTGAACAAGGCGGCATGCGTGATCGGGCCCATGTGGCCCAGGCCCGGCAGCACTTCGTGGCGGGCCGCCGGCAGGCTCATGCGCAGCAGCTCGCCGATGCGCCGGGCCACTGCGGTGGTGCGCGAGCCGGTGGCGAACAGCATCGGCACCCGCAGCTGCGCCAGCTGCTTCAGGCCCATGGGCTCGCCGTACAGCGCATCGAAATGCCACGACGCGCAGGGCATGCGCAACGCGGCGGCCTCGCGCCGGGGCTGCGGCAGGCTCTGCCAGGCATCGGCGCCGGCCCAGTAGCTCATGAAATGCTCGGCCGCCGCGTGGGCGCGGCCGTCGGCCAGCCGGCTGCGCACGCCCTCGCCCAGCGCCAGAGCCTCCTCGGCCTCGCGGCGGCTGTGCGGGTCTTCGACCAGCAGGCGAAACAGCACCGGCTCATAGGCCACCACGCTGCGCACGCGGCCGGGGTACTGCGCGGCGAGCTTGAGCGCCACCGCGGCGCCGTAGGAATGGCCGACCACATGCACGCTGCCCGCTTCGCGGCCGAGCTCGGCGGCGACCAGCGCCGCCTCGTCGGCCAGCGAAAGCGGCCGGTGCCCGGGCCAGCTGCCCTGCGCGCCGTGGCCGTGCAGCTCGATGGGCAGGCAGCGCATGTGCGGCGGCAGCTGCTGGACCAGCGCCTGCCACTGCCTCGCGGAGCTGGCGCTGGAATGCAGCAGCACCACGGTGGCGGGTTGTCGGGTGGGTGTGGGGGTCATCGCTGCTCCTGGGTGGATAGGTAGGTCCGAGGCAGCGGACTGTGCGCGGGGGGGCGTTCCTCGAGCGTTCCTCACGTCGCGCGAGGTCGAGCTGCACCGCTGCGGCCCTTCGATACCTCAGTGCGAAACCGGGTGTTCGGTTCGCAGCGATGCAGCCATCAGCGATGAGTCGAACCTCACGCGGTTCGCACACCCCTCAACCATGCAATCAACGGCCCATGCGCCACGTCACTCTCGACCGCGATGCGATGCACCAGCTCCCCCAGCGTCGCAGCAGGGGCCGGCGGCGCGGCGGCCTCACCCGCGAGCCCCCACCGTTGCCGCCGTTCGCGGATGTCCTGGCGCTGGTGGGCATTGATGGAAGGCTGGGCCTCGGCCAGCGCCAGCACCGCATGCGCGCAGTCGGCGTCGCCCTGGTGCACCAGCAGTTCGGCAAAGGCCACCAGGCCGGCCAGCTGCAGCGCCGGCCGGCCGATGGCCAAGGCCACTTCGAGCGACGTGCGCAGTTGCCTGCGCGCTTCTTCGCGGCGCCCCTGCTGCAAGGCCGCGCTCACCAGCAGCATGCGCAGCCACGACTCGATGGCGCGGTTGCCGATGGCCTGCGCCACGTCGAGCGCCTGCTGGCCGTACCGTTGCGCGGCCTCGACGTCGCCGTCCTTCACTGCGAGCTCGGCCAGGTTGGCGAGCACCAGCCCCTTGGTGGCGACCAGCCCGTGCCGCTCGCAGAGCACGAGGGCCGCCTGCAGGTTCACGATGCCGGCCGCATGGTCGCCCAGGTCCACCTGCAGCGCGCCGAGATTGTTGAGGCACAACGCCTCGCCGGCCGCGTCGCCCAGCTGCCGGTGCTGCACCAGCGACTGCATCGACATCTTCAGCGACTCGTCGAAGCGCCCCACCGCCTTCTCCACCAGCGCCAGGTTGTCGAGCAGCGCCGCCGCATCTCGCGGGTACTCGCCGGGTGGGGACTCCTGCAGCGCCTGCTGGTAGTGGCGCCGTGCCTCGTCGTGGCGGCCCAGGCGCAGGCAGCAGGCGCCCAGCACCTTGAAGGACTGCAGCCGCGCATCGCGGTCGCGCGACAGGCGCCTCGAAGCGGCGAGCGCGCGCCGGGCGCTGGCTTCGGCCTCGGGATAGCGGTCCAGCCGGTACTCGCAATGCGCAGCCGCGCTCCACAGCAGCGGCTCGATGCGCGACGGGTCGGCCTCGGAGGCGGCACGCAGCAGCGCGAGGCCCTCGCCCAGGCGGCCGCGGTGGTCGCCGTACTGCAGCAGCGCGATGGCGCTTCTGGTCAGCAGCTCGAACTGCCGGTGCGCCACCGCCCAGCCCCAGGCCGCACGCACGTTGTCGAACTCGGTGTCGACCTGGCGCAGCACCTCGCGGTCGGCACGCTCGATGGTGGCGAGCTGCTGAGCCAGCAGGCGATGGAAGTGCTGGGCATGCGCGGCCTGCGCCGCCTCGTGCGCGCCGGGTTCGGCCTGCAGCCGCTGCGCGGCCAGCTGCTGCACCAGCGGGTGCAGGAACAGGCGCGACGCTTCCTTGCGCAGCAGCGACTTGTCGGCCAGCGCCCGCAGCACGGGCAGGGACGCCCCGGCCACGGAACGCGCGGCCTCGGCGGTGAAGCCGCCGCGAAACACCGACAGCCGGGCCAGCACCTCGCGTTCGAGCGGCGTGAGCAGCCGCCACGATTGCTCGAACACCATCTCGATGCTGGCGTGGCGCGCCGCCTGGGCCGCATCGGGAGCGTGCAACAGCTCGACGCCCTGGCGCAGCTCGTCGGCGATGGCGGTGCAAGACAGCACCCGCGTCCACGCCGCGGCCAGCTCCAGCGCGAGGGGCAGGCCGCCGACCTGGCGGCAGATGTCGACGATGGCCGCCGCTTCCGCCGCGGGCACGAGGCCGGGCTCGACGTGCCGCGCGGCATTCACGAACAGCCGCGCCGCATCGAAGGCCTCGATGCGGTCTTCGTCTTCCTGCTCCGGGCACGGCAGGCCTTCCACCGGCAGCAGCCATTCGGCCGGCAAGCCGAGGCGCACGCGCGTGGTGACGAGGAGCTTGAGCCGCGGGCACTGCTGCAGCAGCACGGCCAGCTGCGGCACGGACTCGGGCACGAGCTGCTCGAAGTTGTCGAGCACCAGCAGCGTGTGCCGCTCGCGCAGGAAGGCGCTCACCTGATCCAGCGGCTGGGCGCCGCCGGCCAGGCTCACGCCCAGGTCACGCGCGATGCGCCCGCCCAGCTCGCCGGCGGCGGTGGTGCCTTCGAGCGCGACGAAGGCCACACCGTCGGGAAAGGCGGGTGCGAGGTCCTGCAACGCGCGCCGGGCCAGGCGGGTCTTGCCCACGCCACCGGGGCCGATGAGGCTCAGCAGCCGGCAGCCGTCTTGCGCGAGCTGCGAGGCGAGGTGGCGCAGCTCGACCGAGCGACCGACGAAGCTGCCGTCTTCCACCGCCAACGGCGCGACGCCGGTCGTCGCGGCAGGCGGCGAGGAGGTCGCCCCCAGCGCGTCGTGCAGCGCCTTCAGGGCGGCACCGGGCGCGAGCCCCAGCTCCTGCTGGAGCCGCTGCGCGAACGATGCATAGGCCTGCCGCGCGCGCAGGCCCTGGCCACTGCGTGCCAGCCACTGCATGTGCGCCTGCAGGGCCGCCTCGTCGAGCGGGTCGGCCTCGAGCAGGCGCGCCGACAGCTCCACCGCTTCGGCGGCGTCGCCTTCGCCGGCCAGCAGCAACAGCGCCGCGGCCCGCCAGGCCGTGCGCAGGCGGTCGCGTTCGAAGCCCAGCCAGCTCGTCCAGGCTTCGCTGACATCGTCTTCGAAGCCGGCCAGCAGCTCGCCGCGGCGCAGCCGCAAGGCATCGGTCAACCGCTGCTCGCACAGGGCCGCCTCGAACTCCGCCACGTCGGTGACCACGGCGACCGCCCGCATGGCATGGCCCTGCGATTCGACACAACGGCCCCAAGGCAGCTCCTGCAGGCGGAACAGCGCCTTGCGCAGGTTCGACGAAGCGAGCTTGGCGGGCTGGTCGGGCCACAGCATGGCCGCCACCTCCGCACGCGGGACCCAGCCGCCCTTCAGCGTCAGGAACACCAGCACCTGATGGCGGCGCTCGAAAGGCAGCGCGAGCGGCGTGCCGTCGCCGATGTCGGTATCGATGTCGGTGTCGATCTGCGGGGCGCCGAACAACTGCAGGCGGACAGGCATTGCCGGGGGGCCTCAGCTTCGAATGAGCCGGGAGCATGCGCGTTTCGACGGACGGCCGCAACAACCTGTGGCACGCCCGTTGAACTTGCCGCCCGCCGAGGCGACTAACCCGCTCTTCCATTCCACACACACCGCGAACACCCAGGAGCCCGCGTCATGAAATGTCCCGTCTGTCCCGAAACGAACCTCGTCATGGCCGACCGTCAGGGGGTCGAGATCGACTACTGCCCCCAATGCCGGGGTGTGTGGCTTGACCGGGGGGAGCTCGACAAGCTGATCGACCGCTCGGCGCAGTACGAAAGCCAGCGCCCGGCCGCCGCCGTTGCGCAACAGCCGCAACAACCGCCGCAGCAGCCCCACTACCCGCAGCGCCGGCCCGACTTCGTGGACTCCGACTACCGCCATGGTGGCAGCGGCCATGGCCACTACCGCAAGAAGTCCTGGCTCAGCGACTTCTTCGACTGAACAGCCGCCTTTCCCCGAGCGGGGTATAGCGGGCGCGGGAGGCGATGAAGAAGCTGGTCGATTGACACCAGCGCTTACGCCAGAAAAGCAAACGGCGCCCGCAGGCGCCGTTAAGTGCTGACTTACTGGTGGGCGGTGCAGGGTTCGAACCTGCGACCCCTGCCGTGTGAAGGCAGTGCTCTACCGCTGAGCTAACCGCCCGATTCCTTGAAACCGGGTGCTTTTGGCTGCCGTTTGGCGTGGCACCGAAAGCGAAGACCACGATTATGCCACAAGCGCGCGCCAGATCGTCTTGCCGTTGCTTGCCTTGTCGAGATCGGCCAACACCGCCTCGTGTTGCGTGCGTTCTTCCTCGCTGAGCACCAGCACCGGCAGGGTGAACTGCGTGAGGTCGACGAGCGGCACGTCGATGCTCTGCTCGGAAGCGCTCGCCTCCGCCACGTCGATGACCAGCGTGTTCTGGCCGCGCGTCATGCGGATGTAGACCTCGGCCAGCAGGCCCGCGTCGAGCAGGGCGCCGTGCAGCGTACGGCTGGCGTTGTCGACCTCGAGGCGCTTGCACAGCGCGTCCAGCGAGTTCGACTTGCCGGGGAACATCTCGCGGGCCATGAGCAGGCTGTCGGTCACCTGCCCCACATGTTCGGCGAACCTGGGCCGGCCGATGCGGCGCAGTTCCTCGTTCATGAAGCCGACGTCGAAGCCGGCGTTGTGGATGATGATCTCGGCGCCCGCGAGGTATTCCATCAGCTCGTCGGCGATGGCCGAGAACAGCGGCTT
>CAMLNA010000167.1 GCA_946481025.1 uncultured Rivibacter sp.
AAGAGCGCGTGCAGAAGGACGCCCACCGCATGAAGCGCCCGGCCTTCAGCGACGAAGTGGCCCCGGTAGTGGCCTTCCTGTGCGATGACGCGTCGCGTTGGGTGAGCGGCATCAACCTGCCGGTCGATGGCGGGCTGGCGTCGACCTACGTCTGAAGTCCTTCACCGCGGACGCGGAGTACGCGGAGATACACAGAGAAGGCTGCGATCTTCTCCGCGGTCCTCCGCGCCCTCCGCGCCTCCGTGGTGAAGGGATTTCGGCGGTTTGCCAAAGCCCGCCGCACAGACACAACAGCCCCCACGGGAGCGCGGGGCGGGGCGCACTCGCGCCCGCGATCCTGAACAGACCTACGACAACGACGAGGAGACAAACAGTGACCCACCGCCCCTCCCTGATCGCGGCCGCCGCGATCGCGCTGCTGCAGCCTGCTGCGCATGCGATGGACATCGAAACGCCGCTGTCCGACTACAAGGTCCGGCTCGACCTCACGCCCAAGTACAGCACCGCCTACCGGCTGAAGAACCCTTCCGACGCGTTGACGCGGCTGGACGTGGCGGTGGACCCCGGCACCGTCAACGAGGACGACGGCAACCACAACTTCAGGAAGGGCCAGATCTCCAACCGCTTCGACCTGCTGGCCGAGCTGGACGTGACCGGCCCGAGCTTCGGCGGCCGGCTGAGCGGCACCGCATGGCGTGACGCGGTGTACCTGCGGCCCAACCGCTACGAGGGCACGCCGCTGCACGTGGGCGGCAACCCGACCGGCGTCAACGTCTCGACCGCCAACAACAGCGCGGGCCAGGCCCCGAACGAATTCCTCGCCGCCACCCGCGACCAGCATGGCCGCGGCACGGAGCTGCTCGACGCCTTCGTCTACCTGAAGGGCGACATCGCCGGCATGAAGGGCACGCTGCGCGCCGGCAAGCACACGCTGCAATGGGGCGAGAGCCTCTTCTTCGGCCAGAACGGCATCGCCAATGCGCAGGGGCCGGTGGACGTGGCCAAGATCCTGTCGGTGCCGGGCTGGCAATTCAAGGAAGTGCTGCTGCCGGTGGAGCAGGTGTCGGGCTCGCTCCAGCTGGCCGACGGCCTGTCGCTGGGCGCCTACCTGCAGGCGAAGTGGCGGCCCTCGCGCATCCCGGGCGTGGGCAGCTACTTCTCGAACCAGGACTACGTGGGCACCGGCATCGTCAACTTCGGCGTCGATGCGAACGGCAACCCCATCGTGCTGGCCTACGACCCCTCCAAGGACCTGAAACCCGGCAACGGCGGCCAGGGCGGCCTGCAGTTGCGCATCTCGCCGGCCGGCAGCGATTTCGAGTACGGCGTGTATGCCGCGCAGTACCACGACAAGACGCCCGCGGTGCCGGTGTTCGACTTCGTGAACGGCAACGTGCACCTCGCCTATGCGAGCGACGTGCGCACGCTGGGCGCGAGCGTCACCTCGTCCGTCGGACAGCTCAACTGGGCGGTCGAGGGCTCGCTGCGCTGGAACGCGCCGCTCACCAGCGACCCGGCGGTGCTGGGCCTGGGGCCTGTGCTCACCTGCGGCACCTCGGACAACGACCCATGTTTCGCCGTGGGCCGCACCGCGCACCTGCAGGTCTCGGGCATCTACGTGCTGCAGCCCGGCCCCCTGTGGGGCGGCGGCGCGGTGGTGGCCGAGCTCGCCTACAACCGGCGGCTCAAGGTCACGAAGGACATCTTCGCCGCGCCCGACGGGTCCAGCCAGGGCATCGGCGGGCTCGACCCCAACACCACCAAGGGCGCGTTCGCGCTGCGCGTGCTGTTCGAGCCGAGCTACTTCCAGGTGGCGCCGGGGCTGGATCTCTCGGTGCCGGTGGCCCTGGGCTACAACTTCGGCGGCCGCTCCTCGGCCATCTTCAACTACGCGGGCGGCGCCTCCGAGGCCGGCGACTGGAGCCTGGGCCTCAAGGGCAAGTACCAGAACGCCTGGAGTTTCGCCCTCACCTACACCGACTACTTCGGCAAGGCCAAGACCTTCACCGAGACGCTGGTGGCCGGCAGCGGCAGCCCGCGCCAGCTCACCTTCGGCCAGTCGCTCAGGGACCGCTCGCACGTGTCCTTCACCGTCTCACGCACCTTCTGATTCCGGAGTCCTCCCATGCGCAACAAGCACTTCCTCGCGCTCGCCGCCGCGGCGTTCTTCGTCACCCACCATGCCCAGGCCGCCGTGTCGGCCGAAGAAGCGGCCAGGCTCAAGAGCACGCTCACGCCGCTGGGCGCCGAGCGCGCCGCCAACAAGGACGGCAGCATCCCCGCCTGGGACGGCGGCCACACCAAGCCGGCCGCGGGCTTCAAGGCCGGCGATGCACGGCCCGATCCGTTCGCCTCGGAAAAGCCGCTGCACTCCATCAACGCCAGGAACATGGCGCAGCACGAAGCCAGGCTCAGCGACGGCGTGAAGGCGCTGATGAAGAAGTACCCCGACTTCCGCATCGACGTGTACCCCACGCACCGCACCGCCGCCGCGCCGCAGTGGGTGTACGACAACACCTTCAGGAATGCGACGCGCGCCAAGCTGGTGGACAACGGGCACGGCACCGAGGGTGCCTACGGCGGCACCCCGTTCCCGATCCCGAAGGACGGCTACGAGGTCTTCCAGAACCATCGCCTGGCCTGGACCGGCACCTACGTGCAGGCGCCGGTGCGCGTGTGGGTGGTCACCGGCGACGGCAAGCGCTCCATGGCCTCGGGCGGGGTGCAGAGCTTCCGCCGCCAGTACTACGACCCCGAAGGCAGCCTCGAGAAGTTCGACGGCTACTACGCCCTGGGCAAGTTCGCGGCCACGGAGCCGGGCTCCAAGGCGGGCGAGGCCATCCTCGCGCACGACGCGCTCAACGCCTCGCTGCCGCGCGGGCTGTGGCAATACCTGGTGGGCCAGCGCCGCGTGCGCAAGGCGCCGTCGGTGGCCTACGACACGCCCGACTCGGTGACCTCGGGCATCGGCCTGTTCGACGAGGCCTTCATGCTGTTCGGCCCCATCGACAAGCACGAGCTCAAGCTGGTGGGCAAGAAGGAGCTCTACATCCCCTACAACAACAACCGCGCGGCCGCCGCCAAGGTGGCCGACCTGGTGACGCCCAACACGCTGAACCCGGCGCAGGTGCGCTGGGAGCTGCACCGCGTGTGGGAGGTGGAAGCCACGCTCGCCGCGGGCAAGCGGCACGTCGTGCCCAAGCGCAAGTACTACATCGACGAGGACAGCTGGCAGATCGTGCTGTTCGACGGCTGGGACGCCAAGGGCGAGCTCTGGCGTACCAACTACACCCTCACGCTGCTGGCGCCCGACCTGCCGGCGGTGGTGGGCAACATGATGTGGGGCGGCTACGACCTGCAGACCGGGGCCTACTACCTGAACATGGCGTCGAACGAGCTGCCCGCGCAGTACAAGGCGGTGGCGCCGATCCCGAAGTCGTTCTTCAGCCCTGAGGAACTCGCCAACGAAGGCACCCGCTGATGAAGTCCACCCCCGAAGCGCCGGGGGCGCTCCCCCTCAAGGGGGCGCCCCCAGCGGACCGGCAAAGCCGGATCCGCGGCGGCCACTGGGTTGCAGCACTGGTGTTGGCCGCGACCTCGTGTATTGCAACCGGGGCACCGGTGATCCCATCCGTGCTGAACGAGCCTGCATTGCAGTCACCCCGTGCACTGGGCGCCGCGATGCTCGCCATCGCTCGCGCCGGCTCGCGGCTGGTGGCCGCCGGTGAACGAGGTACCGTGCTGCTGTCGGACGACGGCGGCACGAGCTGGCGCCAGGCCCACGTGCCGGTGCAGACCACGCTCACCGCGCTGCGCTTCGTCGACGAGCGCACCGGCTGGGCGGTGGGCCACCTCGGCGTGATCCTGAAGACCGAGGACGCGGGGCAGACCTGGCGCAAGCAGCTCGACGGCGTGCAGGCCGCCATGCTGATGGCGCAGGCCCTGCGCGCCAGCGGCGATGAGAAGCTGCAACGCGCCGCACAGCGCTACGAGGAAGAAGGCCCCGACAAGCCCTTCTTCGACGTGGACTTCCACGATGCACGGCACGGCGTGGCGGTGGGCGCCTACAACCTCGCCTTCACCACCCGCGATGGCGGCGCCACCTGGGCACCGCTGCTGCTGCCCAACCCGAAGAGCCTGCACCTGTATGCCGTGCGTCATGCGGCCGGCGGCCTCTTCATCGCCGGTGAACAAGGCCTGCTGGTCCGCTCCGACGGCGCAAACCATGTCGTCCTGCCCTCGCCCTACAAGGGCAGTTTCTTCGGGCTGCTGCCCACCCGTGGCGGCGCGCTGCTGGCCTTCGGCCTGCGCGGCCATGCCTTTCGCTCCAGCGATGCGGGTGCGAGCTGGCAGAAGCTGGACACCGGCGTGGCCGCCTCGCTGAACGCCGGCCTCGAGCTGCCCGACGGCACGCTCACGCTGCTGGCCCAGACCGGCGACCTGCTCACCAGCCGCGACGGCGGACAGAGCTTTACCCGCCGCGCCGGCGACGGCGTGCCGGCCGCCGGGCTGGCTGCCTTGCCGCAGGGCCACTTCGTACTGGCCGGTATGCGCGGCGCGCGCGGCGCAAGCCGCCCCACACCTTGAACACCATGCACGCAACCGACGACAACCTCGCCGCGCAGCCGGTGGTGGCCCGCCTCGAAGACTTCGACACCTCTTCAGGCTCGCTGCCCGAACGCGCGCTCTTCAACCACCGGCCGTGGGTGATGCTGCTGTGCCTGCTGGCCACGCTGCTGCTGGGCTGGCAGGCCACCAGGCTCAGCCTCAATGCGAGCTTCGAGAAGACGATTCCCGTCAAGCACCCCTACATCGCGAACTACCTCGCCAACAAGGGCAACCTCGCCGGCCAGGGCAACGCGATCCGCATCGCGGTGGAGGCAAAGCAGGGAACGATCTTCGACAAGGGCTACCTCGAGACGCTGCAGCAGCTCAATGACGAGATCTTCCTGCTGCCCGGCGTGGACCGGCCCTTCATGAAGTCGCTGTGGACTTCGAACACGCGCTGGGTCGCGGTGACCGAAGACGGGCTGGACGGCAACACCGTCATCGGCGACAGCTACGACGGCTCGGCCGAGGCACTGGCCGAGGTGCGCACCAACGTCGAACGCTCGGGCGAGATCGGTCAGCTGGTCGCGCACGACCTGCGATCGAGCATCGTGTTCGTGCCCCTGCTCGACAAGGACCCGCGCACCGGGCAGGCACTCGACTACGGCGAGCTGTCGCGCCGCATCGAGGCGCTGCGCGCCAAGTACGAAAGCGACCGCATCGGCCTGCACGTGACCGGCTTCGCCAAGGTGGCCGGCGACCTGATCGAAGGCCTGCGGCAGGTGCTCGCGTTCTTCGGCATGGCGCTCGTGATCTGCGCCGGCGTGCTGTGGGGCTACACGCGCTGCGCGCGCTCCACCGCGCTGGTGGTGGCCTGCTCGCTCATCGCCGTGGTGTGGCAGTTCGGCCTGCTGGCGCTGCTGGGCTACGAACTCGATCCGTATTCCGTGCTGGTGCCCTTCCTCGTGTTTGCCATCGGCATGAGCCACGGCGCGCAGAAGATGAACGGCATCATGCAGGACATCGGCCGCGGCGCGCACCGCACGGTGGCCGCGCGCTACACCTTCCGCCGTCTCTTCGTGGCCGGGCTGACCGCGCTGCTGTGCGATGCCGTCGGCTTCGCGGTGCTGGCGCTGATCGAGATCCCGGTGATCCAGCACCTCGCGGTGATCGCGAGCATCGGCGTGGCGGTGCTCATCTTCACCAACCTCGTGCTGCTGCCCATCCTGCTGTCATACGTGGGCGTGAGCCCGGCAGCGGCCGAGCGCAGCCTGCGGCAGGAAACCGCCGGCGAGGCCGAACGTCCCTGGCTGTGGCGCTGGCTCGACCGCTTCACGCAGCGCGGGCCGGCGCTCGCGGCGCTGGGCGTCGCCGCCGTGCTGGCCGCAGGCGGCTACGCCGTCAGCCTGCGGCTGCAGATCGGTGACCTCGACCCCGGCGCGCCCGAGCTGCGCGCGGACTCCCGCTACAACCGCGACAACGACTACATCACCCGGCACTACGCGGCCAGCAGCGACATCCTGGTGGTGATGGTGGCCACGCCCGAGGACCAGTGCACCCGCTACGGCACGCTGGCCAAGGTGGACAAGCTTGCGTGGCAGCTGGAGCAACTGCCCGGCGTGGAGGCCACCAACTCGATGGCCGCCCTCTCCAAGCTGGCGATGGTGGGCTACAACGAAGGCCACCTGAAGTGGTTCGAGCTCATTCCCAACGCGGCCGCCCTGGGCGGCGTGCAGACCCGGGCACCGCGCGAGCTGTTCAACCAGGGCTGCTCGTTCCTGTCGCTGTACGTCTACCTGAAGGACCACAAGGCCGAGACGCTGACGCGCGTCGTCGACGAGGTCGAGGCCTTCCTCGCCGCGGACTCATCGGAGGCGGGCCGCCGCGCCGGGCCGCCCCAAGCAAGGCCCGATCCCCTCGGGGGATCGCTCCGCGTCCCCGCGGAGCGAGGGGCACCAGCGGAACGTTTCATGCTCGCAGCCGGCTCCGCAGGCATCGCCGCGGCCACCAACATCGTGGTGCAGCAGGCCATGCGCGAGATGCTGCTGTGGGTGTACGGCGCGGTGGTCCTGCTGTGCTGGGTCACCTTCCGCTCGTGGCGCGCGGTGCTGGCGGCGGTGCTGCCGCTGGCGCTCACCTCCGTGCTGTGCGAGGCGCTGATGGTGTGGCTGGGGCTGGGCGTCAAGGTGGCCACGCTGCCGGTGATCGCGCTCGGCGTGGGCATCGGCGTGGACTACGCGCTCTACGTGCTGAGCGTGATGCTCGCGCGCCTGCGCGCCGGCGCCACCCTCTCGCAGGCCTATCACGACGCGCTCAGGTTCACCGGCCGGGTGGTGCTGCTCACCGGCATCACGCTCGCCCTGGCGGTGGGCACGTGGGGCCTCTCGCCCATCAAGTTCCAGGCCGACATGGGCATCCTGCTCGCGTTCATGTTCGTGCTGAACATGCTGGGCGCGCTGGTGCTGCTGCCGGCGCTCGCCCACTTCCTCCTGCGGCCGGCCGCCGCTCCCGCACCCGCGGTCACCGCGGGCCAGGCGCAAGCCGCCTGACTCCACTCCTTCATCCGAGATCCGAAAGGACGTTTCCCATGCTCGACCTGCAACTCGCCCGCATGGTGGCCCAGGCCCAGGCGGCCGGCCTGCCCGACCTGTGCGACCTGCCGCCCCAGGCGGCGCGCGGCCTGTACCGCGAGATCCTGGCCGCGGCCGACGTGCCGCCCGCCGACGTGCAGGTGCGCGACCTGCGCATGCCGCGCCCGGCCTCCGAGGGCGGCGGCACCATCGGGCTGCGCGTGTACCGGCCGCATGCGGCAGCCGGCGCGCTGCCGCTGGTCGTGTACTACCACGGCGGCGGTTTCGTGCTCGGCGACCTCGACGGCTATGACCGCGTGTGCCGCCGCCTGTGCGAAGACGCGCAGGCGGTGGTCGCCTCGGTGGACTACCGGCTCGCCCCCGAGCACCCCTTCCCCGCGGCCGTGGACGATGCCTGGACCGCGCTGCGCTGGCTCGCGGAGCATGCCGTCGAACTGGGCGCCGCCTCCGGCCGCCTGGCCGTGGCCGGCGACAGCGCCGGCGGCACGCTGGCCGCGGTGATGGCGCTGATGGCACGCGACGCGGGCGGGCCGCACATCGCCTGCCAGGCGCTGGTGTATCCGGCCACCGCGGCGGGCGTGGAAGGTCCGTATGCCTCGCGGCAGCAGCACGCGCTGGGCCCCACGCTCACATTGCGCTCGATGGGCTACTTCATGGCGCACTACTTCGGGCCCGAGGGCCGCGCGCCGGACTTCCGCGGCGCCCCCATCCTGGCCACCGACCTGTCGCGCCTGCCGCCGGCGCTGCTGCAGGTGGCGGCGCACGACCCGCTGCGCGACGAGATCGTCGACTACGCGAACCGGCTGATGGCAGCGGGCACCGATGCAATGGTGGTCGAGTACCACGGGCTCGCGCACGGTTTCATCAGCATGGGCGGAGCGATCGGTGCGGCGCGGCTGGCGCAGCTGCAGCTGGCGGCGGCGCTGCGGGGGGCGTTGGGGTCGTGATCCGTTCGCCGGTGGGGCAGAGGCGCAGTGTGCGCCCGGAGGGGTGGTTGTTGTTCGCGAGTGAGCTGCCGAATACCTTCACCGCAGAGACGCAGAGGACGCGGAGATTCGCGGAGGAATTCAGGCCTTCTCTAAGGTCCTCCGCGTTCTCCGCGCCTCCGCGGTGAATGAATTGGGGTATCGAAGTCCCATCACGCGGCGCCTGCCTTCCCTCAGGCCGCCCGCTGCAGCGCCTGCGCCTCCACCGACGTGAT
>CAMLNA010000168.1 GCA_946481025.1 uncultured Rivibacter sp.
TTGGCCGGCCTTGCGGCACCCAAGATACCCCGCATCGTGGGCCGCAAGAAGCGGCAGCAGTCTCTGGGCGGTTGAGTCTGACGGGGCGGTGGCCGCGCTTGCTGCACCAGGGCGGCGTGCGAGGGGGGGCGGTGCGATGCCAAGGCGCCATGGGCGCATGCGGGCCCGAAGTTTGTTGGTATTGGCGCCTGATCGCGGACCTTGTACAACACACCGCTCCACGTCATGAACCCCTTCAAGGACGGAAAGAAGTGACCTTCACCCTTCCACTGCAAGAGCCAGCCACTCAGCCGCGGCACAGAGCATGGCCGCGACCGCCACTCCGCGCCCTCCGTAAGATCCTCTGCACGCTGGGCGTGACGCAGCCCACACCGGCCTTCATGACGAAGTTAGCCGCGGCCACCCAATTCAACCGTGTACTGGACCCCGAAATGAAGTTGTCGACGGTGATGGATCTGTGCCATCGCAATGAGGACAAGTTGCACAACTTCCTCGCCTTCAGCTACACGCGGCTGTCAGTGGCCATGGCGTCGGTGCGGAACGGTGCTCGCCAGTAGGGGCACGCGAGGTTCTGCCGTACGGCGTCTCGTGCACCCCACGCGACGCAACTCGCACGACGAGTGGACCGGCGTGCTGACGCCGCATCTGTCTGATTGGCGTTCTTCCCTGCCGCCGCTTCGCGGGCGCGACGCCTTGATGATGGTCCTGGCGCCCTCGGCCCTGACGGCCGTTTGCATGCTGCTGTTCGCCCTCTTGGCCGAAGCATTGGTCGTGCTGGCCTCGTGGCTGCGGCAACTGGACTACGGCGCGTTCTCGTATTGGGCGTACCCGCCGCTGTGGGTGCTGCTGTTGGGCGCGCCCGCTCTCGTCGGCGGGCTGGTCGCGTGGTCGCTGTGCAGCCCGACGATCAACGCCTTCTCATTCGACAGATCGCGTCGCACGCTGCGCTACACCGAAGTGGGCTTCTGGGGCGCCGCGCAGACAACGGCGGTGCAGTTCGAGTCCATTGCGTCGGTACGGGCCTGCCTGCCGAAGACGGGCGACGAGACCGGCAGTTTCGCGATTCGCCTCGACCGTGGCGGCGGGCGCTTCCGCTCATTGCAGCTGGGAAGCCACATCCCCCTTGCCACGCTGAGACAGCACCTCGCATGGCTCGCGGAAGACTTGAATGAACACGTTGTGTCCACGCTTCAGTGGGACACCTAGTCCGCGGGTACGCTTCTTTCCCTTTCGCAACGCCTCCACCAACGCCGCCATGCGCCTCCTCCTCGCCATCTTTCTTCCCTTCCTCGCCTTCTTCACCATCGGCCGCCCCATCGCCGGCATCGTGTGCCTGATCCTGCAGGTCACGCTCATCGGCTGGCTGCCGGCGGCCATCTGGGCGGTCTATGCGCTGGGCCAGTACAAGACCGACAAGAAGATCGAAGCGGCGCTCGGCGGCCATCGCCGCTGACTGAAAACCCGCCCCGCCCCGGGGCCGACGACAATCGGCCCCTATGCGCAAGATCTGGCTCGACACCGACCCGGGGTTCGACGACTGGTTCGCGATGCTGCTGCTGGCTTGCAATCGCGAGGTCGAATGGCTGGGCACCAGCGTGGTGGCCGGCAACGCGCCGCTCGACATCACGCTGGCCAACGCGCTGGCCATCAAGCACCACTACGGGCTTGCCACGCCCCTCTATGCGGGCTGCGCGCAGCCGCTGCTGGGCAAGCGAGAAACCGCGCAAGGCGTGCTGGGCCTGATGGGCATGCGCACCACCGGCGAGCCCTTGCCGGCGGTGGCGGCGGCCCCGTCGCCCGAGCATGGCGTCGACGCGCTGATCGACACCATCAGGCGCCACCCCGGTGAGCTGTCGGTGCTGGCCCTCGGGCCGCTCACCAACGTCGCCACCGCCTTCATCCGCGACCCGTCGCTCGCCACCCAGTTGCGCGAGCTGCTGCTGATGGGCGGCTCCACCGGGCGGGGCAACCACACGCCGGCCGCCGAGTTCAACATCTATGCCGACCCCGAGGCGGCCGCCGTGGTGTTCAACTCGGGTGTGCCGCTGCGCATGTTCGGGCTCAACGTGTGCGACCAGCTGCTGCTCACCCAGCGCGAGGTGGGCCGCGTGCAGCAGGCGGCCAACGCCGCCGGCAGCCCGCAGGCGCGCTGGTTCGCGGGCTACCTCGACGCCTACCAGCGCATCCGCAACCGCGACGGCACGGTGCCGATGCCGCTGTTCGACCCGATCGTGCCGGTGTACCTGCGCTGGCCCCAGCTGTTCAGGTTCATGTCGGCCCGGGTCGACATCGAGCTGCGCGGCACCTTCACCCGCGGCATGACCGTGTGCAACCTGCGCCTGCCCGCCGGCACGGCCGGCAATGCCGAAGTCGCGCTGGAGGTCGATGGCGACAGCGCCATGACACTGCTGCTCGACGAGGTGATGGGCCTGCTGGTGTAACGCTGCTGCCCCGGACGGGTGCGCGGATTGCCGCGCCAGCCATGAGCCGCCCCTGCCTGAAAGGAGAAGCACCATGGCCCATGAACAGCATCACCACTGCATCGCCGAGTGTTACGCCTGCGCCGATGCCTGCGACCACTGCGCGGTGTCGTGCCTCAACGAGCCCGACCCGAAGTCCATGGCGCGCTGCATCGCGCTCGACATGGACTGCGCCCAGGCCTGCCGCCTGGCGGCCTCGCTGATGGCCCGCGGCAGCCCCAACGACAGCGCGGCCTGCGCCTTCTGTGCGCTGCTGTGCGAGGCGTGCGCCGAGGAATGCTCGCGCCACGCGATGGACCATTGCCAGGCCTGCGCGCAGGCCTGCGCGCAGGCCTGCCGCCGGTGCGCCCAGGCCTGCCGCGACATGAGCCACCAGCCCATGCCGCGCACGGCGTCAGCCGCCGGCACGCATGCGCATCACTGAGCCGCCGCCAGGGCGGAGGCCGCGCGCAGCTGCTGCAGGCTCCCCGGTTCGCTGAGGAAACGCATGCGCTCGGCCACCGAAAGCTCGGTGGCCGGCGTGGCATGCAGCTGCCGGATACGTGCCAGCCGCGCCTGGCCGCGCAGCCCTTGCGAGGTGCGCCGTGCGCCCATCGCGGCAGCGGCCAGCGCGCACAGGCCCGCATCGCGCAGCAGTTCGCCCCATGAGGCCCACGCGCTCTGTGTCTGTGGCAAGCGGGCGTAGGCCCAGGCCTGGCGCAACACCGAGGGCGACCACGACTCTTCCGGCACCAGCAGCCAGCCGCCGTTGCGCACGCGTTCGCCCAGGCTCGCGCGGCTGGTCAGCACGGTGAAGGGCACGGCCAGCAGCAGCGGCACGCCCACCGGCAGCAGCCACACCACCGCGGGCGGGTGCACCAGCAGCAGCGCGGCCGCAATGACCAGCACCGCTGCGCCCACCGGTGCGAAGCGCTGGGCGGCTTCGCGCCAGGGCACGTCGGTGGCCTCGCGCGGGGGCGACTTCCATTCGAGCTTCCAGCCGGTGAGGGCGCCCACCACGAACAGGCTGTGCGCCACCATGCGCAGCGGTGCCTGCAGGATGGAAAGTCCGGCCTCGAGCACCGCGCTCTGCAGCAGCTTCCAGGCGCCGCCGTAGTAGTGCTGCTCGCCGCGCATCAGCACGGCCAGCACGCCCAGCACGCGCGGCAGGGCCAGCATGGTGATGGTGCCGGCCCACAGGCTGAACACGCCGAGCGCCAGGCTGCCGTCGGGCGCGAAGAACACGTTGCCGCCCACCAGCCACAGCGCGGCGCCCAGCGCCACGTACAGCAGCCACAGCGGCGCCGACAGGTAGGCCATGGCGCCGGTGGCCAGCATGCCGCGGTGCACCGCATGCAGGCCCGGCTCGGCAATGAGCCGTGCGTTCTGCAGGTTGCCCTGGCACCAGCGGCGGTCGCGCTGCAGCTCCGCCAGCATGTGCGGCGGCTGCTGTTCGTAGCTGCCCACGAGGTCGTGCACCAGCCACACGTGATAACCGGCGCGGCGCATCAGCGCGGCTTCCACGAAGTCGTGCGACAGGATCTCGCCCGCCAGCGCGCCGCGGCCCGGCAGCCGGGCCAGCGCGCAGTGCTTCATGAAGGGCTCCACGCGGATGATCGCGTTGTGGCCCCAGTAGTGCGCTTCGCCCAGCTGCCAGTACTGCATGCCGGCGGTGAAGAGCCGCCCGGTCACGCGGGCGGCGAACTGCTGGGCGCGGGCATGCACCGTGGCATGGCCCACCGCCTGCGGCGCCGTCTGCAGGATGCCGGCGGTGGGGTGCGCTTCCATCAGGCGCACCAGGGTGAGCAGGCAGTCGCCGCTCATCACGCTGTCGGCGTCCATCACGACCATGTAGCGGTGGTTGCGGCCCCAGCGGCGGCAGAAGTCGGCCACGTTGCCGGCCTTGCGCTTGGTGCGGCGCTGCCGCCAGCGGTAGTGCACGCGCGCGCCGCAAGCCTGCAGCTGCTCGCGCAGCCGGCCCCAGGCGGCCAGCTCGGCGGCCCGCACGGCGGGGTCTGCGCTGTCGGACAGCACGTAGAAGTCGAACAGGCGCAGGGCACCGGTGGTGGCCAGCGATTCGCAGGTGGCGCGCAGCCCGGCGAAGACCGTGGCCACGTCCTCGTTGCAGATCGGCATGATGACCGCGGTGCTGGCCTGCGGCCCCAGCGGCTGCTGGCCGGCCGACTGCCTGGAGAGCGCGAAGCGGTCGCCGCGCAGCGTGACCCAGAAGCCCATCACCGCCGTCACGCAGCCGGCCGATACCCAGGCGAAGAGCAGCGCGAACAGGCCGATCTGCACCCACTGCAGCAGCGCATGCTCATAGACGGGTTGCGCATGCGCGAGCACGGCGGTCGAGCCTGCGGTGGTCAGCGCGACGAGGGCGAGCAGCATGCGCCTGCGGCTGCGGGCCGCCAGCTCCCACGGGGCGAGCTCTGCGGGACTCTGTGCGGCCGTGGACCGGCCGGTGGCCGCGAGCCACAGGCTGCGCCAGAAGCCCACCCAGGGCTGCGCCACCATCGAGCCGCGCGCGATGGGCGGCATGCTCGGGCCATGCGCGGCCTTGTGGGCCGGCACGGCGGCCAGGGCCAGGGGGTTGGCACTCGTGGTCGCACGAGCGCTCACTGCGGAGGGATGACGTTGCTCCATGTTTCGCTCAGGATGTCGTTGCCGTGTTGAAGGAAACCGCGCAGCTCCACCGGCTGCGTGGCCTTGATCTGCTTGACGCGCAGCGTCATGCGCCACGCGCCGGTGGCTTCGTTGCGGTAGGCGTTGCGCTCGACGACTTCGCCGTTGGCGTCGGCCGAGACGACCGCCTTCACCGCGGCGTCGGCGGGCAGCTTGTCGATGGCAGGGCCGGCGAAGTCGACGACGTACTGGTGCTCGTTGGGGGCCAGCTCGTCGAAGCCGCGGCCCAGCCGCGACTGCACGACCCATGCGCCGGGCGGTCGTTGCGGCTGGCTGCCCTGCCAGCGCATCTGGTAGGCCAGCTCCAGCGGCTGGCCCGGCGCGGGCGGCTTCTCCGGTACCCAGTAGGCAACGATGTTGTCGTTGGTCTCGTCGGGCGTTGAAAGCTGCACCAGCTCCACGCGGCCCGGGCCCCAGTCGCCCACCGGGGAGATCCATGCGCTGGGCCGCAGCTCGTAGCGCGCTTCGGTGTCTTCGTAGCTGGCGAAGTTGCGGTCGCGCTGCAGGAGGCCGAAGCCGCGCAGCGACTTCATCGCGAACGAGGTGGTCAGGGTGCGCTTGGGGTTCTGCAGCGGGCGCCAGATCCATTCACCTTCGCCGGTGGCCACCATCAGGCCGTCGGAGTCGTGCACCTCGGGGCGGAAGTCGGTGCGGTGAGGCTGGTTCTCGCCGAACATGAACATGCTGGTGAGCGGTGCCACGCCCAGCGTGGCCACGCCCGCTCGCAGGAAGAGCTTCGAGCGCACCTCGGTCACCGTCTCGGCACCGGGCTTCACCTCGAAGCGGTAGGCCCCTGTGGCGCGCGGCGACTCGAGCAGCGCATGGATCACCAGCGACTTGGCGTTGGCGGCCGGCCGCTCGATCCAGAACTCCGAAAAGCGCGGGAATTCCTCGCCCTTGCCCCCCACCGTGTCGATGGCCAGGCCGCGAGCCGAGAGGCCGTAGCGCTGGTGGGCGCCGAGCGCGCGGAAGTAGCTCGCGCCCAGGAACACGACGACCTCGTCCTTGTACTTGTCGTTGTTGAGCGGGTAGTGCACCCGAAAGCCGGCATAGCCCACGTCGCCCCAGGCCTGGGGCGAGAGCTTGTTCTTCCCGTAGTCGAAGTCGTTGCGGTCGAAGGTGAGGTGCTTCACGCCCTGCGGCGTGACCTCGTTGATGAGCACCGGCTCGGTCTGGAATTTCCCGAGGTGGAAGAACATCACCTCGAAGGGCAGCTTCTCGCGGCGCCACATGGCGCGCTCGGGCTTGAAGCGGATGTCGCGGTACTGGTCGTAGGTGAGCGCCTTCAGCTCGGCCGGAAGCGTCGAGGCCTTGGGGCGGTACGGTTCGCGGGCGAGCGCCTGCGCGCGCTCGGCCACGTCATCGAAGCCGAAGCTCGCAGCGCGTGCGGCGCCGCCGGCCACCAGCCCGGCGAGCAACAAACCGACACACACCGCGCCTGGCCTGAGGGGGAGGCGAAAGGGGCGGGACATTTGCATCCCGGTCCCATCGCAACGCCCGTGCCAAAAGAGCAACCCCTTTTAAATCAACGACTTGCGATCGCCTGCGCGGCAAATTCCGCGCGAATGCCGCATTGCAACAAAAAATGCGTCGGGCCCAGGCGACTGCGGCGCCCGAAGGCGCCGCAAGTACTTGATAGAGCTGGAGAAAACGCAGTCGCTATTCAGCGACCTGGGGTTCGGCAGGCGGCTCGCCGCGGAACTGCCCGGGGGTCAGGCCGTGCTTCTGGAGGAGGCGGTAGAACTCGGTGCGGTTACGTTCTGCGAGGCGCGCGGCATCGGCCACGTTGCCGTCGGTCATCTTCAGCAGGCCCACGAGGTACTCGCGTTCGAACCGGGTGCGGGCCTCGGCATAGCTCAGCACCTCCATGGTCGGCACCCGCAGGGCGCGCTGCACCAGGGCCAGCGGAATGAGCGGCGTGGTGGCCAGCGCGGTGACCTGCTCGACCACGTTGTGCAGCTGGCGCACGTTGCCCGGCCACGAGGCCGTGGCCAGCGCCTTCAGGGCGTCGGAGGCGAAACCGTTGACGCGCTTGCCGTACTTGTCGGCCAGCTTCGAGAGGAAGTGATTGGCCAGCAGCGGGATGTCTTCGCGCCGCGCCGCCAGCGGCGGCACGGTGAGCGACACCACGTTGAGCCGGTAGTAGAGGTCTTCGCGGAACTGGCCCTCGCGCATCGCGCTGTCGAGATCGCGGTGCGTGGCCGACATGATGCGCACGTCGACCGGGATGGCTTCCGTCGCGCCCACCGGTCGCACCATGCGCTCTTGCAACACACGCAACAGCTTCACCTGCAGCGGCAGGGGCATGTCGCCGATTTCATCTAGAAACAGGGTGCCGCCATCCGCTGCCTGGAAGAGGCCTCTGTGATTGGCCACGGCGCCGGTAAAAGCGCCTTTCACGTGTCCAAAAAGTTCCGACTCGAGCAGGTTCTCGGGAATGGCCCCGCAGTTCACCGCCACGAAGGGCCGGCTCGAGCGCGAACTCGCGCCGTGGATGGCATGCGCGAGCAGCTCCTTGCCGGTGCCGCTTTCGCCGCGGATCAGCACGCTGGCGTCGGAGCCCGCCACCAGCTTGGCCTCGGCCAGCAGCTCGGCCATCACGTTCGATCGGCTCACGATGGCTTCACGCCACACCTCGCCTTCGCGCGGGCCGGTGCCCGGCGGCGCTGCGAGCGACAGCGCCTGCGCGATGGTGTCGAGCAGCGCCTTGCCGTCGAAGGGCTTGGTGAGATAGGTGTAGACGCCGCGCGAAGTGGCCTCCACCGCATCGGGGATGGTGCCGTGCGCGGTGAGCATGATCACCGGCAGCGAGGGGTGCTTGGCGCGGATCGCGTCGAACAGCTGCATGCCGTCCTTGCCGGGCAGCTGCACGTCGCTCACCACGAGCTGCGGGCGCTCCACCGCGAGGCGGGCAAGCGCGTCCTCGGCGCTTTCGACGGCGGTCACGCGATAGCCGGCGGCGCCGAGGCGCATCGACAGCAGGCGCAGCAGGTCGGTGTCGTCGTCAACGAGCATCACGTGATTCATGACAGCACCCCGCTCGCCGAGTACGGCGATCGACCCTCCGGGAGGGTCGGGCCTTGCTTGGGGCGGCCCGGCGCGGCGGCCCG